>JBEKGP010000041.1:0-23506 GCA_050012735.1 Candidatus Dormibacteria bacterium
CCTCGGTGTTGGTCAGGCTGTCGTTGCCGACTGTCGGGGTGGTGGGCTGGTAGTTGGACTGGTAGGCGACCCGATCCACGGCCGGGAAGGTGATGTTCTCGGTCGTTGACGGCGCCATGTGGCCGAGGTCCCAGACCAGGGTGAAGGTGCCGTTGGCGTTCTCGGTGACCGAGGCGTAGGCCGGCGAGGGCATCGATCCGTTGAAGGCGCACTCGGGGGCGGCCTGGGCGTCGTAGTTGACGCTACCCAGGGGACAGAGGCCGGAGGGGAGCGTGTCGGTGACGGTCGTGTCATCCGAGTAGCGGTACTCGGAGGTGTTGACCGTGATCGTGTAGGCGACCTGGTCGTCCTGGTCGAAGGTCCCGTTGGAGACCGTCTTGGTGGTGTCGAGGTCGCGGGCGATCACCGTGTCGTAGCCGGTCGCCTCCACCGGGTTGGCTCCGCTGCCCAGGGTGCCGGAGTAGGTGCCAGTGGCGGTCGCGAAGATGGTCAGCGCCTCACCGTTGGTCGTCTCCGCTCCGCTGTTGTTGTCCAGGTTGGCGGATTGGCCGAGGCTGGCCGCGATCGGGGCGGAGCCGGTCCACGTCATGGTGTTGGCCCGGATCGGGATGGCGGTGACGAACTCGATGGTGAGGCTGGCCGACGGAGCCAGGTTGCCCAGACCGGTCCATTCCACATGGGTGTAGACGGCGGTCGGGAGCGGTCCGCTGCCGTCCGGATCGGTGTTCGCGGTTGCCACCGTCGCCGGGGTCAGGCAGTTGGACGGCGTCCCCAGCTCGCGGACGATGGACGGGCTGCCCGGGTATTCGTCGACGCTCCCGGGGTTGGTGGCGGCGTCGGTGGTGTTGTCGGTCTGGCCGCAGAGCAGGTACTCGAGCCCGGCGGGCAACCAGTCGTCCACGGTGATGCCGTTGGTGGCGTGGACGTCGTTGTTGGTGACGGTGATGGTGGAGACGAACTGGTGGTCGTGGATGCCGCGGAGGTGGTCGCCCCCCGGCGTCTGGGTGGTGGCGAGCGGCGAGAGCGTGGTGGTCCCGCTCGCCGTCGCCGAACCCGTGTCGTTGCTCGGTGTCCCACCGGTCGTGAACTGGGGAACCTCCCGGGGATCGGTGTTGACGTAGGCGGAGGTGGTGTCCGTGTAGCTCTCATTGGGAAGGAAGTCGGGGGTGGGGTCGGCGTCGGTGGCCGCCGCCAGGCTGAAGTCGAGGGTGTTGCTGGAGCCGGACGAGAGATCCGAGACGTTGCTCCAGATCAGGGTGGTGTCGTGGGTCGCGGGCTCATTGGCGAGGATCTGGGGATCTCCGACCGAGGCCGGGCTGGTGGACCCGGCGACGTAGCTGACCCCCGCGGGAAGCACATCCTCGTAGCTGAGGTTGTAGCCCCAAACACCACCGGTCGCATTGCTCGCGGTGAGGGAGACGGACGCGTCGGTGCCGTAGAGGATGGTCGCGGGCGCGCTCTCGGAGAGCGAGATACTCGGCGTCCCGGAGGCCTGGACCGCCGGAGAGTTGCCGGCGGAGACCATCGGGGCGACCGCCATCACGAGGCTGGCGATCGATAGCAGGGCACGGCGGGCGGCTCGGCGCGGCGCGCGCCGGAACCCTCTCTCGGGGAGGTTTTTCACGAGGAGCGACGCTACGGTGGGCGGCGCGCTCCTCCAGAACGCTTCATGTCACAGCTCACCGACGGTTTCGCAACCGCGGACGGGACGGGCCGGCGTCGCCCCCTCCCCCACCGCTGCGCGCTACCGATTCGGAGCTGCGCGCATTGCTCCGATGAGGACGGTGGCGTCCATCTCCTCAAGGCTGGCAACCTCCGGAACCAGCCCGCTGTCCGCGAAGATGGCCGCCGTCGCATCCGCCTGGTGTTCACCCGCCTCGATGAGGAGGTGGCCGCCGGGGGCGAGCCAGAGCGGCGCCCCCGCCGCCACCCGGCGCGCCAGGTCGAGCCCGTCCGGGCCCCCGTCGAGCGCCGTCAGCGGCTCGTAGATGCGGGCTTCCCGGGGCAGGAGTGGGATCTCGCCGGTGGGGACGTAGGGCACGTTGGCGATCAGGACATCGACCCGCCCGCGCAGGGATCGCGGCAGCGGCTCGAAGAGGTCGCCGCAGTAGACCTGACCACCGATGACGGCCAGGTTGCGCTGCGCACAGCGCACCGCGGCCGGGTCGATGTCGGCCGCGTGCAGCTCGATCGGCCCTACCGCGGCGGCCAGGGCCGCACCCAGCGCCCCCGAACCACAGCAGAGGTCGAGCACAACCGCGCCCCCCGTGGCACGAGCGGCGGCCTGGCTCACCAGGAACTCACTGCGGTGGCGCGGCACGAAGACCCCCGGGTCGATCGAGATGCGCAGCCCGCAGAACTCCGCCCAGCCGATCACATATTCGAGTGGCAGACCCCCGATCCGCCGCTCGACCATGGCCTCGAGGTCGGCCGGCGCCGGCGCGGCGGTGATCAGCAGGCGTGCCTCGTCCTCCGCGAAGACGCAGCCGGCGGCGCGCAGGCGCGCGGCGATGGCGGCGGGACGGCGAGATGGCCGAGAACCGGGCACGCGACACTCCGAGGTGTGGACGGGCGCGAGGGCGGGCCTCTCCCGGCGCCATCGCCATGCTAGGGCGAGCGGGGATGCCGGCCGTCCACGTGAGCACCGACGAGCGAGCGTGGTCGGATCAACGAATGCGGTCCCGTCCGACCTGGCTCAGCCCACCCGCCCCGCCACGTCGTCCCAGGTGCGCGGGTTCGTCGGCCCATGATCGTATGATTCCGTTCTGCTGAGCAGAACTATGCCCGATCTCCCCCCCCTCGCCGAGCACGACAACCCACAGCGGCGCGCGGCCCAGCGGGCCCGGTGGGCGGCGCGGCCGCGGCCAGAGGTCACGCTGGATCAGCTCCACACCTTCCTCGCCGTGGCCGAACGGCAGCACGTGAGCGAGGCGGCGGAGGCGCTCGGCATCTCCCAGGGATCGGTGAGCACGGTCGTTCACCGCCTGGAGAAACGGCTCGGGCTACCCCTCTTCCAGCGGGTGGGGCGCAACGTCCGGCTCACCGACGTAGGACGGGCGCTCCGCCCCCTTGCCACCCGGATCTTCGATGACGTCGCCCTCGTGGACGAGCTGCGGGTCAGCTACCTGAGCGCCGAGGTCGGCGAGGTGGCCATCGCCGCCGGCCATGTGGTCGGTGCTCACCGGGTTCCCGGCTGGCTGGCCCCCTTCGTCACCGAGCACCCCCGACTCGGTCTGCACCTCCGGCTGGCTCGATTCCGGGAGATGATCACGATGCTCCAGGACGGCGAGGTGGACATCATCTTCGCCGGCTCCAGGGTGGAGACCCCCGGGGTGGAGGCGCTGATCATGGAGCGCACCGAGATGCTGCTCGTCGCCGCCCCGGGCCACCCGCTGGCCAGGAGCCCCGAGCCCGCGAACCAGCTGAGTGAATACCGCCACCTGGAGCACGAGCGCGGGACGGCGACCCAGTTGCTGGCCGCCCAGTTGCTCGGGGAGCATGCCGAGGGATCCGAGGCCGTCGAGCTGGAGGAGGGCGCGCTGGTCCCCGCCCTGATGGCGGGCCTCGGGTTCGCGGTGATGCCGCGGGCCCTGGTGGAAACCGACCTGATGGCCGGTCGGCTGACCGCCCTCCCCTGCCCCGGGCCACCCGTTCTGCAGGCTTTCACCGCCGCCCGCCGCGAGGGCGTGCACACTCCCGCCGTGGAGCTGCTCTGGCAGCATCTCCGCGAGGTCGCCGCGGGAGCCTGAGCCGGCTCAGGCTTGGCCGCGCCCGCACGCGGTGGCCTGCTCGGACGCCGTCGTCACCCCCGCGATCTCTCGCGCGTAGGCTGTGGAGATGCACCGGCGCGCAGCTCGCCAACGTGAGAGCCGCCAGCTCCGACACAGTACGACGCTCTTTCTTTTCACAGCGGCGTTCGTCCTCGATGGTGCGTTCGCCACGCTTCAACTCATAGGCATGGTCACTGGACCGGCCTGGCAGGGACACGTCTATCCCGGGAGCGTGGCTGCCCTGGCACTCACCGTGGCAGTGGTGCTGGTGGCTGCCGCGGGCTTCTCCTGCGAATGGCGCCAGGTCATCGCGACACGCAGGATGTTCGACCTGGCGGTAGCGTGTCTGATGCTCTCGGCTCTCCTGGTTGTCGCGGCCGTGGTGGCTGTCTGAGCCCAGGCCCAGGCGGCCCGAGACTGCACGGAACAGGGCGGTTCCACCGGTGCGGGGGCCGTGCACTCCAGCTCGCGGCACTCGTCCACGCTCAACCGTCCGGCCGGTCTCGACCCGAGGGCAAGCGCCGCCGCGAAGCTATAGGCGGCGCCAGACCAGCACCGTGGTGACGGTCAGCAGGGCCGTGCCGCCGAAGGCGAGGTAAAACCCGGGCCCGAGATACTGCAGTTCCCGAACGTTGGGATTCACCGCCGCGGCAGACATCTGCCAGTCGATGTAGTCGATGGCCAAGCAGGCCAGCATCGCGCCGTCAGCGAAGATCGAGAAGAGCCTCGTGGCGATGCGGAGACGCCGCCGGCTGAAGAGGCAGAGGCCTGCCAGCGCGACGGAGAAGAAGGAGCCGGCCGCGACCCAGGTCTCGGCGGTTGCCCCACGAACGTTGACATACGTCTCCGTTATGTACACGACGCGGTGATGCCAGGGGAGGAGGAGTGAGAGGCCGAAAGCCGCGGCGGCCACCAGCAGCAGTGGCACCAGGAGCAGCCGCGCCCTCCGGCGGGATCGAATCTGTGCCGCCCGGGTCCGAGCGAGATCTTCGATCTGCACATCGTCAGGCCGCCAGAGGTAGCCCTGATTCCTCATCGCTACCAAGGCTAGTGCACCGCACCAGGCCGCCCGCGGGTGGGTGTGGCCTCAGCCGCATATTGTTGACGAATCAACCAGTTGGTCTATAGTCGGAAAGGTGGCTGAACCGATCGATGCCCAAGAGCGTCGCGAACTCTGTGATCTCCTGATCCAGGTCGGCCCCGATGCACCGACGCTGTGTGAGGGGTGGACGACCTCCGACCTGGCCGCCCACCTGGTACTCAGAGAGCGATTTCCATCGCTGGCCGGACGAGCGCCGGGCAGTAGAGAAGGCAAGGGGATGGACGGAGCTGATAGCCCGGCTGCGAGCCGGAGCGCCCTTGATCCCGTGGCGGGTTCCTGGCATCCGCACCATGCTCAACGGATTCGAGTACTTCATCCATCACGAGGACGCGCGCCGAGCCAATGGCATGGGGCCGCGCACGGATCGTCCGGATCTCGATGAGCTGTCATGGCGAATGAACTGGTTGATCACCCGCCGCGCTGTACGCAAGACGCGGCCTTTCGGTCTACTGCTGGTCCGCGACGACGGCGAGCGCCGAATATTCGGAGCTGAGCCTGCCGCGGTCCTGTCAGGGCGCGCCACCGAACTTGCGCTCTATCTGGCCGGGCGCCGCTCCGCGGCCGAGGTCGCACTAAGCGGTCCCGACGACGCGGTCGCTGCGGTCGAGAACGCGAACCTGAGGCTGTAGCTGGGGGCAAGACGCGCATTGCCTCCTTCGTCGATCCGATATGTCCTGCCAGGCCAACGAAGCCCGACGGCAAGGCCCTGTTCAGCGGCTGCTAGGCTGACGCGGATGACGACTGGAGGACATGGCCATGGCTGACGGAGTCTTCGATGCGGTGCGGACGGTGCTCGCCATCCGCGAGTACCGGGACAGGAAGGTGGGCGACGACCTCATCGACCGCATCGTCGAGGCGGGGCGCCTGACGGGAAGCTCGATGAACCGGCAGCCGTGGCACTTCGTGGTGGTTCGGGACCGCGATCATCTGCGCAAGTTGGGGACACTCGTGGCGAGCGGCCCGTATATCGCGCAGGCGTCCTTCGCCGTCGTGGCGGCGTACGAGACGGACAGCATCTTCGGCGTCTCCGATCTCAGCCGTGCGATCCAGTCGATGGTGCTCACAGCGTGGGATGAGGGGGTGGGATCCAACTGGACCGGGTTCGGAGGCCTCGACGCCGTGCGCAAGCACGTCGGCTTGGGGGACGGTTACACGGTGCTCGCCGTCGTCCCCTTCGGCTACCCGGCGAAGGCAGTCGGCCTGGGGAGGAAGAACCGCAAGCCGCTGGGCGAGGTGGCCTCCGCGGAACGGGCCGGTAGCGCTTTCGAGTAGGCCCACCGTCCTCCACGAACTTCCGGGTGTCCTGGGGCTTCCTCTGGGCATGCTGACGGATCAGGTTCCCGGCCTCTCGTGGCCGGACGATCTCGCCTGGCGCCGCGCTCGTACGGCCGGGTCGGTGTCCCGCCTGCTCCGGGGCCGGTCAGATGAAGTAGTGGCCCCGCTCGATGTCCTCGATGAGGCCGGGGTGGGTGGGCTTCCAGCCCAGGAGCTCCTGGGTGAGGGTGCCGGAGGCGGGCATGTCGGTGCTGAGCAGATGCACGAGCATGCCCTCGTACTCCCCCGCGGGCAGAGACTTGGCCGGCAGGTCCAAGTGGCGGCCGATGGCCTGGGCGATCTCGCGGACGGGCACGCCTTCGTCGCCGACAGCGTTGAGCTCCGCACCGGCGGGAGCCTGCTCGACAGCCAGCCGGTAGAGACTCGCCGCGTCCTTCACGTGGACGGCGGGCCAACGGCTGGCCCCGTCGCCGATGTAGCCGGAGACGCCCTTGGTCCGGGCCATGGCGATGAGCTGGGGGATGAATCCGTGACGTTCCCCCTCGCCATGCACCGAGCGGGGCAGCATGACCAGACAGGAGCGAACGCCCCGGTCTGCGGCGGCCAACGCGGCCTGCATATTGGTGATGCGGGCCGCGATGGGCCCGGCGGCCACGAGTTTGTCGCGTTCGGTCGCGACTCGTCCGGGCGTGACGAGCGTTCCGCCAGAGATCACCATGGGCTTGCCGGAGCCGGCCAGGCTGGTGGCAAACGTCTCGATGGCCTTGGCGTCGGTCTGTGTCGCAGCCTCGCTCACGCTGGGCACGACGAAGGCCAGGTGGATGACGCCATCGCTGTCGAGGGCACCGGCGCGCAGCACGTCGAGGTCGTTCAGGTCGCCGCGCAGCACCTCGGCGCCCCTGTCGGCGACGGCTTTGGCGGAGGCGTCCGAGCGGGCCAGCCCGAGGACGCGGTGGCCGGCGCTGATGAGTTCGGGGACGACAGCCGAGCCGATCCAGCCGGAAGCGCCGGTGACGAAGATGCGCATGGAGATTCTCCTTGGTCGTGCTTCCGGTGATGAAGATGCGCGGGGCTGACGCCGCAGCCGGAACATTGATGCGATCCGGTCGCATCAACCCTAACACAACCATGTGACCAAGTCGCATCACCTGTCAGGCGATGCGACCCGGTCGCCTCGCTTAGACTGTGCCGGTGAGCAGATGGGCACCCGACGCGCGCGAGCGCCTGGAGACCGCCGCCCTGGACCTCTTCGTGGAGAACGGGTACGAGGAGACGACCGTCGCGCAGATCGCGGATCGCGCCGGTTTGAACCGCGCCACGTTCTTCCGGCACTTCACCGATAAGCGGGAGGTCCTGTTCGGCGGTGAGGACCTGCTGGCCGGGCGGTTCGGCGACGCCATCCGGGATGCCTCCCCGGATGCGACCCTCACCGAATGCCTGCTGGCGGCCGTCGCGGCCGCCGGGGCCGCGATGACCCCGCAGCAGCGGGCCAAGGCCGCCCAGCGCGTGCTGGTGGTCGCAGCGAACACCGAAGTGCAGGAGCGGGGACTGCTCAAGCACGCTCGGATCGCCGGGTCGATCAGCGCCGCCCTGCGCGCACGAGGTGCGGACGAGCTGACCGCCCGGCTGGGAGCGGAAGTGGGGATGCTCGCCTTCAGAATCGCCGTTGAGCGCTGGATGGAGTCGGACGATGACGAACCATTCGCGCTCCATGCCGCAGCGGCCTTAAGTGAGCTGCGGACGCGCGTGGCCGAGCTCGACTCCCGGGAGATGCACCGTGGGTAGCGGCGTGGCACTGGACTTTATCACCCCCACGCTGGGGTGGACGGACACCCGTACGGGCACCGCCGATACCATCCTGCAGACGACCGATGGCGGCCTGGCCTGGGTTCCCTTGAACGTGCAGGCCCCTTGTCAGTAGTAGGAGCGGCGGCCTCCGACCGCGTGTCCCATGGCACCCAGGAGCGAGAGGATGAGCCCGACTACGAGCAGGATTATGCCAATCGTCCACAGCACCGGAATAGCTGCGACGAAGCCGATGACCATCAGGATAATGCCGAAAATGATCATGTCTTGAGGCCTCCGTAATTCGACCGGCCGACCTCCGAATCTGTGGCGCCGGGTAACGCTCAATCTCTGCTAGGGGCCGCAACAACCGCAGCAAGAGGGCTCCGGACGGGGCCACCCATGCCCCTGATCGGCTCCCCAGCGGCAGAACTGAGCCTATCCGTGGCACAGGCTGGCACAGAAGGCACAATCTGCCGGCTATTGAAGGGGAATCCCGAGTTCGATTAGTCAGCATGGAAGCCGCCCGGTGCTGAAGAAGGGCCGGCGCAACGAGCATCGTGGGTTACTCGGGTGGACGAAGCTCACCCCGAGCAGAGCCACATCGTTGGAGGCCAGCCCCATGTTCCAGCCTATCCGGTGCGTCGGCCTGGAATGTGAGCAAGGAGACGATCGCGGTGGCGGTGGCCGAGCCGGACGGCTCGGTGGTCGAATAGGGGGACATCCCCAACGATCCGAGCTCGGTCCGACGGCTGGTCGAGAAGCTCTCTCGGGACGCTGTGGTGAAGACCGCGTACGAGGCCGGCCCCACCGGGTACCCCCTGCACCGCCAGCTCACCGCCCTGGGGGTCGAGAACAAGGTGGTGGCGCCCTCCCTGATCCCCCGCCGGCCGGGCGATCGGGTCAAGACCGACCAGCGCGATGCGGTCCAGCTGGCCCGACTTCTGCGCAGCGGAGATCTCACCCCGGTGTGGGTCCCGGATGAGGCCCACGAGGCGTTGCGCGACCTGGTCCGGGCCCGCGACGACGCCCGTACCGAGGGGCTCCGGGCCAAGCACCATCTCAGCAAGTTCCTGCTCCGCCAGGGGGTCAGCGCGCCGGCGAGGGTGGGCCGGGCATGGTCCGCCAAGCACCAGGCCTGGCTCAATACGCTGACCTTCCGTGATCGCGCCGCTCAGGTCACCTTCGATGACTACCTGGCATGCGTCAGAGCCTCCACCGAGCGGATCCGGCGTCTCGATGCGGCCCTGCTCGAGTGCGGCGCCGCCGGCCCCCACGTCGAGCTGCTCCGGGCCCTCCAGGCGGTCCGCGGCATCGGCTTCCTCACTGCGGTGACGATCGTGGCCGAGGCGGGAGACCTCCACCGCTTCCGCAGCGCCCCCGCCTTCATGGCCTACGTCGGCCTGGTGCCCAGCGAGCACTCGAGCGGCGGCTCGCGCCGTCGTGGCCACATCACCAAGACCGGCAACCGGCTGCTCCGCCACGTCCTGGGCGAGGCCGCCCACCACGCCCGCCTCCAACCGGGGGTCAGCGAGGCGCTGAAACAACGCCAGCAGGGGGTGCTGCGGGAGGTGGTGGAGATCAGCTGGCGCTGCCAGCAGCGGCTGCACCACAAGTACCGCCACCTGGGCGGACGGATCGGCCGGCAGCGGGCGATCGGCGCAGTTGCCCGGGAGCTCGCCGGCTTCGTCTGGGCGATCGGCCAGGCAGTTCAGCCCATCGCGGCGGTCGCCGCGTGATCACCAGGGGCAGGGCGGCGAGCGCCGTCGAGGTTGACACCGAAGGCCGAGAATCCTCGACGGGCCTATGCGGTGACCAACCCGCGCTTCTAGTCCGAGGCAGCTCGGCGACGAATCACTGTCATGCGGCACCGGCTCTGCTGACCGGCGAATATCAGGGTGATGACCGTCGCTGCTTCCTGACCCCGGCGGCGCTCCCCGCCCTCGCCCCGCTTGACAAAGACTTCCATATCAGGCCCCGTGGCAGAACTTGTACTTCTTCCCGCTGCCGCACCAGCAGCGTTCGTTGCGCCCCATCTTGCGGGGCGAGCCGGGACCGTTGGCGCCGCCATTCGAAGCGGTCCCCTGTCTATCGGTGCGCCGAGTGCCCTCGGCCGAGCTCTCCACGACGTTGCGCACCCGGGTGCGCGGCAGCCCGGCACCACCGGGAATGGACAGCGCGGGACGCACCGGGGCGGCCGCCCGACCTGGACCGCCTCCCACCGGTTGGGGAGCGACGAGGGGCCCGGGCACCGGGGCCGGAGCCGGCACATAAGCAGGAGCCGGCACAGTCCCGCCGCCCTTGACCGTCGCCCGTGCCAGGGACCCGCTGGCCGCCGCCGCCGCCGGTCGAGCGGGCGGTGCCGCAGCGCCCACATCGCCGGGCGAACCCTGGGCGGCGCCATCAGCACCAGCCGTGGGAGGCGCGTCGCCCTGCCGGCCGGAGCCGGGCTGGTCGGCACGCGGGGAGGGTGGAGCGGTCTCCCCTGCCGCGGCCTCGGAGGGCGGTGGCTCCTGGGGAGGTTGCAGGGCCTCGAACTTGATGGTGAAGAGGAAGCGGACGATGTCACGCTGGATCTCCGCCATCAGGTCCTGGAAGGAGTGGTAGGCCTCCTGCTTGTACTCCACGAGCGGGTCCATCTGACCATAGCCGTGGAAGCCGATCTGGTCCCGCAGGTGCTCCATCTGGGTCAGGTAGGCGCGCCACTTCTCGTCGATGACGCTCAGCATCACCAGCTGCTCGGCGCGCCGCATCAGCTCCTCGCCGTGCTTGGTCTCCAGCTCCTCATAGAGTGAGGTCAGCTCGCCGACCAGGGTCTCAATCACCTCGGGAAGGCTGTCCCCGAGTGAGGCGAGGTCGACGTCGGAGACCGCGGGCAACAACGGACCGGCGAACTGGCGCATCCGATCCCAGAGCTGTTCCAGCTCCCAGTTATCACGATGCCGACCCTCGCAGAAGGTGGGGGCCTCCTCGGCGACGACGTGCTCCAGCATGCGCAGGAAGTTAGCCCGGGTGTCGACACCCTCGAGGATCTTGCGACGCTCGCCGTAGATGATCTCGCGCTGCTTGTTCATCACGTCGTCGTACTCGACGACGTGGCGGCGGGTGTCGAAGTGGTACCCCTCCACCCGGGCCTGCGAGCTCTCGATCTGCTTGCTGAACATCTTCGACTCGAGAGCGACGTCCTCCTCGACGTGAAGGCGGCTCAGCATCCCCTGCACGCGCTCACCACCGAAGACGCGCATCACATCGTCGTCGAAGGAGAGGAAGAAGCGCGTCTCGCCGGGGTCTCCCTGGCGCCCCGCACGGCCGCGCAGCTGGTTGTCGATCCGGCGGGACTCGTGGCGCTCGGTGCCGATGATGTACAGGCCGCCGAGGTCAGGCACCCCAGCGCCCAGGACGATGTCGGTACCGCGCCCCGCCATGTTGGTGGCGATGGTGACGGCTCGTTGCTGACCCGCCTCGGTGATGATCACCGCCTCGCGCTCGTGCTGCTTGGCGTTGAGCACGTTGTGGATGACTCCCTGCTTCTCCAGCATGCGGGAGAGTCGTTCCGACTTCTCGATGCTGGTCGTGCCCACCAGCACCGGCTGTCCAGCAGTGTGACGCTCGACGATGTCCTCCACGACCGCCTTGAACTTGGCCGGCTCGGTCATGTAGACGAGGTCGGGCTCATCCCGGCGGACCATCGGCTGGTTGGTGGGGATCGGCACCACCTCGAGCTTGTAGATCTTGTCGAACTCCTCCGCTTCGGTGATCGCCGTACCGGTCATCCCGGCCAGCTTGTGGTAGAGGCGGAAGAAGTTCTGGAAGGTGATCGTCGCGAGGGTGATGTTCTCCTGCTGGACCTGCACCCCCTCCTTGGCCTCGACCGCCTGGTGGAGTCCGTCGCTCCAGCGCCGTCCCGGCATCGTCCGGCCGGTGAACTCGTCGACGATCACCACCTCGCCGTCGCGGATGATGTACTCCCGATCGAGCTGGTAATGGACCCACGCACGGAGTGCCTGGTTGACCTGATGAGCCTCCACGGCATGCTCGATGTCGAAGATGTTGGAGATGCCGGTCCACTTCTCGATCTTGGCGACGCCGTCGTCGGTGAGCGTCACCGACTTGGTCTTCTCGTCGCTGGTGTAGTCCTCGTCGGCGACCAGATTCTTGATCAGGCGGGAGTAGGTGTAGTACTTCTCGGTGGGCTCGCTGCCCTGCCCGCTGATGATCAACGGGGTGCGCGCCTCGTCGATGAGGATGGAGTCGACCTCGTCGACGATGGCGTAGTGGAGCCGGCGCTGGACGCACTGCTCCACGGTCATCGCCATGTTGTCCCGGAGGTAGTCGAAGCCCAGCTCGTTGTTGGTCGCGTAGGTGATGTCGCAGGCGTAGGCCTCTCGCCGGGTGCAGGGGCGGAGGTGCTGGAGGCGGGAGTCGGGGTGGTTCTCGTCGAGGAAGTCGGGGTCGTAGATGAAGGAGAGGTTCTGCCCGGAGATGACCCCGATGCTCATGCCCAGGAAGTGGTAGACGGGAGCGTTCCACCCCGCGTCACGGCGGGCCAGATAGTCGTTGACGGTGACCAGGTGTGCGCCCTTGCCCACCAGTGCGTTCAGGTAGAGGGGGAGGGTCGCCACCAGGGTCTTGCCTTCGCCGGTCTTCATCTCGGCGATCTTGCCGTCGTGGAGCACGATGCCCCCGACCAGTTGAACGTCGAAGTGGCGCATCCCCAGGACGCGGCGTGAGGCCTCACGCACCACGGCGAAAGCCTCGGGAAGGATCTCGTCGAGCAGCCCCTTCTGCTCCTCCTCGCGCTCCTTCTTTTCACGCCGGGCAAACTGCCGATCGATCTCCGCCTCGCTCTCCGCGCTCACGTTCCCGCTCGCGAACTCGGCCTCCGCCTGGGCGGCGGTCTCACCGAGGACGTCGAGGTCCTCGGCGTAGGACTGGCCGAAGCTGATGTCCGCGCTCTCGTAGCCGATCCGCTCGCGGAGCTCCTCGGTCCGGTGGCGGAGCTCGTCATCGGAGAGCGCGCGCATCTCCTCCTCAAAGGCGTTGATCTCCGCGACGACCCTCAGGTGGCGGGAGATCTCCCGCTTGTGGGGATCACCGAGCACCTTGCTGAGCAGGGACATGAGACTTCCTAGCAGGGACCTGAGGGTCCCGGGCATGAACGGCGAGCTTCCATGATGACGCGGCCGGAGCGCCCGTCACCGCTCCGAGCGGGCCTGGCGGCTCCGTGCCGAGCTGGATCGTACCAGCCGACCGGCCGCTCCAACCCTTCCCAAGGCATGGAATCTGCGCCCGAAAAGGGGCGGTCCGTTTCCAGGACGGCCACCCTCCGGGCCGGCCCGGGAACGGGGCGGCTCGGGGCGAGGGCTCAGGGCCGGGGCGGCTCGGCGTCGGCCCTGATCCTGCCCTTGCGATCGGTGACCCGGTCGTGGTGGCGGCGCACCTGCTCGTCCGCCTTGTCGATGACGCCATCGATCGCCTCGCGGACACTCGCCGCCTCCTGGCGGGCGGACAGCCGGGTGCGGCCGACGTGAAGGACGATCTCGGCGGAGGCCTCGGGGAGCAGGGCCGTCTCTCGCTCCACGGTGAGATTGACCTCCTCGAGGTGGGCGTAGTGCTCCAGGCGGCGCAGCTTCGCCTCGGCGTAGGCGCGAGCATCGGGCGGGACGTGGTGACCGGTGACGACGGAGACGCGCATCTCTCTCCTCAGACGAGCTTGAGGACCGAGCCCCGGTCGATCCCGAGCTTGCGGAGTGTGCCGGCGGGCAGCTCAAGGGCGGCTTTGGAACCGAAGACCACGCGGGAGATCCGCCAGGGCCGGATCGTGTGGCAGGCGTGGAGGATCCGGCCGTCCCCGTCCAC
Organism: Candidatus Dormibacteria bacterium; assembly: GCA_050012735.1. GTDB lineage: Bacteria > Chloroflexota > Dormibacteria > Aeolococcales > Aeolococcaceae > Changshengia. The sequence goes on from JBEKGP010000041.1 coordinate 13,792, forward strand.
GAAGGCGACGTCCAGAGCGAAGCGCATGAAGAACATGTGGATGGAGCCGCACTTCTGGATGCAGAGCCCCTCCCCCGCCGGCAGCTCGCGGCGCCACATCAGACCGCGGAACCTGGCGAGAAAGGTACTGGCAACCGCGCAGTGCTCGGCGACGACGGTGCCGTCGGCGGTCTCCAGGCGGAGGGTAGCGGTCACCACGACCGCATGGTAGCCGCGGAAAGCGCACCGCGTATGGTGTGAGGATGACGAAACTCACCGATCTCAGCCTTCACATCGACCCCGCCTGCCCCTGGGCATGGCTGACCTCCCGCTGGCTGGTCGAGGTCGAGAAGGTCCGCCCCCTCCGAGTCACCACCCGCCTCTTCATCCTCGCCCAGATCAACCTGGACAAGGATCCCGACGAGCGCCACGTCCGTTTCCACCGCGCCAGCGAGACCGCGATGCGGGTCATGGTGGCGGCACGGCGCGCCGGCGGCGACGCCGCGCTGGCCCGGGTCTATACCGAGCTTGGCGAGGCCCACCATGAGCGCGGCGAGCCTCTGGACGACGATGCGGTGCTGCGCCGGGCCTTGGTCGCGGCCGGCCTCGACCCCGATCTCGTCGACGCCGCGGCCGCGGACCCGAGCACCGAGGAGGAGCTGCTGGCCGAGCATCGCGCGATCGCGGCGCGTGGGGCCTTCGGGGTCCCCACCCTCGTCCTCGGCGACGCCCCGCCCACCTTTGGCCCGTGCGTGGACGCACGGATCACCGGGGAAGCGGCTGGTGAGCTGTGGGACCGGATCTCGTGGTTGCTCACCGCCGAGCACTTCTACGAGTTGAAGCGGGAGCGCACCCAGCGGCCGGGCATCGGCCGGTATCAGGCCGGGGCCGGCGCCACCGCCTGACTGAGTCAGCGGCCGTTCAGGGCGTGTCGAAGACGGCCCGGACCTCCGTCCCGGCGCCGAGAGCACTGCGGATCTCGAAGGAGCCTCCGACGTTCTCGACGCGCTCGCGCATGCTGATCAGCCCAAGGGACCGCGTGCGCCCGAGCCTCGCCTCCGTGGCGCCGACGTCGAAGCCCTCCCCATGGTCCGCGACGACGACCTGGAGCCTGCCCGGCAGGAAGGCGACGACCACCTCCACCTCCTCGGCGCGGCCGTGCCGGCAGGCATTCTCGATCGCTTCCACGACCACCCGGAAGGCGGCCAGGCCGATCGCGGTGGCGAGATGCCGCTCCTCACCCATCACCTGTACCCGGACGGTCACGACGCCGGCCAGGTCGGCCCCGGCTCGGCGCACCGAAGTGACCAGACCGTCCTCCTCCAGCCCCTGAGGGCTGATCTGGAAGAGCAGGCGGTCCATGCGCACCATGGCTCGGCGGGTGACCTCCTTGCACTGGATGACCTCGGAGGTGACGGTCAGGGCGGGAGCCTGACCGACCCGGCGCCCGACCAGCTCGGCGGCGAGGACGACATCGGCGAGGTCCTCGAGCGGTCCCGAGATGATCATGTCGCTGATCGCCTGATGGTCCTGGGCGACCAGGCGCTGGAGCTGCCGCTCGGCCCGCCGGCAGACCACCTGCGTGTCGTCGGCGGTCACCGATCGTGCGCTCGCGTCGGCCCCCAGCTCCGCCGCCAGCGGACGGATCTGACCGAGCTGGTCGCGCTCTGACCGCAGCCCCGCCCGCCGCTCCTCCAGCCCGTCGAGGCGGGAGTCCAGGGCGCGCATGCGCGTGTACAACTCGCCGCTGCGCCGCAGTGCGCCGGCGAGCACCTCGGGGCGCACCAAGCGACGGTGCTCCATGATCTGCGCCCGCACCTCCTCGGCCTGAGCCAGGGCGAGACGCACCCGGGTGCGTTCGGCGGACTGCCCCGCGATCACCTCATCGAGGCCCGCAATGAGCGTCTCCAGCTCTTGGGCCCGCTCGTCGAGGGCACGGGAGAGGTCCCGCAGAGGTGACGAGCCAAGCACCCCGACGCTGATCCCGTCAGACGCCATGACCACAGCGTGTCCTAGGCTAGCAGCCTCTCCAGGTGGGCTGCTGGTCGACCCCCCCCGGGGGTCACCCGTCCCGGCGATGGGTCACCCCAGATGGCACCGCCGGCTCAGGCGGGTCAATCGCGACGCAGTCGCAACCGGATGAGATCGACCAGGGTGCCGAGCGAGTCGCGGATCGGGCTGACCCGGGAGTTCTCCGCGTGCCGCCACACCACCCCGACCTCGGCAATGCGCCAGCCGAGGCGCCGGGCCCGCAGCAGCACCTCGGCGTCGAAACCGAACCCCGGCGTCCGTAGCGGGGTGAAGCAGGCGACGGCTGCCTCGGCGGTGAAGAGCTTGAAGCCGCACTGGGTGTCATGGAGCCCCGGGAGCACGAGCAGCTGCAGCATCCGGTTGTAGGAGCGGCCCATCATCTCCCGGGCAAAGGGCTGGTGAACCTCGACCTCCGAGTCGGCGAGGGCGCGGGAGCCGATGGCGATGGCGGTCGTCCCCTCGATCAGCTCTCGCAGCTTGGCCAGCTCGGAGATGGGGGTGCTCAGGTCGGCGTCGGTGAAGAGGCGGAGCCCGCCCCGGGCGGCCAGCATCCCGGCGCGGACCGCGGCGCCCTTGCCCAGGTTCTGGGGGAGCCTGATGACCTGGAGCTGCATCCAGCCGGCTGCGGTCTGCTCGGCCAGTTGGGCGGTGCCGTCGTGCGACCCGTCGTCGACGACGATGACCTCGTACTCCTTGTACTCCTCTCCCGCGCCGTCGAGATACGCCCGGAGTGCCTGCAGGGTCGCGGGCAGGCGCCGCGTCTCGTTGAAGGCGGGAACGATGACGCTCAGCACTCGCGGGACTCTGTCACGGCCGGGCTCACTTTGGGGAGGTTTGGTCGCGGTGGCGCGCCTCGCGCTGCACGGCCAGCACGAATCGGGGGATGGCGAGCTGGCGCCCCAGCCGCCGCGGCTCGCGAACGAGGCGCCAGAGCCACTCCAAGCCGAGCCGCCGCAGCGGCCCCGGAGCGCGGCGGATGCCACCGCCCATCTCCCGGAAGTCGAAGCTGCCGCCCTCACCGATCAGGACGCCGTGGCCGAGCTGGGGGGAGAGACGCGCCATCAGCCGCTCCTGGGCCGGGAACCCGACCCCGACCAGGATCAGGTCGGGCCGGCAGCGTCGCAACTCAGCGAGCGTCGCGGGGTCGCCGGGAGGATCGATGCGGCCCGGGGCCGTCCCAACGATCCGGAGCCCGGGCAGCGTGCCCTCCAGGTACCGGGCCGTATGGGTGATCGAGTTGTGCTTGGGCGAGCCGATAAGAAACACCCCGAGCCCGCGGTCACGGCAGGCGCCCAGGAGGGAAAGGGTGAGGGTGGCCCCCGCCACCCGCTCGGGAATGACCGTCGTGACCGATCGCGGTCTGAGCACGATGGCGGCCAGCGACCGGAGCAGGTCGAGGCTGCGGTGGCCGGGCCGGCGGCCGTAGGCGGCGGCCCACTGGACGGCGACGCCGTCAGCGAGCCTCAGCCAGGCGCCCTCGAAGATGGCCCGGACTGCCGGGGTGGCGCGCGGACCGAAGAACTCGACGTAGGGCTTGAGGACATAGGCGGCAGGGCTCTCCGGATCGGCGGCGCGTTCCACGATCCGATCGACCGCCTCGGAGACGGTCAGCGGATCGACCGCAACCCCGAGGACGCGCGGTCGCGAGGGCGCAGCGGGTCCTGCCCGGCCGGATCGATCTCGGCGGGCCCCCGCGATCTGGCCGGCGGCGGCAGCGTCGACGACACCGCGCACACTCTCCCGGAAGCGCGCTGCCGTGAACCGGCCCGCCGCAGCAACCAGCTGGGCCCGGCGGATGGGGAGCTCGGCGAGCTCCTCCACCGCGGCGTTGAGCGCAGGCACCGACTGCTCGTCGAAGAAGACGCCGGTACGGCCGGCCTCGACGATCTCGGTGAGCCCGCCGCGGGCGTAAGCGACCACCGGGGTGCCGCACGCGAGGGCCTCGACCGCGGCGATGCCGAAGTCTTCCTCACCCGGGAAGACCAGCCCGCGGGCGCCGGCGAGCAGCTCGCCCCGGGCGGCGTCGTCGAGGTGCCCCGCGAAGCTGACCGACGGCCCGGCGAGGCCTTCCAGGCGACCGCGGTCCGGACCGTCGCCGATGACGATCAGCCGGCGTCCCGAAACCGTGAAGGCCCGGACCGCCAGGTCGATCCGCTTGTACTCGGTGAGGGTGCTGAGGGTCACCCAGTGCTCACCCTTGGGGGTGGCGGCCAGCGCCCGGAGCCCGTCCACGTCGACCGGCGGCGGGATCACCGTCACATCGGTGACCCGGTAGTAGAGGCGCAGCCGCCCGGCGGTCGTCTCCGAGTTGGCCACCCAGGCATCGACCCCCGGGACCCCGGCCAGATCCCAGCGGCGGGCGCGCGCCACCATGGCGGTTACCGCGAGCCGCCGCAGGGGCCCCACATGCATCTCCTCCACGTAGCGGGGCCAGTAGTCCCAGGCGAAGCGCATGGGCGAGTGGCAGTAGCAGATGTGCAGGGTGGACGCCGGCGTGGTGACGTTCTTGACGAAGGCCACCGAACTGGAGAGGACGATGTCGAACCCCGAGAGGTCCCATGCCCCTACCGCCGCGGGGATGAGGGGCAGGAGGTAGCGCGGATGGGAGCGCACCTGCTCCGGCAGCCGCTGGAGCCAGGACGTCCGGATCCGCGCGGGGTCGAGCTCCCCCGCGTACGGCTGGGCGTCGAACAGCAGGGTGTAGACCGGAGCTTCGGGATACAGCCGGGCCAACTCCAGCAGCACGCGCTCACCGCCGCCGATGGGCCGGTTGAGCCAATCGTGGACGAGGGCTATCCGTGGCATCAGCGGAGATGATGGGGGATCTTGCCCTCCGCCGAGGCGGATGGATCGGTCCCGGAGCCCGCCGTTAGCGCTTGGTGTACTGCGGAGCCTTGCGAGCGCGCTTCAGGCCAGGCTTCTTGCGCTCCTTCTCCCGGGGATCACGGGAGAGGAGACCGGCCTTCTTGAGCACTCCGCGCAGCTCGGGGTCGGCGACCACCAGGGCGCGTGCGATGCCGTGGCAGACCGCCCCGGCCTGGCCGGCGACGCCACCACCCAGCACCTTGACGGTTCCCGCGAAACGCTCAACCGTGTCGGTGATGCGGAGCGGTTGGGTGACGACGGTCTCAAGATCGCGGCGTCCGAAGTACTCACTCGGGGGATGCCCGTTGATGAGCAGGACCCCGTCTCCAAGGACGAGGCGCACCCGTGCCACCGCGGACTTGCGCCGGCCGGTCGCGTAGTAATAGTGCTGCTCAGTTGCTGGCAACGATGATCTCCCCGAGTGGACCGAAGGTGATGGGCGTGGGCTGCTGGGCCTCGTGGCGGTGCTCGGCGCCCGGGTAGATGCGGAGCCGGGTGAGCATGTCAGCGCCCAGGCTGTTGTGCTGGAGCATCCCCTTGACCGCGTGACGGATGGGGAAGGTCGGGTCGCGTTCCAGGGCCACCTCGAAGGACCGCATGCGGCGGCCGCCCGGATACCCGGAGTAGCGGTCGTAGATCTTCTTGCGCGCCTTCCCACCCGTGACCACGATGTCGGCCGCATTCACCACGACGATATGGTCGCCGGTGTTGAGGTGAGGCGTGTACTGGGGACGGTGTTTGCCCCGAAGCACGCGGGCGATGTTAACCGACAGGCGCCCCAGGGTCTGGCCGCGCGCATCGACCAAGAACCACCGCGAGGGGACCTCGCCCGCCTTGGCCATGTAGGTCCTCTGGCTCGTCTGGGTCGTCATGAAACACCTCCGGCGGCCGACCCGTAGGTGACGGCCCACTGATGAAGTCCGCGGGCCGGGGCCACTGTGACCCGCTCCGGACGAGAGCCGGGATCCGCCAGCGCTGCGCCGAGCTGCTCGCGGCTGAGGCGCCCGGTGGCGACCGCCACCAGCGCCCCGGCGATGGCCCGCATCATCCCGTAGAGAAAGGCGTCGGCAGTGACCTCGATGACTACGACGGGAAGGTGCTCCCCCCCACAGACCGAGGTCGCCCGCCGGACCGAGATATCGTGAACGGTGCGCACCGTGCCTCCCCCAGGCTTCGGGGAGCGGCCGAAAGCACCGAAGTCATGGCGACCGCGCAGCATCTCTGCCGCGCCGTGCACGCGCTCGAGGTCGATCTCGCCGGAGATCTCCCAGGCGAAGCGTCGCGCCACGGGTGCGCGCCGCGACACGACGAGATACCGGTAGGTGCGAGAGACGGCGTGACGCCGGGCGTGAAAACCGGCGGCAGCCGGCGCGGCGGCGCTCACCGTCACGTCGCGCGGCAGTACCGACACGAGCGCGCGCCGGAGCGACTCCGGTTCCCAGTTCCGGTCGGTGCGCAGACCGACCACCTGGCCATGAGCGTGGGCCCCGGCGTCGGTGCGACCGGCCGCGGTCAAGTCCACATCGGCATCGCCGACCCGGGCGAGGGCCGCGCGCAGCTCACCTTCGACGGTGCGCATCCCGGGCTGGCGCTGCCAGCCGTGGAAGTCGCTCCCGTCATATTCGAGGGTGAGGCAGAAGGTGGCCACGATTCAGGCCTCAGCCCCCACCATCTCGATGATCGCCATCGGGGAAGCGTCGCCGGTGCGCGGAGCCAGCTTGATGACCCGCGTGTACCCGCCCTGACGCGGCGTCGGGCCCTCGAAATAGCGCTCCCGGTAGACGGTGAAGAGCCGGTTGCTGACCTCGCGGTCGGTGACCCAGATCGCGATCTTGCGGCGCGCGGTGAGGTCGTTTCCCCGCGAGTCGGTCACGACGCGCTCGACCCAGCGCCGCAGCTCCTTGGCCTTGGCCTCGGTGGTCGTGATGCGGCCATGCCGGAGCAACTCGGTGACCTGGTTGCGGGTCATCGACTGGCGGTGGGCGGAGGATCGGCCGAACTTGCGGCCGGCTTTACGGTGACGCATCTCTCAACTGACCCGGCTCACCGGGCCGACGGCTGGAAGAGGGTCTCCAGCTCTTCGGCGGTGACGAAGTTACGCTCGACCAGCTTCTCCTTGATCTCGTCCAGGGACTTCTGACCGAAGTTGCGCAGGGTGAGCAACTCCTCCTGGCGCATCGCGACGAGCTGACCGACCCGGGTCACGTCGTTGGCCTTGAGGCAGTTGAGCGCCCGGACGGAGAGCTCCAGTTCCTCTATAGGCACGTCGGCGAGACGGCTCGGCATGTCGTTGCCACGCTGCTGGCGCACCGCGGGGGCGGCGAGATTGTCGCCGAAGCGCACAAAGAGGTCCAGGTGCTGGGTGAAGAGGGCAGCCGCCTGGCTGACAGCCTCGACCGGCTGGATGGTGCCGTTGGTCCAGACCTCGACGATCAGCTTGTCCCACTCGGTCTCCTGGCCGACACGGGTCTTCTCGACCGTGAAATTGGCCTTATGGACCGGGGTGAAGATGGCGTCCAGCGGGATGACCCCGATGGGCTGCCCCTCCTTCTTGTTTCTCTCGGCGGTGACGTAGCCCTTGCCCTGCTCGACCATGAGGTCCATGCGAAGCTGGGCCTTGGGCCCGTCCAGGGTGCAGATGTGGAGATCGGGGTTCTTGATCTCGACGTCACTCGGGCACTCGATGTCCGCGCCGGTCACCGCGCGCGCGCCCCGGACATCCAGGGTGCAGCGGACCGGTGTCGAACTGTGCGACACGACGCAGAGCTCCTTGAGGTTGAGGAGGATCTCGATGACATCCTCCTTGACGTGGGGAATGGCACTGAACTCGTGGCTGACCCCGTCGATGGCCACTGACGTCACCGCGGCACCGGGCAACGACGAGAGCAGGACGCGCCGCAGCGAGTTGCCGAGGGTCGTCCCGAAACCAGGCTCGAGCGGCTCCACCTCGAACTTGCCGTAGTTGGTGCTGCTCTCGAGCTCATGGACAACGGGAACTGCAAGGGTGTCGATCATAGGGTCTCCACGGAGGCGGCGATGACGCTCAACCGGACGGATCTACGCGTCATCGGCTGTAGTACTCCACGATGAGCTGCTCATCGATGACAAGCTCCATCTCTTGGCGGTCGGGGAGGCGCAGCACGGTGCCCCGCAGCTGGTTCGCGTCCAGCGTGAGCCAGTCGGGCACGCTGCGATTGGGGAGCAGCGAGAGGGCGTTTTGGATCGGTTCGAGAGCGCGGCTCTTCTCCCTCACCCCCACCACATCGCCGGGCCGGATCTGGGCCGACGGTATGCTCTGCACCCGTCCGTTGACGGTGAAGTGGCGGTGGTTGACTAGCTGGCGCGCCTCCTTGCGGGATGCCGCCAGACCGAGCCGGTAGACCACGTTGTCGAGGCGCCGCTCCAGCTGCTGGAGCAGGACCGTGCCGGTCACCCCGTTTGCGCTCTCGGCGCGCTCGAAGTAGTGGCGGAACTGGGTCTCCAACACCCCGTACATGCGCCGCGCCCGTTGCTTGGCCCGGAGCTGGATGCCGTAATCGCTGACCTTGCGCCGGCGCGCCATGCCGTGCTGGCCCGGAAGCAGGGCGTTGCGCTTGTCAAAGGTGCAGTTGCTCACGCACTTGGCGCCCTTGAGGTAGAGCTTGACGCCCTCACGCCGGCAGAGCCGGCACACGGGACCCGTGTAGTTGGCCATCTCCTGCCCTCCCTAGACCCGCCGCCGCTTGGGCGGGCGGCAGCCGTTGTGCGGGATCGGGGTGATGTCGGTGATGGCGGTGACCTCCAGGCCCGAGGCCTGCAGACTGCGGATGGCGGCCTCGCGGCCCGCTCCCGGCCCTTTGACGAAAATCTCCACGGTCTTGAGGCCGTGCTCCATGGCGCGCCGGGCGGTGGCCTCGGCGGTCATCTGGGCTGCGTAGGGGGTCGACTTGCGCGATCCCTTGAAGCCCTGGCCGCCCGCCGATCCCCAGGCGATGACGTTGCCCTGCGGGTCGGTGAGGCTGACGATGGTGTTGTTGAACGTGGAGAGGACGTGCGCGTGGCCGACCGCGATGTTCTTGCGCTCGCGACGCCGGGTGCGGACGACCTTCTTCTTCTTACCCATTTACTTCTTCGCCTTGGCGCGGCGGACGCCCACGGTCTTCTTTGGTCCGCGGCGGGTGCGTGCGTTGGTGCGGGTGCGCTGGCCCCGGACGGGCAGGCCCCGGCGGTGGCGGAGACCGCGGTAGGTCCCGATCTCCATCAGCCGCTTGATATTGAGGGCGATCTGGCGTCGCAGGTCTCCCTCGACGCGGCCTTGGAGCTGCTTGGAGATGACGTCACGGAGCCGCCCCACCTGGGCGTCGGTGAGGTCTCGAGCCCGGATGTCCGGCGACACCTGGGCCAGGCTCAGCACTCGCTTGGCGGTGGAGGGGCCGATCCCGTAGATGTAGGTGAGGGCGATCTCGATCCGCTTTTCCCGCGGGACGTCGACGCCGGCGATGCGTGCCACGTTTCTCCCCTACCCCTGCCGCTGCTTGTGCTTGGGGTTTTCGCAGATCACGCGGACGGCCCCGCGCCGTTTGATGATCTTGCAGCGCTCGCACATACGCTTCACCGAGGCGCGGACCTTCATACCCAAATCCCCTGGTGGTGGCGTGGCAAAGCAGGAGCGCTGCCCGCCAGCCCGGCCCGGCCGTCGATTCGTCTCTCTTTCATCTCTCTCTGGTTGGAATTGGTCCCGCCCGCCGGCTCCGCCGGTCAGGCAAGGCGCTGGATGATCCGCCCCCGACCGGGATCGGCGGTGGAAAGTTCGACCTGGACCCTGTCGCCCGGGAGGATCCGGACCGCCTGGAGGCGGGCC
>JBEKGP010000042.1:0-22744 GCA_050012735.1 Candidatus Dormibacteria bacterium
CGACGCGGCGGCAGGCTGAGGCCCACCGAAGCGATGGCCCGGGAAGTGATCCCGGGGGGCCCGCCAGCCTGTTGACACGGGGCCGGATACCGCTACCGCCACACGGCCACCCATCTCGGACCGCCCGCACGCCAGTTGGCGCCCCCAGAGACGCTACTTCCGCACCCTGCTAGCTGGGGATGGGGGGGATCGCCGCCGCGCCGGGCGTGTCGGCGATCTGCTCCCGGAGCAGCGCGACCATGGTTTGGAAGTCGGCCGGCTTGAGGAGGAGGGTCACGCTGGGGAGGGTCAGCGCCTCCTGGAGCCGGAGATTGCGGGGGTCGATGGCGGTGTGGAGGATCACGGGCACGTCCGCGCAGAGCGCGTGGCTGCGGACCTTGCGGCAGAGATCCAGACCGTCCTCTCCCCGAAGCCGGAAGTCGGCGAGGATCACGTCCGGCTCGAAGGTCTCGAGGGCCGACTCAAGACCGTAGGTGTCGGTGACGAGGCTCACCTCGAAGCCCCCCTGGGGGAGCACGTCGCGGAGGAGACCACCCAGGTACCGATGGTCCTCGACGACAAGGACACGGGGTGCCCGACCCGCCCGTGGACGCGGGAGGATCCCACTGGTCACCTGCGGCACCTCCACGCCGGTGCCTTTCCCCACATATGGAGAGCCTGCGCCACCAGGGGGCTCCCCGGGAACTCCCCGATGTCCCGTTTCGGCGGGATGTTTGCGTCTTGGCAAGAGCCTGGGCACTATGGTAAAAAGTTAGACCCTTTTTGCCTCGCCGCCAAGCGGCGATTTCTCAGCGGGTCACCCAGTACAGGCCAAGGAGCGCGATCGCGACCACCGCGAGGTGCTCGGCGACGCTGGAGAGGCGGCGCGGGGGGATGACGGCGCCGGCGACTATGCCGCGCACCCCATACCAGATCACGAGGGTCACGGCAGCCGCCACACCCGGTGTGACCACCGCCCAGTCGACCGCGACCATGGCTCCGGTCACGATTGCGGCGGTGAGCGCCGCAAGCACGGCAGTGTGACGGAGGCGCGTCTCGGTTTGGAGCCCGTCGAGGGTGACCAGGCCGATCCCCACCAGGGCGACCGCGACCCGGAGGCCGAGGGGCAGGTTCTCGCTGGCCGAGGCGAGAAGCACGGGCACCAGCACCGCGATGGCAGCGGCGTCACGGAGGAAGCGAGCCCCCCAGCCCTCCCTGCCGCTGGCCCGGAGCCCACCGAGGTGGGGCAACCCTCCGCAGACCGCGACGGTGATGGCGGCGGCGACCAGCCGGGTTCGGATGTCGATCGTGCCGGCGAGGACCAGGAAGAAGGCGCCGAGGGCCGCCACAGGGAGGGCGATCGCCTCCACCTCCGGCCGGTGCTCCGGCGGGTAGACGAAGCGGTCGTAGGCCGTGAGGGCCAGGCCGGTCATGAGACAGAGTGCGGTGACCCCGACCACGGAGCCGAAGAGCCCAACCGCTCCGGGGCGGAGTGCGACCGCGACCGCACAGGCCGCCACCCCGAGCGCCGCGTGAATGATCGGGAATGGCACCTCGGCCAGGCGCGGCTCGGAGGAGATGCCCAGAGCCCGCCGTGCCTGCTCGGCGTAGTACGCGTGACCGCGCGCGCCGCCACCCGTGCGCAGCCCCTCCTCAGGCACTCCGGCGCGGCGGCTCCGCGGCGGAGCGTCGCCCCCCCTGCGCCGAGCCGAGTGGCCGCCATCCCCCTTCGGATGCTCAGGGGGCAGAGGAGCCCTCGCGGCCATATCGATCCTCGAGTCTGACGATGTCGTCGATCTCCGCTGAGGAGGCCTCGAAGAGATCGGTCCCTTCCACGGCGACGAAGCGATGGCGGCGGCCCGAACGAACGCGCGCACTCATGCCGGGGGCGAGACGGTAGGTCTCGAGGGTGCCGTCGGCGCTCTCGAGCACCAGGTCCAGAAGGCCAGAGAGCACCAGGATGGATTCGTCCTTCTGGACGTGGTATTGCAGGGAGAGCGCCTGGCCGTCATCGATGTGAATGAGCTTGCCCAGGTAGCGGTCGGTGACCGCCCAGCGCAGCTCGTATCCCCACGGCTTGTCGATCCGTCCGTGACCGGCTGGCTGGATGTCGTCCGGGAGCGCCACCTCGCTCATCGGGCTCCCGCGCCGGGCTGCTGCTCCCCGATCCCCACCATCTGCTCCATGGCTTTGAGCAACTCCTCGACCCGTTCCGAAGATGCCGCCTCGGCGTAGACCCTCATCAGCGGCTCAGTCCCGCTCATGCGCACCAGCACCCAGCTGGTGTCTGCGAGGAGGAACTTGAAGCCGTCGTCGCTGCGGGTCCCGACCACGGGAACGCCGGCGATCTCCTTCGGTTGCTGTACGCGCATCCGCTCCTCGACCTGATGCTTGCGCTCGTCGTAATCGGCCCGCTCGAAGCGGACGTCGTGCCGGGCGTAGCTGTGGGGTCCGACGAGGTCAACGAGATGCTGGAGAACGCGGGAAAGCGGCATGCCGTAGGCGACGACCATCTCGGCGATCGTGAGACCGGCGACGATCCCATCGCGCTCGGGGATGTGGCCCCGGAAGGCGAAACCGCCCGACTCCTCGCCGGCGAGGAGTGCGTCGGTCTCGATCATCTTGGGACCGATGTACTTGAAGCCGACGGGGGTCTCGATGACCGGGACACCGAATCGCTCACCGAGCCTGTCCAGCATCACGCCACTGGTCAGCGACCGGATCAGATGCCCGCGCAATCCCCGCTTCTCGAGCAGGTACATGGCGAGCAGGGCCAGCACCTCGAGCTGGGTGATGAAACGGCCGGTCTCGTCGATGATCCCCACCCGGTCTGAGTCGCCGTCGTTGGCGATGCAGAGGTCGAATCCCCCCGCCGCCATCTTCGCCATGGCCTCGGGCATGTACTTCCCGATCGGCTCGGGGTGCATGCCGCCGAAGCCGGGGTTCCGGTCCGCGTGCAGCTCGGCGACCGCGGTCTTGCCGCCGGCAACCGCTGCCCGGATCAGGCCCATCCCAGAGCCGTACATGGGCTCGTGGAGGATGCGCAGCCCGGCATCGCGCAGCCGCTGCAGATCGACGAGCCGGCCAACCTGACGGAGGTAGTCCGGGATCGGATCCACCATCTGCACCCGGCCGGACGCCTGCGCCTCCTCGAAAGGCACGGCCACCACACCCTCCTCGAGTGCCCGCCGGGTGTGCTTCTCCAGCTGCTCCACCACCTCGGGGGCGGCGGAACCGCCGTAGTCGGGCTTGTACTTGAGTCCGTTGAACTCTGCCGGGTTGTGACTGGCGGTGACGGCGACCGCGCCCGCCTGGTGACGTTCGACGACCGTCCAGGTGATGGTGGGCGTCGGCACAGGGTGGTCGAGCAGGAGGACGTCATGGCCGTTGGCGGCGAGCACACGTGCCACCTCGCGGGCAAAGAGTTCCGCGGAGAAGCGGGTGTCGTGGCCGACGACCACGCCCCGGGAATCTCCCTCCAGGTACCAGGCCACCCCCTGGGCGACGGCGCGGACCCTCTCGTAGGTGAAGTCATCGGCGACGACGGCGCGCCACCCGTCGGTGCCGAAGTTGATGGGCAAGGTCATGGGCAGTCATTGTGCCCCGAGCGACAGGGCGCGCGGGGTGGACGCGCACCCCACGCCGCAAGCGGCGCGGGGACCCCTGCTCTTCTCACAGGGGCTCGCCGCACCCCACGCCGCAGGCGGCGCGGGGACCCCTCCTCTTTTCACAGGGGCTCGCCGCACCCCACGCTGCAGGCGGCGCGGGGACCCCTCCTCTTTTCACAGGGGCTCGGCGCACCCCGCCATCGAAGACTTCAGCCACTTCGCGAAGGCGCCGGCAACCGCTCCGGCGCGAGTCGGTGCGTGCTCCAGGAAGAGGCGGGGCTCGATGCATTCGAGTTCGAGGAGCAGCAGCTCGCCCTCCTCCCCGCGGGCCATGTCGACCCGGGCATAGAGGAGCCGATCCAGACCGCCCGGGACCCCGTCGAGGACGGCGCGCGCGAATCGGACCTGCTCCGCCAGGAGCGGAGATGGCACCACCTGCTGGTGACGGCCCAGCGAGAGGTCCGGGGCGGGCGGCGCCCCGGCCCGGAGCACGCCGGCCTTGCGAATCGCGTGGCTGACCTCGCCGCCGATGACATAGACGCCGACCTCGCCCTCGCGATCGATGGAGGCGAGGTGCGGCTGGACCATGGCGGTGAGGCCTCCCATGGTGATGGCGTCGACATGGCGGCGGGCCTCCGCCAGTCCGGATCGGCCATAGGTGGCGGATGCCCGGGCGCCCGCTGAGATCACGGGCTTGACGACGAATCGCTCCCAGGGGATCCCGGCCAGGCTCTCCCCGGGCCCGACCCAGAGGGTGGGGATGATAGCCACCCCGGCCCGCTCCAGGTCCCGGAGGTAGCGCTTGTCACTGTTCCAGGCGAGCACGTCGGCCGGGTTGGCGAGCGGCGTCCGATTCGAGGTCTCCGCACACCAGTCGAGGAAACGGCGAGGGTGGTCGACGTAGTCGGAGGCGGACCGGATGACGGCGCCGTCAAAAGCGCCGGGCGCGAAGTCAACCCCCCAGCCCACCGGGGCGCCGGCAATCCCGAGCCGGGCGAGCTCGGGCAGAAGGAGGGCCCCATCCGCACCGAGGTCGGCGGCTCCGACCGACGTGATCAACGCGAGGCGGAGCATCTGCCCAACCGAACCGGCCGTGAACGTCGAGACCCGGGGAGCGGCCACAGCTCAGAGGAGATCGGTACGTCCCTCCGCTCTGAGCCGCTCGACGACCTCCTTGACCCTCTGGGTCTGATCGAGCGGGATCACCAGCAGGGCGTCGCCGCTGTCCACGACGGCCAGCCCTTGAACGCCCACGACCGTCACCTGGCGACCGCCACGGGCGATCACGAAGTTGTCGGCTGCATCCAGGGCGACGACCTCCCCCTCGAGGATGTTTCCGGCAGCGTCACCCTCGCCGGTGTGGCGGCGGGTGGCGTGGAGATCCGCGAAGCTGCCGAGGTCGGACCACGAGAAGGAGCCCCGGACGACGGTCAAGCGGCGGGTTCGCTCGAAGATCAGGGTGTCGACGGCCACCGGCTGGATGTCGCCATAGAGGGAGGTGGCGCGGTCCTCCTCGCCACGGCGCCGCGCGGCCGCCACCTCGGAGACGCGCGCGGCCAGGCCTGGGTTGGCGGCCGCCAGCTCCTCCTGGAAGATGGGCGCAGACCAGGCGAAAAGCCCGCTGTTCCAGAGGTGGCGGCCACCCGCGACGTAGCCCTGGGCCACCTCCAGAGACGGCTTCTCGACAAAGCCGGCGGCCCGGAAGGCGGGAACCGCGGCCGCCGCCTCACGCTGGGCGGTGCCGGCCCGAGTGCCGTTCGGGGAGCGCCATCGCTCCGGGGCAAGCGGGGGCCCGTCGATCGCCACGTAGCCGAGACCGGTGGACGGATAGCTGGGGCTGACCCCCACGGTCGCCAGCCCCTCGGTGACCGCTGCCCACCCTGCCGCGGCCAGGACCGCGTCACGGTAGGCCTCGCCATCCTCGATGTGACTGTCGGCGTGCACCGACGAGATGAGCGCTTCGGGATCCTCCTGGGCGATCCACGCGGTGGCGAGCCCGAGGGCCGGGCCCGTGCCCTTCGCCTCCGGTTCCGCGATGACGGCGTCCGGTGGAAGGCTAAGTCCGACCAGTGCCTGGCGACAGGCCTCCGTCTGCGGAGCCGTGGTGACGACGTGGATCGAGTCCGCGAGGGGAAGCATCCGATCGACGGTCGCCCGCAGCAGGGTGACTCTGGAGGCGTCGAGGGGCATCAGGTGCTTGGGGACGGCGGCCCGCGAGAGCGGCCAGAGCCGTGTACCGCTGCCCCCCGCCAGGACGATCACGTGGTAACCCACGGCGGCGATGCGGCGGTCAGGCCCGGAGGGCGCTCGGGATGGACGGCATCAGCCGGCCTTCTCCGCGCCCTTCAGAGGCTCGACCCCGGCCTCCGAGGCGAGCTCGGCGGCGAGACCGGTCTGCTCCCAGGGGAGATTGAGGTCGCTCCGCCCGAAGTGTCCGAAGGCCGCGACCTGGCGGTAGATCGGCCGGCGGAGCTGGAGGGCGCTGATGATCCCAACCGGGGAGAGATCGAAGTACTCGTCGACCAGTGCCTCGATCTGGGATAGCGGCACACGCTCCGTCCCGAACGCCTCGATCATCACCGACACCGGCTTGGCCACGCCGATCGCGTAGGCGACCTGGATCTCGCACTTGGTAGCGAGACCGGCGGCCACGATGTTCTTGGCCACCCAGCGAGCGGCATAGGCCGCGCTGCGGTCCACCTTGGTCGGATCCTTGCCGCTGAACGCGCCACCACCATGCCGGGCGTACCCGCCGTAGGTGTCGACGATGATCTTGCGACCGGTGAGTCCGGCATCCCCCTGCGGCCCGCCGACGACGAACCTTCCGGTGGGGTTCACGAAGCGCTTGGTCTCGGCATCCAGCCATTCGGCGGGGATGATCGGGTTGACCACCAGCTCCTGGACGTCGGCGAAGATCTGCTCGTTGGAGACATCGTCGGAGTGCTGGACGCTGACCAGCACCGTGTCCACCCGGCGGGGTCGCCCCTCGGCGTCGTACTCCACGGTCACCTGGGTCTTCCCGTCCGGACGCGCCCAGCGCAGGGTCCCGTCCCGCCGAGCGGTGGAGAGCTGGCGGGCGAGCCGGTGGGCCAGCTGGATGGGGGCAGGCATCAGCTCGGGGGTCTCGTCGCAGGCAAAGCCGACCATCATCCCCTGGTCGCCGGCGCCACCCGTGTTGACCCCCTGGGCGATGTCGGGGGACTGCTCGTCGATGGACACCAGGACGCCGCAGGTCTCGAAGTCGAAGCCGAACTTGGCCCGGGTGTAACCGATGTCGCGGATGGTCTGGCGGACGATGCCGGGGATGTCGACGTAGGCCTGGGTGCTGATCTCGCCGAAGACCAGGACCGTGCCCGTGCAGAGGGCCGTCTCACAGGCGACCCGGCCCAGGGGGTCCTTGGCGAGGACGCCGTCCAGCACCGCGTCACTGATCTGGTCGGCCATCTTGTCGGGATGGCCGTCCGTCACCGACTCCGAGGTGAAGAGCCGCTTCTGCGGCCCATGGGTGTGGTGCGGGGTCATCGGGGGGCCCTCCAATCTCACCGGCGGCCACCGGCCCGCCTGGCGCGGCGCCGGCCCACTCCTGTCCGAGATGCGGTCGATCGTATCAGGCTCCGGCTCGAAACCGCGTCGTCACTAGCCGGATGCCGGCTGGACGTGTACTGTATCCAACACGTATAACCAACCCGGCGACGGATTCAGCGCCGGACTTTAGGAGCACAGGCGTTGGCCGTCGATCAGACTTTGCGCTGCCGCGAATGCGGCGTCGACTTCATCTGGACCGAGGGGGAGCAGCAGTTCTTCTCGTCCAAGGGACTCACCAACCCCCCGTCTCGCTGCCCTTCGTGCCGCGCCGCCCGTAAAGCGGCCGGGATGGGCGGAGGCGGCTACGGCGGCGGTGGCGGCGGCGGCGGACGCTCCAGCGGCCCTCGCCAGATGTTCGAGGTCACCTGCGCCGGCTGCGGTGGGATCGCTCGCGTCCCCTTCCAGCCCCGTGGTGACAAGCCCGTCTACTGCAGCGACTGCTTCCGTACGTCGGCACGGTGACGGGAGTCCCGAGCGACGCTATCGCGATCGGCGCGAGGGTCAGCTTTCCCTATGGGGGGAGCCGGCGCGTCGGCACGGTGGCGGATGTCTCGATGCTTCCTGACGGTGGCGGCGGGCTGAGCGTCTCGTACCTGATCGACGTGGGCAACCGCAAGGTGTTTGTCCAGGGCGACGGGGTGACGCGCGCCAGCGCCGGACCTCTGCCTGCATTCGACGCGGTGGCCGAGGGGGCCGCCTACGGCCGTAAGCGGCCGCGCAACCCCCGGCGGAGGTAGCCGGCCGATCGAATCCGCGCAGCGCGGCGCCCCCGAGCCGGGGGCGCCGGGCGTGCGTAGACTGGCGCGGTGCCTCGCTTCCGGCTCTCCGCCTATATCACGACGACCTTCGGCGTTGAGGACTGGCGAGGCTTCCGGCTCTGCGGCATGGACGAGGTGGGCAGGGGGGCCTTTGCTGGACCACTTGTGGCTGCCGCCGTGGTGTTGCCGCGCGGCTTCCGCCACCCGTGGCTGCGGGACTCCAAGAAGCTGACAGCACACCAGCGGGAGGTGGTGGCGGAGGAGATCCACCGCCGAGCCCTCGCCTGTGCGATCTCAGAGATCACCACCGCCGACATCAACCGGTATGGCCTTGGCTGGGCCAACGTGGAAGTATTTCGCCGCCTGGTCACCGAGGTCGAGGCGGACGGCTACTGCTGCGACGGCCGGCTCCGGATCGATGCCGCCCGTCCCGTCCACTGCCTGGTGAAGGGCGACGATCTGGTGCCGCAGATCTCGGCGGCCTCGATCGTCGCCAAGGTGCATCGCGACGCCCTGATGCGCCGCCTACACCTGGATGCCCCTGTGTACGACTGGGCGAGCAACAAGGGGTATGGGGCCCCGGTCCACCGCGCCGCGATCCTGGCCCACGGTGTGCACCCGGAACATCGCCGGGTCTTCATCGAGAATCTGCTCCAGCTCCAGCTCGACCTCGGGCTGGACGTCGCGGCCGAGGCCCCGCTGGCGCGGTCCAGCCGGAGCTGACCGGTCGCGGCGGGAACTGCCGCGGATCACCTGCGCCACACCTGCCTGCTCGACCCACCTGCGCCCCACCCGGCTCCTGAGGAGGTGAGGCGGTCAGCCCGCCCCGCAGGGGGGCGTTTGACATGCGAACATAGGTTCGCTACCATAGGGATATGGCCACACTCGGAACGATCGAGTTGGAGCTCCCCCTCGGCGACGGACCGACGGGAGAGCTGGCGAGCCGTCGGCTGGGCCACGTGCGCCAGATCGTTGGCGATGATGGCGATGCACTGTTGCGTCTGGCCGCAGCCTTCCCCAACCTGGCTGCGATGTACGCGGCATCCGAGGAGGAGTTGAGCCGCGTGGTCGGCCCGATTGGTGCCGCCCGGATCCGCTGGTTCCTCGACGCTCCGCTGGCGACGAGCCTGGCCCCCCGGCACCTGAGAACGCTCGCCGAAGCGGCCTGACCTGCTGCGGACGTTGGCGCACCGACCGGGCCATTCGGCGACCAATTCAACAACCAATGTGCGGGTACGGCGATGGCTTCGCCTGGGACGTGCCGGCTGTGTCAGCATTGGAGCAAGCGGGAAGTCGCATGACGGCAGCGTCGCTGGTGGGGCGATGGCGGCGCCCGGCCGTCGGGATCCCCGGTTGGGACCGGCCACCGCCTCGTTCATGACCGCCCATCGAGGAGAAGGACCATGCAGCGCTCCAGGTCCGCCGCGTTCGAGAGACAGGTGGCTGAGACCGGCACCCGAGCCGCCGAGAAGGCGACCGAGACCGTGACCGACCTCGCCGAACGGGCGGTGGTGGTGGCCCGTGAAGCCCAGCGCGTGGC
Source organism: Candidatus Dormibacteria bacterium (assembly GCA_050012735.1). GTDB lineage: Bacteria > Chloroflexota > Dormibacteria > Aeolococcales > Aeolococcaceae > Changshengia. Next base: position 9,471 of record JBEKGP010000042.1, read on the forward strand.
CAGTCCGGCACTGCGCAGCGCCGCCCACAGTTCGGCGGAGACCCTGAGCCGCGCCGCCGAGCGAGCGGCCGTGGTCCTCGCCGACGCCGCTGACCGACTTTCACAGGAGGTTGCCGAGATGCCGATCACCGCAAAGGGCAGGCGCGCCGCCAAAGCCGCGGCGAAGGCCGAGATCAAGGCCGCGCGGCCGAAGCGGTGGCGCCGCCGATTTCGCCGGACCCTGGTCCTCACCGGTGTCGCCGGGGCGGTGTACGTCGTCGTGACCAAGACACCTCTCAAGGCCAAGCTTTCGGAGCTGGTCTTTGGTCCCCCGCTCGACGAGGAGGACCTCGAGCCGATCACCCTGCCGGTCAGCAGTTCGCAGGCGCCGGACGAGGGTGAGGCATCGGAGCCACCGCCCGGCGTGGATGGCACCAAGAAGGCGCCAAGAGCCAAGGGACGCACCTCGACCCGGACACCCAAGGACGACGGTGCCGCAGAGTAGGAGGATCTCTCGACCCGCGCCATCGCCCATCCTGAAGGAGCGTCAGTGACCGATCGCCCATTCCTGCCCCGTCGCCCGCCGGACGATCGGTCCTACCCGCCGCGGCCACCCTACCGTCCCCCGATGCCGGCCCCCCGGCCGAATTCGGAGCCGGCCCCGACCTCCAGCAGCGTCCGGCTCAAGGACGGAGAGCGGGAGATCGAGGTGAGCGGGACCCCGATCTTTGTCCGCCAGGTGCTCGACGACCTGCCCACGTTACTCGCCCGACTTCGCGGGGAGACGCCTCCAACCCCGGCTGCGATCCGCATGCCCGCCCCCTCGGCCGGCCAGCCGCCGGCGGCTCATCCGTTGGCACCCGAGGTTCACGCCCCGGTACGTGAGCTCCGCGCTCCTGCCCCTGAGGTACCGCCGGCTGCGCCGGAGATCCCGCCGGCTCCGCCGGAGATCCCGATCTCAGCCGACCCCGCCGGCGAAACCGATTTGGACGGCGACGAGGTCTCGCTGGAGGACCAGGTGCTGGCAGCGCTGCGCGGTGCCGCGCATCCGCTCCCCGTCGTCGGGATCCGTGATCGCCTCGGCCCCGGGGTCAGCGGGCAGCAGGTGCGCCGCATCCTGGAGCGCGCCGGATCCAAGGTGGTCGCAAGCGGCGACCGGCCGATCCGGTACCGGCTTCGCTAGCTGTAGGTGGGCGAGGCAGGATTCGAACCTGCGACCCGAGGGTTATGAGCCCCCTGCTCTAACCGGCTGAGCTACTCGCCCCATGCCATTTGACCAGACGGAAGGCCCCACGAGAGGCTACGCTGCCGAGCGATGACTGACACGCCCACGCCGGCCCGTCCGCGCCGCCCCGACAAGCAGATGTACTTCCTGATCTTGGCGATCGCCGCCCGGAGCCGGGCCGACTGTCTGGGTCGACGGGTGGGGGCGGTGATCGCGCGGGAGGACCGCGTCCTCAGCACCGGGTACAACGGGACACCCTTCGGGATGCCCAACTGCACCGAGGGCGGCTGCCGGCGGTGCGCCCAGCGGGACCTCGATACGAGCCTTCGCGGCGGCGCCTACGACGTCTGCATCTGCGTCCACGCCGAGCAGAACGCGCTGCTCACCGCCGCCCGCTTCGGGCAGCAGACCCTCGGCGCCTCCATCACCTCGACCATGCAGCCGTGCTTCGGCTGCCTCAAGGAGGCGCTCCAGGCCGGCATCGAGGAGGTCCGCTTCCTCCACCCCTGGGACCCCGTCGAGGCGTACCACGACCCCGGGTTGGCTCAGCAGTACGCGGCGCTCCGGGCCCGGTTCCGGGTCTTTTCCCAGGTCGGCGACCCCAGCGTGGACACCGGGGACCTCTTCGTCGCTTTCAGCCGGGCTTGAGACCAGCGGACGGCACGAACGCCCCCGGATCGGCTATACAAGAGAGCATCCCCGCCCACCCCAGAAGGAGGTCTTTCCGTGAACACCGCGCACCTGGACGACGAGGAAGAGGAAGAGGACAAGTAGCCCCTGCCGCCCGGGATCGGAACGGCCGGGGGATATCTCAGCCGCCGACTGGGATCCTTGGCGCGCTCGGCATCTGAGGGCCGCCGGTCGCCGCGTAGTTCTCCTTGCTGACCTCCGCGGCGATCAGCTCGGCCACGCCTCGGAAGATGCGGCCCGTCAGCGACGTCGGGGCCGCCACCATCAACGGCTGGCCCTCGCCCCCGCCGATCCGGACTCCCGGATCGAGCGGGATCGCGCCGAGGAAGCGCAGCCCGCTGTGTTCGGCGAGCTCGCGGCCGCCACCCGACCCGAAGACGTCGGTGCGCTCCCCGCAGTGGGGGCAGATGAAGCCGCTCATGTTCTCGATGACACCGAGCACCGGGAGGCGGAGCTGGGCAAACATCTGGATGCCGCGGCTCACGTCGGCGATCGACACGTCCTGAGGCGTGGTGACGATGACCGCCCCGGTGAGGGGGATGGATTGGGCGAGGCTGATCTGAATGTCACCGGTGCCGGGCGGCAGGTCGATGACCAGATAGTCGAGCGGGCCCCACTCGACTTCATAGAGGAACTCCCGCATCGCCTTGGCCAGCATCGGGCCGCGCCACATCACCGGCTGGCCCGGCTTGAGGATGGTGCCGAAGCTCACCACCTCGATGCCGAAGGCGGAGAGAGGCAGCATCTTTCCCGACTCCCCGGCCTGGGGCTGCTCGTGAAGGCCCATCATGATCGGGACGTTCGGGCCATAGATGTCCGCATCAAGGAGACCGACGCGGGCGCCGGCCTGGGCCAGTGCGATGGCCACGTTGACGCTCACCGTGGTCTTGCCCACCCCACCCTTGCCGGCGCTGACGGCCACGATGTTCTTGACCCCGGGGATCTCCTGGCGCCCGGGCAGCCCGCGGGACGCCGAGGTGACGTCACTCTCCCAGGCGACGGAGACGGTCTCCACGCCGGGTACCTGGTCGACCAGGGCGGCCCGGATGTCGGCCTCGATCCGGCCGGTGAGCGGGCAGGCCGGGGTGGTCAGGACGACCTTGAGCGACACAGCGCCGCCCTCACAGCGGATGTCCTTGACCATGTGCAGGCTGACGATGTCGCGATGGAGCTCGGGCTCCATCACCGTGCTGAGCGCCCGCTCGATGGCGGCGATCGTCGGGGATTGGGCCATCGATGAACGAGTATAGCCGCGGCCATTCCGGCGCCCGCCCGGACCGGGAGCCGGCAGACGGTCCGGCGATCGCCCGCCCCTGCCCGGTCTCCGCGACGTTCAGAATCCCTCACATGCTCTCGGCCGCGGCTCGGCGTGACCTGGAGCGGCAGGTCGGCGCCGCCCATCTCCACACCCGCCCGGCCGACCTCGCCGCCTACGCCTTCGACGCCTTCGGTGCCTCCGGCGAGCGGCGGCTCCCCGATGCGGTGGTGCTCCCCGCCACCACCGAGGAGGTGAGCGGGGTGGTGCGGAGCTGCGCCCGCCACGGGCTGCCGGTCGTGCCTCGGGGCGCGGGCACGGGCTATGCGGCCGGGGCGGTGGCGCTCCACGGGGGAGTCATCCTCGACCTCTGCAGGATGAACCGCATCCTCGAACTTGACGTGGAGGAGCAGCGCCTGCACGCCGAAGCCGGGGTGGTGACGGCGGCCATCCATCGGCGCGCCGCCAACGCCGGTCTCCACTACCCGCCCGATCCGGGTTCGGCGACCACCAGCACCATCGGCGGCAACGTCGCCTGCAACGCCGCCGGGCCCCATGCCTTCCGTTACGGGACCACCGCCGACTTCCTGGTGGGTGCCACAGCGGTGCTCGGCGACGGCGAGATCGTGCACCTCGGTGAGGCGGGCGGGAGATCGGATGCCCCTCCCCTGCTGGGACTGCTGGCGGGCTCCGAGGGCACCCTCGCCGTGATCACCGAGGTCACGCTCCGTCTCCTTGCGGCGCCGGCTGCCCGGGCCACTCTGGCGGGCCGCTTCGCCGGTCTGGAGGCGGCCTTCGGTGCAGTGGCGGAGATCGCCCGGCAGGGTTTGGTGCCCGCCGCCCTGGAGTTCCTCGACCGGAGTGCCCTCGAGGCCGTCGCCCGGACCGGGATCGTGGAGGTGCCGCGAGGCGCGGCCATGGTCCTGGTGGAGTTGGAGGGAGACGGGGCGACGGTGCGATCGGAGGTCGCAGCGGCCGGGTCGGCGCTCAGCTCGGCCGGCGCCGTCCATCTGGATCAAGCCGCCGACTCCGCGCAAGCCGCGCGGCTGTGGGAGGTCCGCAAGGCCGTCAGTGCCGCGGTGGCGACGGTGATGGTCGGCAAGATCAACGAAGACGTCGTCGTCCCCCGCGCTCGCATCGCCGAGCTGGTGGCGCGGACCGAGGAGATCGGTGCCCGTCATCTCGTTCCGGTCGTCAACTTCGGTCACCTGGGCGACGGCAACCTCCATGTGACCTTCCTCATCGACCCCCGGCTGCCCGGAGAGCGTGCCCGAGGTGACGCGGCCGGGGCGGACCTCATGGAAACCGTGCTCGGGATGGGGGGCTCGCTCTCCGGCGAGCACGGAGTGGGCACCACCAAGCTCGCCTACGCCGAGCGGCAGCTGGGCGCTGCGGGGATGGGATTGATGCGCCGGCTGAAGCAGCGCTACGACCCCGGCGGCCTGCTCAACCCCGGCATCAAGCTTCCCGAGCCCGGCACCGCCGAGGTCGGGATCGCCTGACGGGCGAGCCCGTACCCGGCTCAGGTCCGACGGCCGTCCGCCGCGGTCAGCATCAAAGCGGGGAAGTCCATCTCGCCGATGAGCGCGCCCAGGTCCCGACCGTCGGTGTCGACCTCCATGGCCACCTCGTAGACGAAGGCATAGACGTTGTTGAGGTCCCATGCGCCGAAGCCGAGGAGAGCCAGGGCGCGGGCGAGCCCGGCATCGCCGTCGCGCGCGTCCATGGTCCGATTCGCCGCCTCGTACAGGGCGACCAGGATGCGCAGCTCCACCTCGTACTCGTCGATGAGCGGTGGGGCGGCCTCCTCGACACGGAGCCGAGCCAGGGTGCGCCGCAGCGAGTCGATCTCGAGCGCGTACTCGTCCACGCCACCAGTCTAGTGCCGCACACGGAGTGCCCTCAGGGTGCGCTCAGGTGGCGGCGTCGGACCCCGCCGGACGTGACGCACGCAGCGCGTCGATCCGCGTCCGGAGACGGTCGACGAGCGGAAGGCGCAGTCGCGGCAGGTTCTGCCCTACCAGATCCCCCACTCCGATGCAGATGAGGGGGTAAACCGCGAAGCGGTACCAGTCGTAGTACTCGGCGCCCTCGATCCCGGCGGTGAGCGCCATCAGCAGCGCGTACCCGGCAAAGGCAAGCGGGATTCGCGACTCGGTACCCAGGGGGCGCCGCAGCAGCATCACCGCCAGCCCGACCATCCCCACCGTCCAGAAGGGGTCGTTGAGCGGGACGAAGTTCCAGAGCCCGGCGTCGCCGGAGAAGAGGAAGTCGCGCCCCGCGATGAGGCTTGCGTGCCTGGCCGCCTGCACCTGCCACACCAGCACGAATTGGTGCCAGTCCACAGCCGCTCCGTAGGCCGCGAACAGACCGATGCCGATCGGCGCTCCGAGCAGGGCCAGCGGTGCCACGGCCCAGCGCCGTTCGGTGAGCAACGCCACCGCGGCAGCGGCCCCGACGATCACACCGGGCACCTTGACCAGCGGGGCGAGCACGCAGAGGGCGAGCAGCAGAGCAGTCGGAAGGCGACCGCGATGGCTCGCGAGCACCAGGACGCCGAGCAGCATCGGGGCGAGGAGCCATTCGCTCTCGACCAACCGGCTGGCGGAGATCATCCATGGCGAGAGGCAGAAGACGCCCAGCGCCACCAGAGCGGTGACGCGGCCGAGGTGACGGGCGGCGAGCACGTAGAGAAGCCACCCGCTCAGGATGCTGAGCAGGACGGGGACCAGCCGGATGGCGGAGGGTCCGACCGCCGCCGGGGTGTGCTCACCGGCGAGAAGGGCCACGCCGCCGACCAGCAGGCCAAAGAGAGGGGGATGGTCCAGCCAGGGGCTGACCCCGGGCATGTACACCCCCTGCGACGTCGCCACGGCGGTGACGGGCAGATGTTCGGGAAGGTAGGACCAGGACGCCGGCCAGTGGAAGAGCCAGAGGCTCTGACCCAGCCAGGTCCACGCGACCTCGTCCTCGTTGGCCCCGAAGCGCGGATAGGAGGTGTAGCCGTGCAGCCGGAGGGCGAGACCGGCGACAAGGAGGACCGCCGCCAGGGTCGGCACCCAGTCCCAGGGGTTGGCATCGGCGGTGCGGACCGCACCCCGGCCAAGCCTGCAGAGCCAGCGCCCTCCCATCAGGTCGGAAGATACCGCACCCACGCGGACTCTGCAGACGCGAACGCCCGCCGGCGCCACCTGCCGCGAACGGCGGATGGCCCGGCGGGCAATCGCACGAGGTGGTGGCTAGAAGAAGAGGTGATGAGTGGCGATGACCGGGGCCAGCAGGATGGCCACGATGTTCATCACCTTGATCATCGGGTTGATGGCCGGCCCGGCGGTGTCCTTGTTGGGATCACCCACGGTGTCACCGGTGACCGCGGCGGCGTGCGTGGCGCTGCCCTTGCCACCGTAATGGCCGTCCTCGATGTACTTCTTGGCGTTGTCCCAGGCGCCGCCGCCGGTGGTCATCTGGATGGCCAGGAAGATGCCGACGACGATGACGCCGAGGAGCATGGCCCCGAGGACCTCCGGACCGAAGATGAATCCGACCAGGATGGGGGCGACGACGGGTAGGAGGGCGGGGATGATCATCTCCCGCTGGGCGGCGGCGGTGACCAGGGCGACGCACTTGGCGTACTCCGGACGGCCGGTCCCCTCCATGATCCCGGGAATCTCCTTGAACTGACGGCGAACCTCGGTCACGACGCCACCTGCGGCCCGCCCCACGGCGAGCATCGCCAGCGAGCCGAAGAGGAACGGCATGATGCCGCCGAGGAAGAGGCCGGCGATGACCTTGGCGTCGGTCAGGTTGAAGCTCAGCAGGCTCACGTGTGCGGAGCTCAGATGGTTGTTGACCACATCCGTGTAGGAGGCGAAGAGGACCAGCGCGGCGAGCCCGGCCGAGCCGATGGCGTACCCCTTGGTCACCGCCTTGGTGGTGTTGCCGACGGCATCCAGCGGGTCGGTGACATTCCGCACCGCCTCGGGCAGATCGGCCATCTCGGCGATGCCGCCCGCGTTGTCGGTGATCGGCCCGTAGGAGTCGATGGCCACGATGATCCCGGTCATCGAGAGCATCGCCATGGCGGCGATACCGATGCCGTACAGACCGCCCAGGCTGTAGGAGGCGAGGATGCCCAGGGCGATGGTCAGCACCGGGATGGCGGTGCCCTGCATCCCGATCGCCTGGCCCGCGATGATGTTGGTCGCGTGCCCGGTCTGCGACGCCTTGGCGATTGCCCGGACCGGCCAGAACTGGGCGCCGGTGAAGAACTCGGTGGCCACGACCAGGACCACGGTGATGGCAATCCCGATCACCGCGCACCAGAAGAGGTTGTTGACCGAGTGGGTGAAGGCCGGAATCTGGAAGTCGCTGTACAGCAGGTGGGTGACCAGGAAGAAGAGCGGCAGGGCGATGATCACCGAGACCGCCAGGCCGCGGTAGAGGGCGCCCATGATCCACTTGCCCTTGCCCATCCGCACGAAGAGCGAGCCGATCAGGGTGGCGATGATGCTCGCCGCACCGAGCAGGAGCGGGTAGGCGATGAAGGCGAAGATCGGCGTGCCGGCGGCGTCGCGGTAGAGCAGGCTGCCGAGCAGCATGGTCGCGACCGCGGTGACCGCGTAGGTCTCGAAGAGGTCGGCCGCCATGCCCGCACAGTCGCCGACGTTGTCACCGACGTTGTCGGCGATGACCGCTGGGTTGCGGGGGTCGTCCTCGGGGATGCCCGCCTCGATCTTGCCGACCAGGTCGGCGCCGACATCGGCGGCCTTGGTGTAGATGCCTCCGCCCAACCGGGCGAAGACCGAGATCAGGGAGGCGCCGAACGCGAAGCCGATGATCGCGGTGAAGTCCCCGAAGGACGCGTAGGCGATGGTCACCCCGATGAGGCCAAAGCCGACCACGAACAGCCCGGTGACCGAACCGGCGCGGAAGGCCATCTTGAGGGCCGGGTTGACGCCGCCGCGCGCGGCCTCGGCGGTGCGCAGGTTGGCGCGCACTGAGATGTTCATGCCGATGTAGCCGGCGGCGCCGGAGAGGAGAGCCCCGATCACAAAGAGGATCGCCGCCTTGAAGGAGACGACGAAGATGAGGACGACGGCGATGACCACGCCGATGGCCGCGACGTAGCTGTACTGGCGCATCAGGTAGGCCTGAGCACCTTCCTGGATCGCCTTGGAGATCTCGCGCATCTTCTCGTTGCCCTGCGGCTGGCGGAGCACCCAAACGATGAGCCCGACAGCCCAGAGCAGAGCGATCACACCAGCGGCCGCCACCGGCCAGAGCACGCTTTCAGTCACCATTCCAAGCATCGATCCATCCCGTGGGCCCGGGCAGGACATCTGATTGCCCCATCCGGAATTGGCGTGGTCGCTGGGATTGTAGCCAGACGGCCGGCGGGACCCGCCCGTTCTGACCAATGGCCACTCCAATCCGGGACGTCCGTCCCTACCGCAGGGGAACAATGGTCCTGCGGCCGCCGCGACCACAGCGTGACGGCGTGCCTCCGGGGTCGCCGCACGTGCGTCCAGTCTGGCACCATCGGGGGAGATGCCCCTTCCCGAAACCCTCTTGATCATCGTGGGCGACGAGCTGCTGGGCGGTTTCACGACCGACGTGAACGGAACTCTTGCCGCACGACGCCTCTTCGAGGCCGGCTATCCCGTTCGCCGCATCGAGGTCGTCGGTGACTCGATCGACGACATCGCCGCGGCCGTGCGGAGGGCGATCGACGATCCGTGCGCGGCCAGGGTGATCGTCTCTGGAGGCATCGGTCCGACCCCCGACGATCGCACCCACGAGGCGGTTGCCAAGGCCCTGGGACGCGATCTGGCAGAGGATCCCGCGGCTCTCCGCCGGATCGAGGCGATGGTGGCCCGGATGCACGCCGCCGGCTGGGTGGCGAGCCCGACCCCCACCCCGGCCAACCGGAGGATGGCCCGGATGGCGACCGGCGGGCGGATCCTGGACAACCGGCGGGGCATGGCGCCCCCGCTCGCCGTCGAGTTGGAGGCGCCCCCGGGTCGGTGGCTCTTCGTCCTCCCCGGAGTGCCGCGCGAGTTCGAGGCGGTGCTCGAGGAGGTGCTGATCCCCGAGTACTTCTCCGGCAGCCGTGCTCTGACGGTCGTCGAGTCACGCCATCCGGGCGCCATCGAGGCCGAGTTTGCCGAGCCGATGCGGCGGCTGGAGATGGAGTTCCCCGACGTTGCGGTCGGCTCCTACCCCCCGCAGCAGGGTCGCGACCTGATCATCCGGCTGAGAGGAGAGGATCCGGAGCGGGTGCGCGCCGCCGAGCAGCGGCTCGGCGAGCTGAGGTCGGGGCCCGACGGGCCGACGTCCCCCGGCGCGGTTCAGCGACCCAGGTAGCCGAGGGCGCTCCGGCTCTGCTGGACCTCGAGGACGATCTGCCCCGGCGCCGCCTGCCAGAGGGCGTTGTAGAAGAGCTCGCGCTCCTGGGCGTCAGCGTCCACCGCGAGGGCGGGGAGGCCCTGAAGCCGGCGGGCAATCCAGGGCGGGATCGCCTGGCCGACGGTGTTCCGCCCGACCTTGAGGTCGACCTCCGGGTCACGGCTCTCGTCCGCCTCGACCGTCACCTGGACGATGACCCCGGTGTGGTCGTAGATCTTCCAGGTCCGGTCCCATCGCCGGGAACCGCCGCCTGTCGGATGGACCACGCGCAGGGGCTCCGATCCCACCTGGTCGTTGGTCCCCGGCCGGCAGAGGCTCCAGAGAAACTGCAGGACACGCGGTTCAAGGGCATCGCCGACGTAGTCCGCCAGGGACGGCGAGCGGTTGTCGAGATCGGGAAGGGACTGCCCCATCTGGAACTCCCCACCGCCGGCGGCCCCGAAGGTGCGCGCATGGCGGCGACAGAAGGCACGGCCCTCCATCACCACCTGGTGGGCGGGGCACCACGCAGTCGGGCAGGCCCGGCCCCGCCGGTCGACATAAGCGCACGAGGCGGCGTCATGGCGGCCACACGCGTATTCCGAGCACGCCAGGACTCCGCGCACAGGGCGGGGTCCGGCGGGCACGTTGGGATCAGAAGGGGAAGGCGGCCCGGCCTCCTTCTTCCAGAACGGCATCGCTAAGGTCCGATCTTAGGTGCGGATTCCGTTCGTTGCACACGATCGTGTCGCAGTCCTGTCTCACCCGGACCAGCATGGACATGGCAGTGGCAAGCAGGCGAGCCTCACGCCGGGAGGACTGACAACGTCCACCACGGTCAGTCCACGGGTGGTCACCGGCCGCCGGTCTGTCCAGCGGCGCCCAGGACCGGAGCGCAGGCTCAGGCGCTCTTCTGGAGGTTGTGAACCCTCGGACCCTTGGGGCTGTCGACGAGGTCGAAGGTGACCGCCTCTCCCTCCTCCAGGGAGTCGAAATCGACCGGGGTCACCTCAGTGCGGTGAAAGAAGGCCTCGGCACCGTCGTCGGCGCGAACAAAGCCAAAACCGCGGTCAGGGATGATCTTCTTGATTCGGCCAGCGGTCACTTCGCGAATCCCTCCAAGGGCGGACGCTGACATGCAATCACACGGGCAAACGCTGACGACCTCAGAACCTTCCCCGGGTCAGCGCCAGGGCTGCGGCCGCAGTGTTGAGCGACGCGGGGGTTTGGAGCGCCCTCACGCCTCACCGCGGTCGAGAATAGCAGGCCGATCCTCCTGCTCGCGGTGCCAGGCGGCGGCCAGGTCGAGCACGCTGTCGGGGAGGTTTGCGTAGAACGCCTCGACGTCCAGGCGTGGTGGCCAGGGGTTGGGCGGGGGGGCCGCCAGGTCGGCCCGCGCGAGCCGCGACCAGGGGCCGAGAACCGGCTTCTCGGCGCCGTCCAGCCTCACCAGGCCACAACGCCGCCGCCAGTCATGCCGGTCGTAGGGAGCCCGCTCGCGGAGCCGCGGGTGGAGATCGCACCACGCGGTCGCCCGCACGGCGCCGGCCCCGGCCTCGCTGCGGCGCTCGACCAGCTGATCGACGGTGGCCGCGGCTGCCAGCTCGTCCATCCCCTCCTCGTCGTCGCCCGGCGACGGCATCGCCAGCGCCAGACCGAGCTGGCCACCCTGGTCGCCGGCGAGCGCCTGGGCCAGCTGGGTGATGAAGAGGAGCGCCTCCGGCTCCGGCAGCTGGAGGCGGCGCAACTGAGCCGGGCGGATGCCGATGTCGATCCTGTCGAGGAGACCGGAAAGGGACCCGAGCCTCACCCCGCGGCCGCGGAGCAGGTCGTCGGCACCGAGCGTCATCTGGACGCGGTCGCCCCGCTGCCGGAACGGCGCCCCCGCCAGTGCGACCCAGGCAGCGAGGTCGGGAATCCTCCGCGGTCGGATGACCCTCGCCGGATCGTCGCCCAGGTCCCAGGCGGCAAGCGCGGGATGGTTGGCGAAGCCCACCGCCATCCCCCTCGCCCAGCGGTCGGCGAGCTCGAGCATGAGCGGGTCCGTCCAGGCGTCGCGCGGGCCTCCAGGCTCCAACATCCCCTCGCTCAGCACGCGGACCCCGCGCCGCCGGGCGTCCCGCATCACCACCCGGCTGGGCAGGAACACGCAGTCGCCGTGAGCCTGGACGAAGAGCACCGGGACGATCGCCATGCCGTGAGCGCCGGCGACGCGGAGCAGGGTGTCGAACTCGCCCATCCGCCGGGGGTCGACCCCGCGGGCATCGGGCATGAAGCTGTCCCAGGCCAGCCCGACGCGGACCTCCCGGAACCCCGCTCGTGCGATCGCCGCCAGGTCGGAGGTCACCGTCGCGGTGTCGAACGCCTGCCAGAGGAAGGGTCCGGTGGCGGCAGGTTGGTAGTCGACGCTGACGGTCAGTGCTGCGGTCAATAGACGAAGAGGTCGATCCCGCCCCCGACGTGGATGACCTGACCGGTGATGTAGCGCGCCTCCGGTGAGGCGAGGAAGACGACGAGGGCGGCCACGTCCTCCGGCTCGCCCATGCTCCGCATGGCCGTGCGCAGCACCATGCGCTCGTTCATCCGCGGGTTGCCGGCGGTGAACGCCTCGGTGGCGATGATACCGGGGGCGATCATGTTGCTGGTGATGCCGAAGCGTGCCCCCTCCAGCGCCATCGACTTACCCAGCCCGTTGAGCCCTGCCTTGGTCGCGGAATATGACGCCTGACCAAAGCCTCCAAGAGTTCCAGCCACGGATGACATGAATATGATGCGGCCCCAGTTCTGCTCCCGCATGTGGTGCCACGCAGCCTTGGTGCAGTTGTAGGCGCCGGTGAGATTGACGCGCAGGTCGCGCTCCCACAGATCGTCGCTCTGGTCCTCGATCTGCCCCATGTGATCGAGGGTGCCGGCGTTGTTGACCAGGATGTCGAGCGAGCCGAACTCGCGCTTGACCTCGGCGAAGACCGCGGCTACCTGGTCGCGGTCGGTGACGTCCATCTTGATCGCCATCGAGCGCCGCCCCATGGCCCGGATCTCGGCGCTGGTGCGCTCCGCGTAGATCACGTTGTGGGACGTGAAGAGCTGGGCCAGCGCCGACTGCGACGCCTCGGCGATCCGCGGGAGCTCGGGGTCGGACTCGAGGAGGATGTCGGTGACCACCACGTCGGCCCCGGCTCGGGCGAGCGCCAGGCAGTCGGCCCGCCCCAGCCCGCGCGAGCCGCCGGTCACCACCGCCACCTTGCCACTCAGATCGAACATCGCTGCCTCCAACCCGGATCCCCCGCTCCGATTATGGTGAAGGCGAGCCTGCGCGTGGCGATGTGATGGGCGGGGTGTCCGCCGGAAACACGAGAAGGAGGCCGGGCGATCGCGCCGGCCTCCTTCTGGGCTTGAGATTTGGCGGAGATGGCGTGCGCCTCCCCGCCGGCCGTTAGATGTCCTGGACCTTGATCTTGCCGCTCCGGACCCGCCGCCGGACCACGAACTGGGCCACGAGGACGAGACTCCCGAGAAGGACGAGGATCGAGCTCAGGCCGCCCCATCCGCCGCCCGTGGGTCCCGCCCCTCCGGTGTCCGGGACCGTGATCCCCAGCACGTTGCCGCTGGGACTGGGCGTCGGAGTGAAGGTTGGGTCGGGAGTGGGAGTGGGCGTCGGCTTGGACGTTGGCGTAGGTGTCGGCTTGGGCGTCGGCGTGGGCGTCGGCTTGGGCGTCGGCGTGAGCGTCGGCTTGGGCGTGG
>JBEKGP010000043.1:0-22598 GCA_050012735.1 Candidatus Dormibacteria bacterium
CCGGTCGCCAACGTCTGGCGCACCACCTCCGACATCCGGGCGAACTACACCAGCATGGTGGGCCACTTCGTCCGAGATGTCCGCGACTACCACTACGCCGGCCGCGGCGGCTGGAACGATCCGGACATGCTCGAGGTCGGCAACGGCGCGATGACCCCGACCGACTCCCGAACGCAGTTCAGCCTGTGGGCAGAGATGGCGGCACCGCTGATCGCGGGCAACAATCTGACCAAGATGTCGGCGGTGACGCGCGGAATCCTCACCAACCGAGCGGTCATCGCCGTCGACCAGGACATGCCGGCCAGGCAAGGATATCCGGTGGCGAGCGGCCGCGGCCACTGGGTGCTCACCAAGCCGCTCGCCAACGGGGACCGCGCGGTCGTGCTCTTCAACCAGACGGACACCCGGGCGACCATCTCGACGGCCACCATTCGGGTCGGCATGCCGCCGGCGGCCGCGTACACCCTGCGCAACCTGTGGACCGGGGCGCTGGCGGAGACGGCGGGAGTGGTCACGGCGACGGTGCCGGCTCACGGCGTGGTCATGTACCGGGTCACACCGACCGGGGGGCCGTCGGGCCGGTAGGTCCGCCAAGCCATGGCCGCCGACCCCGGGGCCAGGACGGCCTATGCCAGCACGACCAGGTCAGGAGCGGGCCGGCTTCCGAGAGACCGCCTGGCCCACCCGCCGGGCGCTCTCGGCCGAGCATCGCATCATTGGATATTCGCGTGCTTCCGCCACTGGGTCGCCGTGTCACCGGCGGCCAGGGCCAACGCCAGTCCATCCAGCAGCAGGAGCGCCGCCTGGGTGAAGAGAATCTGGCGGAACTGCACCGAGCCCTCGGTCGAGAGGATCACGCAGGGCTCGGAGAGGAGGGCTATCGGGCTGCTGCGATCGGTGGTCAGGCAGCACACCGTTCCACCGAGAGCGTGAGCCTGCTGCGCATGAAGCAGCGAGGTCGGCGTCGCCCCCGATGCGGAGATCACCACCAGGACGTCCTGCTCGCCAAACGCCGGCGTGGTGGCCTCCCCCACCACGTGCGCCCGCCCACCCAGCTGCATCAGCCTCATGGCCGCCATCCGCGCCACGAATCCCGAGCGTCCCTGACCGGTGAAGAAGCGCCGCCCCCGCGGACGCTCCAGGGTGGCTCCGAGCTGCTCCACCTCCACCGCCTCCACCAGCCCGAGGGCTCTGGACACCTCCGCCCCGACGAGGCTCAGGGCGGCGGACACGCTCCCCGCGTCGAGGCGCCGTGGGGGCTCGTGGTCATCAGCAAGGTCGCTCAATGGCTTGCTTCCCACGCCTCGCGCACCGCCTTGATCATCTCCCCCAGCACGGCCTCCGGGTCCGGGGCGGTGAAGATCGCGCTGCTCGAACCGGTTGCCTGGGCGCCTGCCGCGATGACGCCGAAGACGTCCCGTGCGGACCCGATACCCGCCCCGTGGAGCACCCGGATCTCCGGGTTGACGAGCCAGATGGCACGGTCGGTGGCCGCGATCGCCGCGTTGTCACGATCGCCGCCGCTGCCGGTCCCGATCAGCTCGGGCGACTCCACGACGATGATGTTCGGCGCCAGCTCGGCGATCGACACCGCCTCCTCCACATCGTCTGCGCAGACCATCGTCGCCAGCCCCACCTCGTCCGCGCGACGGATGGTGCGCGTCAGCTCATCCCCGGACAGCCGGTGCTCGACGTGGTTCAGGACCACGCCGGTGGCGCCGGCCGCCTTGATCGCCTCGGGAAGCACCGCCCCCTGCCCCCGCCCAGGAGCAATCGAATCCATGTGCGGAGCAAAGACCAGCGCTCGCTGAACCTGCTGGGCGATCACCGGGATATCGACGTACTGGGGATCGATGATGACCTGCACCTGGTACTCCCGGCTCAGCTCATCGGCGCACCTCGCCACCCGCAGCATCTCAGGGCCGAACATGTAACCCTTCGGCCCCAGCTCGAAGAAGGGCGGCGTGATCTCGATCCCCCGGTACACGGCGCCTACTCTCCGACGATCTGGATGCGGACCGTCCGCTCACGAGCTCGCACCTGGTCGAAGTCGACGAACCAGAAGCGCCCGAACTCTCCCAGCACCATGGCGCCATCGATGACGGGCACGCTCTCCGAGCGCCCCAGCATCACCGACCTCAGGTGACCATCGGTGTTCAACCCCCAGGCCGCCTGCTCATGCAGCGTGGAGACCGCGACGTCGATGTGCTTCGGCCCGGGATGCAGATACTGTCCCTCGGTCCGGCAGGTGGGGACCAGACGCTCGAAGATGTTCACCAGGTCCTGCATCAGCAGCGGGGTGCCCCAGTAGTTGACGTCGTGCGACTCCTCCTGGATCAGGACGCTACAGGTCGTGTGCTGCGAGTACACCATCAGGATGCCCTCCCTGATCCCGGAGCGCGCCAGCGCCTCCTGCGCCTGAGGCGTGACATCGTGGAAGGTGGGGCGCCGGTCTGACTGGATCTGGAACGACTCGTGGTAGACGGACATCTAGGAATCTCTCCTCCGAGGTGGTGGGGTGGCGAGGGTCTGCTCGCCGCTGGCGCGAGGCTCGTTCATCGCAGATCAGGAAGCGGGTATCGGGGCGCCGCCCGCGCCGGCCGTGTCACCCCAGATCGCCATGCCCGTCTCCGGGTCGAAGAAGTGCAGCGAGCCGGCGCGCACGGCGAAGCCCGCCCGCTCACCCACTGCGATCCGGGTCCCGGAGTCCACCCGGGCGACACCCCAGGTCGAGCTGGCCGAACCCGAGTCGTCTCCCTCCGGCTGGCTGTCGCCGTCACTGGTCGGCGCACCCGGCACCTGAGCAAAGGGCGCATCCAGGCTGAAGTGGACCAGCAGCTCCGACCCCAGGGCCTCGAGCAGCTCCACATCCCCCTGCAGCACCGCGGCGTCGTCCGGCCCGGCGGCCGAGATGTGCTCGGGGCGGATCCCGACGACAACCACCTTGCCCCGGTAGGCGGCAAGCGCCGGGTGAGCCCTGCGCACCTCCTCGGAGAGCTCCAGGCGCTGGGAGCCCAGGCTGACGGCCGTCCCCTCCGGGGTCACCGCGCCCTCGTAAAGATTCATCGCCGGCGAGCCGATGAACGCGGCCACGAAGATGTTGATGGGTCGCTGGTACAGAACCTGGGGCGCCGCACACTGCTGGAGCACGCCCCCGAGCAGCACGGCCACGCGGTCACCCATGGTCATGGCCTCGGTCTGATCATGGGTGACGTAGAGCATCGAGACCCCCAGCCGCCGCTGAATCCGCGAGACCTCGGCGCGCATCTGCACGCGCAGCTTCGCGTCCAGGTTGCTCAGCGGCTCGTCCATCAGGAACACCTTCGGCTCGCGCACGATGGCGCGCCCCATGGCGACCCGCTGACGCTGCCCGCCCGAGAGCTGCGCCGGTTTCCGGTCCAGCCACTGGCCCAGACCGAGCATCTTGGCGGTGCTACGCACCTTGCGCTCCACCTCGGCGTTGGGCAGCCGGCGCATCTTGAGGCCAAAGCCGATGTTCTGGGCCACCGTCATGTGCGGGTAAAGCGCGTAGTTCTGGAAGACCATGGCGATATCCCGGTCCTTCGGGGACGCGTCGTTGACCACCCGTCCCCCGATGCGCACCTCCCCACCCGAGATCTCCTCGAGCCCGGCGACCATCCGCAACACGGTGGTCTTGCCGCAACCCGAGGGGCCGACGAGGACCATCAACTCCCCGTCTCCGATCTCCAGGTTCACGCTCTGGACCGCCTCCACGCCGTTGGGGTACACCTTGCTCACCGCGTCCAGCTCTACTGTCGCCATCTGTACTCCCCTGCCTCCGGCCGTGGATATGGCCAGCAGCGAATGGACCGGCGTGCCACCGGCAACGAAATCACATGCCTCCCACTCATCTCAGCGACTCACCCCCATGGTGAGGCCCGAGATGAGATAGCGCTGGAAGATCAGGTACACGATTATGGCGGGGATCGCGCTGATCAGGGATCCCGCCATCAGCGCGGGAATGCTCACCGCGCGCCCCGATGAGAGCACGCCCAGCCCCACCGTGATGGTTCGGTTGGCCGGCTCCTGCAACAGGAGAAGCGCCACCAGTAGGTCGTCCCAGATCTGGATGAACTGCAGGACGGTGACCGTGGCCAGCGCCGGGGCGGCCATCCTGACCGCAATACGCCAGAAGACACCGACGTAGCCGAAGCCGTCGCACAACGCCGCCTCGATCAGCTCGTCGGGCAGACCGCGGAAGAACACTGTCATCAGGAAAGTGGCGAACGGCATGCCCAGGGCCGAGTACACGAGGATCGGACCCAGGTAGTTGTTGACCAGGCCGACGTTGCTGAGATTGACGTATTCCGGAATGATGATCGACTGCACCGGAATCATCATGCTGCCGATGATCCCGAGGAAGACGACATTCTGGCGGCGGTAACGCAGCTTGGCGAACGCAAACCCCGCCGCGCTGGAGCCGATCAGGATGATCGCGATCGAGCCCGCGCAGATCAGCGTCGAGTTGAGCAGCTCCGAGCCCACCGGCAGCGCGCTGAAGAGGCCGGACCAGCTGGACGTGGAGAACCCGCTCCCGTTCAGGTACTGGGTCTCGGTCCGTAGCGAGTTCATGATCATGAAGGCGAACGGGTACAGCATCACGATGCAGATCACGACCAGCGCGAAGAACATCACCACCGCCCCCGGATCTCTCCGGAGCCGGCGCCAGAGTGTGGGCCCACCTCGTCCGGTCCGGATCCGCCCGCGACTTCCGGTCTCGAGCGGCGCGGCCGCGCTTCCGGCCTCGACGGTCATCTCTCCACTCCCACTAGTTCTCACCGCGCAGGATCCGCATCTGCAGGAGGTTCACCCCGAAGATGATGATCAGCAGCACGATGCCCACCGTCGCCCCGGTCCCGAATGCCCCGATGGCGAACGCCTGCTGATAAACGTAGAACTCCAGGGTGGTGGTCCCGTAGCCAGGACCACCCTCGGTCATGATGAAGATCAGGCTGAAGAGGCCGGTGAACGCGCTAATCGTGGTGATCACGAAGCCGAACTGGAAGTAGCGCTTCAGCAGGGGGAGGGTGATGTGGCGAAAGACCATCAGACGCCCGGCCCCATCCAGCCGCGCGGCCTCGTAGATGGCGGGGTCGATGGTCGACATCCCGGTTAGGAAGATGATCGTGTTGGTTCCCACCATCGACCAGATGAAGGTCACCGCCACCGCCCCGAGAGCGCTGTATTCGAAGCCGAGGAAGTTGATCTCCAGCGACTTCAAGCCCAGAGCGCCGAGCAGGGAGTTGACCGTCCCGTTCGCCGCGAACACCTGCATTGCGACGATTCCGATCACCACCCACGACACGGCCGTGGGCAGGAAGATGAGTGACCGAAATACCTTCCATCCCCAGACGTGCTCATGGAGCATGCCGGCTATCACCAGCGGGATGAAGACGGCGATCGGGAGTGCCAGCAGCAGCAGCCCGTTGTTCTCGAGGACCCGCCAGAAGGTCGGGCTCTGGACGAGATGGACGTAGGTGCCCGGCCCCACCCAGTGCGCGGTGATGCCGTCCCAGTTGGTCATGCTGTAGTAGACGGCCTCACCGATGGGGATGATCAGCAGGACCACGACCACGGCGAAGGCCGGGAGCGTCAGCACGATGCCGGCGCGCGAACGCTGGCGTGCGATCCCGGATGTCCGGCGGCCGCGCTTCCTGCCCCCGCGCAGCGCGGGCGGGACCCGTACCATCTCGACCTCTGCCTGTGCCATCTGGCTTCTTCTGCTTCCCATATTACCGGCGGACAACCCTTTTCTCGACCGGCGATGGCCGCCGCCCACCGGTCACCGATTCACATTCCGAGCCCCGATGGTTGGGCGGGGCAGACCGCCGCAGCGGCCGCCCCGCCCAACCTTTGCTCAGGAGCTAGCCTTGTAGGTGGACCATGACGCACCACGCTCACTGGCGGGCAGCTGCTGCCACGCCTGCTCAAGGTCCTGGGCAGCCGTCGCGACGCTGATCTGACCGGCCAGGAGCTGAGGCAGCACCTTGCTTCCGGCGTTCACCACGTCGACCGTGGTGACGTTGTCGATCATCGGGTACGGCGTCATCCCGTCCTTCGCAGCGAAGTTCAGCATGTCCTGGTTGACCGGGTTGTTCGTCGTCGATCCGCTCAGGTCGGGGATGAGGCCACTCTGGTCCACGATGCCCGCCGCCTGGGTGGTGGTGAGGAACTGGAGGAACTCGGCCGCCTGGGTCTTGTGCTGCGAGTAGGTGGTCATCGAGAACCCGTCACCCGGGTACTGGACCACGGCGTTGATCGACGTGTCCGAGTAAGGCGGCACGAAGGTCCCCAGATTGCTCCCCATCGACTGGTACAGGGTTTGGGTGTCCCAGTTGCCGTCAACGATCATGGCCGCCTGGCCCTTCTCGAGCGCAATCAGCGAGTCGCCCGCGCTGATCACATTGGCGTTGGTGTAGCCGTCCGCGTGGAGATTCGCCCATTTGGTCAGCTGGGCCTCGACGGTGGGATCCGTCCAGGAGGTCTTACCGCTGTACAGATCCTCCCACTGGGACACCGACAGGACGCCCGCCATCAGGTAGCTGAGGTCGTAGTAGGGGTAGAACTCCGCCCCGAGCGCCTGGCTGTCGGCTCCGTAGTAGAGGCAGCTGGTCCCCATGGCCTTGAAGAGCTGGCAGTCCGACGTCAGCTGGCTCCAGTTCTGCGGCGCCTGGGTGATCCCCGCCTTGGCAAACAGCGACTTGTTGTAGAAGCCGATGTAGAACTGGTCCTCCAGGGGGATGACATAGGCGCCGTTGGCCGTGTCGAATCCCGGGGCCACCCATTGCATGCCCAGCATGCGGTTCAGGTCGCTCTGCGGAACATACGACTTCAGGTTCTGCAGGTAGCTGTCGTACTGGAGGGTGAAGAGCCCCGTCCACATCACCGCGAGATCCGGGCCCGTCTTGGAGATGGCGGCCGCCTGCAGCAGGGCGAAGTAGTTGTCCGCCGGCTGCGCCACGACGTTGATCTGGATGTTGGGATGCAGCTTCTCAAAGGCCTTGACCAAGCTCGTCGTGGCGGTGGCATTGGACTCGGTGCCGTAGTTCTGCCAGAGGGTGAGGGTCACCTTCGAGCCCGAACCGCCCGAGCCGCCACACGCCGCCAGCAGCAGGGACGCGCCCACCGCTACCGCGCCAAGGCGGCTCAGCCGCCCCATCAGCCCTCGTGTCGGGTTGTCTTTCATAACTTAGCTCCCCGTATTCGTCATCGGATGGGGCGTTATGCGCCGCCCCTGATCTGAACCCAGCCGGCCGAAGACCCGGAAACCAACCTCAAAGCCCCCCATGCGCGTTTCACCCAGCATCACCCTCCTTGACAAGCTCACGGCCAAATCCGCGCGACTCTCGCGCCGCGACCTGTGGTGTCCAACCCAAGAGCGGATGGGAATCATGCCAGCAGCACCTCGATTCCCATCTCCCGGATCCGGGCTACGATGCCGGGATCCGCACGCTCGTCGGTGACCAGCACGCTGATGGCATCGAGGGTTGCGAAGGGTGTGAATCCCGCCCGTCCCAGCTTGGTGGCGTCAGCGACGACGACCACCCGGCGGGCCCGCGCGGCCAGCGCCGCTCCGACCTCGGCGACCAGCATGTCCGCGGTGGTCAGCCCACCTTCGACCGTCAATCCGTCGCAGCCCAGGAAGGCGATGTCCCCCGTGAGTTCACGGAGGTTGAGAAGGGTCAGCGGTCCCACCCACGACTGGTGCTCCCTCAGGTAGAGGCCGCCCAGGCAGATGAGGTGCGAGTGATCCCACGCACCCACCTCCTCCATCACCTGCAGCGAGTGGGTGACCACGGTGGTCCGTTGCGGCGCCGGGATGTTGGTCGCCACCTGGAGCACCGTGGAGCCGGAGTCGAAGAGGATCACATCACCGGTCCGAACCAGGGTCGCGGCCAACCGGCCGATCCGCCGCTTCTCCGCCAGGTTCTCACGCGCGCGTTCCATCGCCGCGGTGGGGGGTATGAGCTTCCGGGTGCTGATCGCGCCGCCGTGGACGCGGCGCAACTTGCCCACCTCCTCGAGGAGGGTGAGGTCGTGCCGAATGGACGTCTGGGTGACCCCGAACTGAGCCGTCAGGGCGGAGACGCTGACCCTGCCCCCATCTTCGAGCAGCCTGGTGATGCTGTCCCGGCGTGCGCGCGCAGGCGTCAGACTGGCCATGGCCTTCCACTCGGTCCGCGACCAGCCCACCCGCCCGGCCTCGGCAGGCGCAGGCGGCACCGGCACCCACCTCGCAGCTGGTTCATCACACGACCACAGCCTCGATCCCCTGCATCTGGGCCAGCTCGAGGAGCTGACGAGTCCAGCGACCGCGCGCCGCGCCCATGTGGTGCGGGGCCCCGGCACGAAGCCACGCATTGCACCAGTCGTCGACGGCCAGCGTGTCGTGCCGGAAGAGGGTCTGGGGTGCCGAGATGGGCCGCGGCTCCATGGGGAGGAGCTGCCCCTCCGAGATCACGAACCGCCACCGGTTGTCACCCACGGTGACGATCGCCAGGTTGGTGATGGGCCCCGGCTCGTAGGCGAACTCGAAGCCGGCTCCGTACCCGTGCACCCCCGTGTAGTAGATGGAGTGCTTGACCGCGACCGCCCCGGGCGTCCCGAGCGCCGGGTTGCCGTGGCCATCGTGGGAGAACATCACCGCGTTGTTGTCGAAGTCGATGCTGTAGTTCTCGAGGGTGGTGGCCTGGCCGGCCAGCTCCTGCAGGACCAGCTGGGAGATCGCGGTGGTGACGTCGCCCTCGGGGGCGGCAGGGATGCCGAGCTCGCAGAGGCGGCCGGTCCCATAGGAGGGGATGATCCCGACCCGGGGATCGCTCAGCCAGACCTGGTCGAAGGCGGTGAAGGCGTCGAGCCTCTGCTCGCGCGCCACCGACTCCAGGGCGAGCGCCATCCGGACCGACCGTTCGAAGAGAGCCGGCTCCATGTCGACGTGGTAGCGCGCCCGCTCGGATGCGACCAGCTCGTCGACCTCGGCCTGGGGGATCTCGCCGAAGCGCACCGCCACCGCCTCCGGCTCGACCGGCCAGAGCGCGGGACCGACCGACTGGCGCAGCGCCACACCGTCGAACATGAGGTCGGTCATCCCCTCGTAGGGATGCCCCACCAGGCCCACCTTGGCGCTGCGCAGGCGGCGGCGCACTCCGGCGGCCTGGATCACCCAGGCGAGCTTCTCCCGACCCTCGGGGTCGTCGAACCGCGAGGTGACCAGCGAGAACTTCCGGCCGGTGCGGATCAGGCCCGCGGTCAGCTCGGGCATTCCGGCCATCCCCGAGTTGAGCATGATGACGTCGAAGCCGTCTCCCTCCTGGAGACGGCTGATCTGCTGCGTGTTCCAGACCAGCACCGGGGCGGTGGTGTCGAGGAAGCACCGGGCGGGGACCAGCCCCTTGGTGTAGGCGATCTCCATCGCGACGATGATGTCGACGCCCTCGGCGTTGAACTGGCGCGCCGCCGCCGCGGCCTGGTCCTCGTCCTCGACCAGACCGGGGTGCACCACCGTGCCGTACGGCTCCAGCGCCCTGGCCACGCCCCGCGCCGTCTCGGTCGCTGCCGGGCGCATATGCGCGGTCTTGTTGTAGGCGTCTTCGAGCAGCGCCATGGTCAGCACGCCGATCTTCAGTTGCGTGGTCACGTGACTTCCTCCCGAGGCCCTTGACGAAGAGGGGTCGGCCGGCTGGGGCCCTCCGGCACGGGGAGGGGCGGCTCGGCCCATTGAAACAGCGAGCGGAGACTGTCGAACAGCTGGATGTAGCGCCGGTAGGTGGTCTCGTAGGCGGGGTGCGTCTCGAGGTCGGGCTGGTACCGAGCCTCCGGGCGTACGGCCGCGCTGCAGGCCTGGCCCAGGTCGCCGAAGCTCCCCGAGGCCACCCCGGCCAGCATGGCATCGCCGCGCACCGCGGCCTCCGTCCCCTGGAGCGTCACCACCGGCAGGGAGCAGACGTCGGCTTTGATCTGGTTCCAGAGCGGGCTGCGGGCACCGCCTCCATGCGAGCGCACCTCCGCGGCACTGGCACCGATGCCCTGGAGCAGCTCAAGGTTCCGGCGAAGCGTGAAGGTCACCCCCTCGAGGATCGCCCTGACGAAGTGCTCCCGGCCGTGCCCGAGGGTGAAGCCGAAGAACACCCCACGGGCCGCGGGCTCGTACTCCGGGCTGAAGGCCCCGGAGAGGTGCGGGAGCATGATGATCCCGTCGGCTCCGGGCGGGACCTCCGCAGCCATCTCGGTGAGCAGGTCGTAGGCGCTGACGCCCTCGCTCCGCTCACGGGCAAGCTCCGGCTGACCGAAGCGGTCGCGGAACCAGGTCAGGGCCATCCCCCCGGTCGGGCAGACGGGACAATAGAGGTAGGTGCCCGGGGCGGAGTGGACGTAGACGGGAATCCGGCCGCTGCCGTCGCGGTCCGGACGGTCAAGCGAGGCCTGCACGGCCAGGGCTCCGCCCGTGCTCTCAGAGAGGAGGCCGGGGGCGAAGTTGCCCACTCCGACCGCCCCCGCCCCCTGATCCATGCCGCCCGCGACGACGCGGACGGAGGTGGTGAGCCCAAGGGCGTCGGCCGCCTCCGAGGTCAGGGATCCGACCACCGTTCCGGGGGCAACCAGGTCACCGAGGCGGCTCGGGGAGATCCCCAGGATGTCGAACATCGGCTGCCACCAAGCGTGGTGGGCGATGTCGTACAGCAGAGAGCTCGATTGGACCCCGGCCTCGGAGACGAAACGGCCGGTGAGCCGCTGGAGGAGGAACTCCTCCACCAGGAGGAAATGGGCGGAGCTCCGGAAGAGGTCGGGATCATGCCGCTTCCACCAGAGCAGCTTGCAGGCCGGCCAGGTGGGCACCATGGTGGGAACTCCGGTCGCCGCGTAGACAGCGCCCGCGTCCAGTTGGGCGGCGAGCTCGCGCGCCTCGGCCACGGCCCGGTTGTCCAGCCAGACGATGGCCGGGCCGAGCGCGACCCCGGATGCCGATACGGGGATGACGGTCTCTCCCTGGCTGGACACGGCCATCGCCTCGACGTCGGCGGGCCGCGCCCGAGCCTGAACGAGGGCGCGGCGCACCGCGCCGACCAGGGAGCTCCAGTAGAGGTGGGGGTCCATCTCAGCACGCGAGGGCTCAGGGGTCTGGAGGGAGTATTCCTCCACGGCCACCGCCCGCTCGGCGCCGGTGTCGTCGAACAGCCCCACCTTGAGCGAGGTGGTGCCGGCGTCGACCCCCAAGAGCAGGCTCATCAGGCTGGCACGGCCTCGATGAGACCGCAGCGCTCGGCGGCAACCTCGGGAGGAGTGCCCTCCTTCACGACGGCGCAGAGAGCGGCCAGGAAGCGCTCGGGGTTCCGTGCCTGGAGGACGTTGCGGCCGAACACGACGCCGCGGGCCCCGCTCTCGACCGCCTCGGCGGCGAGCTTCAGGGCGTCGAGCTCGTTCGGCAGCTTGCGCGATCCGAGCGCCAGGACGGGGATGGGCGTGGCGGCGATGATCTCGCCGAAGCGCTCCCCGGTGTGGAAGGTCTTGACCAGGTCCACGCCCAGTTCCGCGACGACGCGGCAGCCCACGGCGATCCGTTCGTGACGCTCGTCGGGGGGCAGCTCCTCCTGGTCGGCGGGATAGACCTCGCCAACGATCGGGACGCCGGCGACGCGCTTCTGGCTCACGGCCCGAGCCACCATCTCCACGTTCTCGGCGTCAACCGCTTCGGAGCCGGTGTGGATGGACATCCCCACCAGGACGATGTCGGCGCCAAGGGCAACCGCCTCGGCGGCCGTGAGGACGGGAACGCTCCGGCTCTCGTGATACTGCCACTGGGACGCGTACTGGGTGCCCCAGTTCAGCCGGATCATCAGGGCCGGGGCCCCCCGATGCGCAAAGTGGTGCCCGACATGAGCGGCCATCCCGGGGCTCATGAGGACCGCGTCAGCGGCGCCGAGGTCTTGCACGGTCACGGGCAGGTCATTCAAGCCGGCGATTGGCCCGTTGTACAGGCCGTGATCCACGGCCACGACGACCGCGTTGCGGCCTCCGTCGAACAGCCGCCCGAGGCGGATCTCCGCTCCCATGGTCATCCGTGGCACCTCCAGCGAACCGGGTGAGGGCGCGGAAGGGTGCGCGGGCCAGAGAACCTGCCCATCCAGACCTTCACGCCTCTTGGTTCGCTAATTCTTCTGATTCCCTTGCGTTCTGTCAAGAGAAAGGATTGATATCTTCGTTGATGGCATCGGATACAGCTGAACGGGTAGGGCGAGGGTGGTCTTGGGTGCCATCAGGCTGCGGATCATACACGGATTCGGGAGCGCTTGTATTGCGCTTGACCTTCCTTATCCCCCAGGGCTAGGATGCAGTGAGGCAGCATTTATGGCAGAAACAAAATGCATGAGAGGCCCGATCGCAAGGAAAACCGAAGCCATCACACCTCTGGCGAAGGCGGTGGGATCGCCCCGGAACGCGGTTGGGGATCGATCGAAGGAGCAGCCATGACGGAGGCGCGCCGAAGCACACCGGTTCAGAGAGACGAAGCACCGGCCCCCGCCGGCAGACAGCCTCGCCTGGAGGAGCTGTCGATCAAGCTGCGCCGCGTGCGGACGTGGCTGGATGGATCCGGGTACGGCGCCGCACTCTTCACCGCCCAGGCGGGAGTCGCTTGGGTGACCGCCGGTCTCGAGGACCGGGTGAGCCGCAATGAGGAGCCCGGGCTGGTCTGGGCACTGGTCGACGCCTCCGGACTTCACCTGATCACCACCGACGTCGAGGGAAAGCGCCTCGCCGCGGAGGAGGACCTGGCCGGGCTCGGCTTCGGCCTGCAGGTGACGCCCTGGGATCGCCCGGGGGGACTTGACGCCGTGGCGAGCGAGCTGAGCGGCGGTGCGCGCCTCGCCAACGACGGACACGGGCCGGGCACCCCCGTTGCGGACGCGCTGGCCGGCCTGAGGCTCCCCCTGACACCCCAGGAAGGCGACCGCCTCGCCGCGCTGGGCCTCGAATGCGCGGAGGCTCTGGAGGGTGCCGTGCGCGCGTGGCGGCCGGCCGAGCGTGAGTGTGAGCTCGCGGCGAGGATCGCGGCCGCCCTGGAGGCGCGCCGCCTGCTGGCATCGCTCATCCTGGTGGGCGGCGCCGAACGGAGGCGGGCCTTCCGCCACCCGATCCCGACGGACGCGGTCACCGGTCGGGATGTCCTCGCCATTATCGTGGGGCTTCGCGGAGGCCTCAACGTGTCGTGCTCGCGAACCGTCTGCGCGGGCGCTCCAGGGGCCGACCTGGAGGCACGGCACCGGACGGCCTGCGCTGTAGAGGCCGCCATGGTCACCGCCACGCGCCCGGGGAGAAGCTGGGAGAGCGTCGTGGAGGTCGCCAAGGTCGCCTACGCGGACGCCGGCTTCCCCGGCGAATGGCGGGCTCACGTCCAGGGCGGGCCGGTCGGGTACCTCTCCCGAGAGTTCGACGTCGTGCCGGGCACACCCAGCGCCGCGACCCTCATCACGCTCGGCGCCGGCTTCGCCTGGAACCCGACGGTGCAGGGTGCGAAGTCAGAGGACACCTTCATCGTCACCGGGGCGGGCGCGCGGTCGGTGTCCAACACCGCCGAGTGGCCAGCGCTCATCCTCGACACCGAGCTCGGCCCGATGCGGCGACCGGCGATCCTCCAGATCTGAGCGCCAGGCCAGCGTCGACGGGGCGTCCCAGGAAACTGCCGATGGCAGCCAGGGGCCCCGCCACCTCTGCCCCAACCAGCGGTGAAAGCAGGTAACCGACATGCAGGCATACGTGCTGCCCCGGTACGGCGACGCGAGCGCCATGGAATTGCGGGATGTGCCCGAGCCGGCGGCAGGCGACGGCGAAGTGCTCATCGCGGTACGCGCTGCGGGGCTGAACCCGGTCGACTACAAGGTTCGCCAAGGCAAGCTGCGGTTGGTGAACCGCCTCGATCTGCCCAAGGTGGCGGGCAGTGAGCTTTCGGGTGTGGTGGAGGGGGTCGGCGCCGGCGTCAGCCGTTTCCGGGCCGGGGACCGCGTGTTCGCCAGGGTGGACAAGCAGATACTGGGTGCCTATGCCACCTACGCCGTGGTCCACGAGGCTCTGGTGGCGAAGATGCCAAAGTCCCTGGACTTCACCGATGCGGCCGGGTTGCCGCTGGCCGGGGTCACCGCCCTGCAGGCGCTTCGCGATCGTTGGGAGGCGCGCTGCTGCTGAACTCACAATTGGCCGTTTGGTCGGGGCGCCCAGACTCGAACTGGGGACCTCTTGCTCCCAAAGCAAGTGCTTTCGACTTTCGTCGTTCGCATAGGCCTTCTCGAATTCGCTTGGACCATTTGCTCCGCCATCCGTGCTTCAGGCCAGCACTTGCTTCGAGGGTCAGGAGCAGTTCCGGAAGCAATAAGGCGACTGCTGCTCCCGCTACAGCCTGACGCGCGGACCCGGATGCTGGGGGGGCTCGTGCCGTGCCCGGTGCTCGCCCACCTTGCGGTCCCTATCCCGCTTGCCATGCACCGCCTCGGAGCCGCTGGCTCGGTCCTCCGGTGGGGGTTCGACAAGGGTGGTCGTCTGGTCGCCACCCCCCAGCTCGGCCATTGCCACGCCGACGTGCGCGGAGGTGGTCCGGAGCCACGCGCGCTCCGGCCTCGAGAGGGGAAGGTCGCGAAGGTAGCCGAGAGCCTCGTCGACCGCCGCGGTGAGGGTCGATCCCTGGAGCGCAGAGGCGGCCAGGACAGACGCGATCTGACCGGGATCCGGTGCCTCGACCCGCAGGAGCAGCCACACCTCCTCGCGATCCTTCTCCCCGGGTTGGGTGTCGGGGCGGTCGAGGAGGGCGGCCAGCTTGGTGGCCAGGTGGGCAGGCGCGTCGAGCACGCGCCGTCCGTCGAGGGTGACCGCGTGGGGAGGGAGAGCGCTCACCGGCAGCTGGAGCCGCGTGCCTAGGGTCGACTGGTGAGGGACGTAGAGATCAATGTGGATACCGGTGACCTCCGAACGCCACTTCGTCCCCAGGTGAGTCGTCTTGGTCACCGGCCAGCGGCCAGCGAGAATGTCCAGCTCATGAGGCTGAAGGACGAGGTCGATGTCGTGGCTCCGGGGTGCGCCCACCCGGAAGTGGCTGGCCCACCCGCCAATGAGAATGGCCTCCGGGACGACGGCCAGGACCTCGCCAAGAGTCCGCTCGCTGAGTTGCGTCAGCTCGGGAGGGTAGAACTCAGGCGGCACGCGTGAGCTCCCCGATGAGGCTCTCGGTGAAGCGAGCGGCCGGCCATCCCGGGGTGTTGAAAAGATCGACGAACGCCTGGCAGAGCGGCACCACCGGCCCGTATCGGCCCAGCCAGGGATCGGGCGTATGCACCTCGAGGACGGTGCTATCCCCTCCCTCCGCGACCGGCCACGCATCCGGTAAGTCCGCCGGGTCGCCGTAGCAGACGACCCGGTCGTAGTCCGAAACCCGGTTGCCCCCACGCCGCGCCACGACGGCCCCGAACCCGCTCAGGAGGAAGCCCTCCGGAAGCTGGCGCTCCACCTCAGTCGCCGGGGCACCGATGTCGCGCCGGAGCGCCAGGTCACCGGCGGTGTCGCGATGGCCAGCCCAGAGCAGGAGCAGGCGCAGGGGGTCGACCAGGCTGAAGCCACCGCCCGGCCGGCGGGTCACGGCGCCGATCGCCATCGGCCGCTGCAGGGCGCGGTGCACCGTGGACACGGGGAGACCCAGCTCGGCGGCGACGGAGGCGAGGTTCGCGTAACGCCGGCGACCGAGCGACTCCTCCTGGGCGAGCAACTCGCGCCACACGACCTCGGTGTGATTCATACGACCAGAATACCAGTTTCCAGCTATATCTGTAAACTGGATCTGTTATCGCACGACCGCACGGTGGCGCCACGGCAGTTGCGCCACGAGCAACGCCACCGGTATCGCCCAGACAAGCCCGTGACCGGTCAGCGGCGGACACTCGCCTTCGGATGCGGAGTTGCGGCCTTCAACTGCTGGGACAACACGGTGGCCGAGAGCTTCTTCTCGACGCTTAGGTTCGACCTCCTTTACCGCCACAACTGGCCGACCCGGGCGGCGGCGAGGAGCGCCATCTTCGAGTACATCGAGGTC
The DNA here is from genome assembly GCA_050012735.1 of Candidatus Dormibacteria bacterium. Taxonomy (GTDB): domain Bacteria; phylum Chloroflexota; class Dormibacteria; order Aeolococcales; family Aeolococcaceae; genus Changshengia. Next base: position 16,091 of record JBEKGP010000043.1, read on the forward strand.
TTCTACAACCGGGAGCGCCGCCACTCGACGCTCGGCAACCGGAGTCCGGCAGACTACGAATCCGAACAGGCCGCTGTGTGCTCGGCCTAACAAATGTGTCCGTCAAAGCGGGTCAGGCCCACCATGGTGGCCGACATGGCTCGGGCGTTCTTCGAGCTTGCCGGCTCCGATTGAGGCAGGACGCGACGTTCGGCCCCGGGTACCAACTGCTGCGCCACTCCTGAGAGCTGGCGCCGAGCCGAACTCCGTTGCCGCATCCGGACGACCGTGACCCACGGCCGGAGACGAGGCTCCAGGAAGGACTCGCGAGCCCGCACGAAGGTGCGTGTCAGGGCGGCGCCATTGCCGTTGGTCAAGCCGGCGCGACCCTCTTGCTCGTATCTGTGCCAGTGGTCACGAACTGGCGGATATGCCGGAGGAGCTCTCGCAGAGCGGGCGTGTCGGTTGCGGCCCAGATGAAGGCCAGGATGGCGAGAGTTGTCGAGTCACGGATGGGCAGCGCTTTCAAGCGGTCGGGGTGGTTGGCGGCCATCGACTCGGTGAGGATGGCGATGCCGAGGCCACGGGCGGCGAGGTCGGCGACGGTCCCGGGCGCGCTGGCCTGGAGGGCGATGTTGTGACGTATGCCCTTGCGGGCGCAGTCTTGGTCGAACACAGCGCGAACCCCGGTTCCCTCCGGCATGCTCACGATGGGGTAGTCGCTGATGTCGGCGAGGGAGATCCGGCGCCGTTTGACCAGAGGGTGGTCGAACGGGACGGCCGCAACGAGATGTTCGCTGACGAGGACGAGTGCGTCCAACCCCGACGGCGGAGCGCCGGCGGCTCCGACCAACGCCAGGTGGACCTCACCGGAGCGAACTCGTTGAATCAGACGATCGGAGTCGTCCTCGGCCAGCGTGACCTCGATTCCCGGGTGCGCGTGATGGAACGCAGCGAGGATTTCGAACAGCGGGGCGACAGTGCACGCTGTGACCATGCCGATAGTCAGCCGGCCTCTCACCAGCCCGTTGACGTCGTCGACCGCTTGCCGCATGGCGTCGACCGATGTCAACACGGCACGAGCGTGCACGAGCGCGGCCGAACCGGCGGTCGTCAAGGTGGCCCGGCGACCCGACCGGTCGATGAGGGTGGCGCCAAGATCAGTCTCGAGCTGCCGGATCTGGGCGCTGACCCCGGACTGGCTGATGTGCACGCGCTCCGCGGCGCGGGTGAAATTCGCCTCCTCGGCGACCGCCACGAGATATTCGAGCTGTCTGAGTTCCATAACTGTATCTTCTAGATCCTAGTAGTTCAATCGGTTGGACTTATCGATCTGCGGCTCTCAGACTGTACTGCGCAAAGACCCGAGCCACAAGGAGAGAAGTCATGTCGAACCAGGAACGAGCCCAGAAGCCAGAGGATCTGACCCGGCTGTTCGTCGAGCGAGGCAACGCCGGCGATGCTGCCGGGATCGCCGCGCTGTACGAGCAGGACGCCGTCATGGCCTACCCTCCCGGCGGCACGACGGTCGGCCGCGCCGCCATCCACACGTTGTGGGAGAAGATCCTGTCCAAGGGCCCCCACTTCGAACAGGAGGCTCCGCTCCCCACTCTGGTCAGCGGCGATATCGCCCTCACGTCGACACCACCCAGGGACGCTGCCGGTGCCCGGGCGCAGGTCTGCCGTCGACAAGCTGACGGCACCTGGCTTCGTCTGCTCGACCAGCCCGAATTCGTCTCCATCGCCAGGGACATCCCATGACCCCCGGGCAGATCCGCGCCGTGGCCATGTCCCTGCCCGAGGTGAGCGAACGTGCGACCTGGGGAAGACCGACCTTCCGCGTTGGGAACAAGCTGTTTGCCACCCTCGCCCGGGACGGCTCCTCGGCGACCCTCAAGTCCTCCGTCGAGGCACAGCGGGCGGTGGTGGGCGCCAACCCCGATACCTTCACCATCGCCGCCTATCTCGGCCGTCACGGCTGGATCACCGCCCGGCTCGACGTGGCCGACAAGACCCTGACGAAGGAGCTAGTCATGGAGGCATGGCGTCGGGCTGCGCCCCGGCGCCTTCTCATCTGACGCCAGTCCCACCGATGACTTGCCGGCGATCGTCACGGTCAAGCCGCACTCACCATTTTGGGAGGACCTCGACGTGCCCGATAGCGCCCTAAGCAGTCCCATCGCCTTCGAGGAGCCGCGGCTAGAGTTCTCGACGCGAGCGCCACGCGCCTCTCGGGTGATGGCCGCCCTCGACTCCGCCGTAGAGTTGGACTCGTCTCTCCGGGACCTCGTCGGCCTGCGAGCATCCATCCTGAACGGTTGCGCCTATTGCGTCGACCTGCACGCCCTCGATGCGAGAGCCCGGAGCGAGACCGAGCAGCGGCTCCACGCCGTCGCCGTCTGGCACGAGGCCCGTTCTTCAGCCAACGCGAGCGAGCCGCACTGCTTCTCACTGACGCGATCGCGCGCATCGCCGACACCCACGTGCCACCCGCAGCCTACGAGGTCGCCCGCAAGCACTTCGACGAGGAGGAGTTCGCCCAGTTCGTTTGGGCCATTGTGGTCATCAATGCCTGGCACCGCGTCGCGCTCACACTCCGCAGCCGTCCCGGCGAGCACCAGCCCGGCCGACGGATGTGGCGGGGGCCGGCTGACGGCCGCGATGTCGTGGAGAGAGTGTAGGGCGAGGCATGTAGCTTGATCGCATGGGCACAGGCCTCCAATGTCGACCATTGGTGTCCGGGGATGGGCGACCTCACCAGCCTCGCGACGGCCACGCCGCCAGTGCTGTCGCCGGCGACGGTTCCGGACCTAATCGAAGCCGTTACCGCGCCTGGGGACTGCTCCGGAGTACCCGTAGGACCCCGCTGTCCTGCCGGTGCGGCGGTGGCTGTCCTGCCGGTGCGGCGGTGATAGAGAGCTTGCTTCAACAACGGCGGCGCACTGCAGCACTTGCTTATGCACCCCAGGTCCCCGGCCGGGCCTGGACAGCATCAAAGCAAGTGCTCCAGCCGAATTCAGAACTGACCGCGAGTTCACCCGCTGGTCGGGGCGCCCAGACTCGAACTGGGGACCTCTTGCTCCCAAAGCAAGCTCCTGAGACATTCGTCGCTCGCATAGGCCTTCTTGAATTCGCCTGGTCCGCTTGCTTCGCCATCCGTGCTTCAGGTCAGCACTTGCTTCAAGGGTCAGGAGCAGTTCCGGAAGCAATGAAGCCCTCGTCGAGCGGCAGGAAGGCTCGTCCCATAGCTCGCCGCCGCCGGTTCCGCTGTTATCGGTGCGTCCGGGTGCGCAGCCGACGACGCTGACGAGCACGACGGGCAGGCCGCGGTCACGGAACGCCTCGGCAAGCCGTCCGGCGCGGGCGGCGGTCTCGGGCACGGGTTCGGGTGCGGAGGACCGGAAAAGGGTTCGGACGCCCCTTTGGTCAGCGATTACCGGATTTCGTAGGTGCCGTCGAGCCGGGCGCGTGCGATCACGTGTTCGGTCATGGCGTGGACGACATCAGTCAGGGTGAACGTGTCGGGCAGCTCGGGCTGGTAGTCCAAGGCGAAGAGTTGGAAGACGTAGGAGTGTGGTCCGTGCGAGCGGAGGGGCATGGGGCCGGCCCAGCCGCGGTGGCCGAGGGCGCCCTTGCCGTGTTTGAGCCCGCGGATCGGGCTGCGGTGGGCGAGGCCGTTCTCCGGAATGCCGCTTAGGGATGGGTCGATGCCGACCGTGAGTGCATGCGTGGCGGGTTTCCCCAAGGGGGCGTCGGCGTCTTGCACGATGAGCACGAGTTCCGCGGTGTCGGCCGGTGGTCGTGTCCAGGCGAGGGCGGGTGAAATGTTGGCGCCGAAGAGGCGGCCGCGGTGTCGCTCGGGGATGGGAGTGCCGTGTTTAAAGGCAAGGCTGGTGAGGGTGAAGTTCTCGGGTGCTTGCAGGTCGGGACGCGCCCAGACCAGCGTGTGGTGACCGGCGCGTCGGTTGCGCAATGCGTGACCGACGGGGTTTGCGGGCATGGTCTTGGTTCCTTCTCTATGCCTGGCGAGTGGGGAGGCCAGGGTTGCGGAGTCTGCGGTCGAAGACTGAGAGGGCCACGGCGACGATGCTCACGCCGATCATGATCAGGCCGATGAGGTGGACGCCGCTGTCGCTGACGCTGTTGTGGAAGACGATGCCGGTGATGGCGGAGGAGGCGATGGAGCCGACGTAGCCAAAGGTGCGGAACAGTCCGGATGCGACGCCGAGTTGCTCGCGTGGGGCCTGGGTGTAGAGGGCGATCTGGTTGCCGCTGGCGGCGGTGGCGAGTGCGACGCCGAAGGCCAGGGTGATCAGAACGATCCAAACGATGTTGGTGCCCGAGGCCAGGACCAGCACGCCAGCGGACCCCACCAGGCTGGCCAGCGCGGCGACGATAACAGGGCCGCGAATGAGGTTGCGCCTGGAGATCGGTACGGCGACAACGCCGGAGATCACGCTCATCGGCAGCAGGAGCAATCCGGCGCCGAGCGCGGACATATGGCGACCGGCCTCCAACCATTGGGTGATGCCGTAAAGGACGACATACACGCACAGGGCGACCAAGGCGTAGCGCAGGTACGTCCGGGTCAGCGCCGCATTGCGGACGAGCAGCCGCACGTCGACGAACGGGTGCTTGGCGCGCAGTTCCCACAGGGTCAGGGCGACGAACAGAACCACGGCCGCGCCCAGCATGGTCCAGTTCGGTTCCGGGAGTGAGAACAGGAACGCGAGCAGAGCGGTCATCGCCAGGGCGAAGCCAATGATGCCGGTCAGGTCGATGCGGGAGAGAACGTCGCGGGCGTTTTTCGGCGTCTGCTGTGCGGGATCGCGTGGGATCCAGATCAGCGCTGCGGCCAGGGCGATGAGCGCCACGGGAACGTTCACGAAGAACACCCAGCGCCACCCGGCAGCCTCGACGAGCACTCCGCCGATCGGCAGGCCAAGGGAGGCGGTCGCGATGCCGGCGATCAGCAGGCCGCCCAGCACGCCCCCGGGCGGTTTTTCCATCCCGGCAGCTTTGGCGCGGCGCTGGATCAGCATCATCGCCGCCGGATAGGGGCAGGAACTGCCCAACCCGATCAGCACCCGGGCGATCAGCAGCATGAGGAGGTTCTGCGCCACCCCGCCGAGGACACCGCCGAGCACCACCAGGACGATCCCGACGAGGAAGACGCGGCGGGCACCGAAGACCTCCGCGACTTTCCCTGCCGTGGGCTGGGCGATCGCACTGGCCAGGTACAGGGCGGTGACCAGGGAGGCGGTCTGCCCGACCGAGACGTGCAGGCCGGTCGCGATCGGCACGAGCGCGGTGGCGATCATGGAAGTGTTGACCGAGTTCAAGGCCGCCCCGATGAACAGCGGGGTGGTAAACCGCCACGAGAACGGCTTGCCCCTCACGGTCGATTCGTCGGCCGGGATAGCGGGTGTCATGGGGCGCTCCGATCGAGCCGCATCAGCGATCTGGGTTTCCTCGGTACTTAGGTATACTAAAGGCCAACTTTTAGGTATACTAACGACCCATGGAGACAAATGCAAGCCGCGAACAATCCGGCGCCGCCGACGAGGCCGGCCTCGGCGGCCAAGTACGATCAGCGGTCGCTCGGCTCTACCGCCGGTTCCGTAGCGAACGGCCAGAAGGCACCCTCGGAGACACGGCGCTCGACGTCCTCTCCTGGCTGCAGAGGAACGGCCCGCACACCCTGACCGAGCTCAGCGAACAGGGCCATGTCGCCCCCGCCTCGATGAGTCAGACCGTGAACCGGCTGACCTCGGCAGGCTACGCGATCCGCACTCCCGATCCGAACGACCGCCGGAAAGTGCTGTTCAGCACCACTCCCGGGGGCGCCGAGCTCGCTCTCGCCGCCCGCATCCAACGCAATACCTGGCTGGACGCCCAACTACAAGCACTCAGCCCCGAGGATCAGAACGCGATCGCCCGCGCCTGCGCGCTACTCAGCAACATCGCTGGCTCCCAGCCCGCGGAGCGACCGCCCAAGCAGTGAAGGCTGGGGCAAGCAAGCTAGACGTTTTGACGTATAGCCGTCGGTCTGGCGGTGATAGAGCACTTGCTTCGCAAATCGTGGCCCGGAGCAGCACTTGCCTTGCCCCACCGCGGACCCGGCCGGGCCCGGCAGAACCAAAGCAAGTGCTCCCGGTGAATTCAACATTGACCGTCATGTGACCAGCTGGTCGGGGCGCCCAGACTCGAACTGGGGACCTCTTGCTCCCAAAGCAAGTGCTTTCGACTTTCGTCACTCACATAGGCGATCTTGAATTCGCTTGGACCACTTGCTTCGCCATATGTGCTTCAGGCCAGCACTTGCTTCGAGGGTCAGGAGCAGTTCCGGAAGCAATAAGGCGCGGGGGTGATCCACGTCTCCCCTCCCCTGCCGCCAACGAGCCACTTGAACCGCCCCGGGAATCCTGGAGGCTCCATTCCTTGAGAGGATGGAGCGATGGCAAGGACAAGCAGGTATCCCCAGGACGTTCGTGACCGGGCGGTCCGGCTGGTGCTGGACCACCGAGGC
>JBEKGP010000044.1:0-22199 GCA_050012735.1 Candidatus Dormibacteria bacterium
TCCCCCAGCCGGGCGAGGAACAGCTGACCCTGGCCACTCGCCTCGAAGAGCCGCCAGTAGCCGGAGTAGTAGGCCTGGGGGCGGAGGGGGTAGCCGGCCCGCTGGAATGCCGCTGCCATCAGCCCGTACATCGCGGTCACCCCGGCCCCGTCGCAGGGCACCGGCTCGACGGTCACCCCGCGCCGGCCCGCCAGCCGGATGTTGTACCGGGTCTTGGGCTTGAAGGACGCAAGCAGGGCGTCCTCGTCGGGTGCGAGGTCGACGATCGCCGTGGCCCGCGAGATCTGGACGTCCTCGGCCTTGCGGAGCCCGAGTGAGGTGAGCCCGAGCCGGTTGGCCGGGGTGTCGGCCAGCTCGGGCTCCACCTGGACGCAGAAGGCACCTGGGAAGGCGCTCCGGGAGGCGAGCATCTGGCCCAATTGGTCCACGGAGGAGGCGGCCGGCCCCTTGGGGGCGTACCAGAGCCAGCCGAGCCCGGGGACGTGGTGGCGGAGAAAGAGCGCCGCCATCGGCCTCGCGGGGCCGTCCGAGACCAGATAGGCGGGCCGCCAGCCCCAGCTGCGCTTGAATTCACCCCAGGCGCGGGTCTGGAGCATGTTGCGGCCATCCGGATTGGAGAGCACGAGATCGTCCCAGCGGTCGATCTCGGCGGCGGTGGCCAGTCTCATCTGGTAGCCGGTCTCACTGGGCGGCCGGCCGGTGGCCGGCGCGCCGTGCGCCGCGCAGCTCCCGCGCGGCCTGGTAGGCGCGGTAGCGGAGCGGGCGGAGCGGCAGGTCAAAGGTTCCGGGACGGGTGATCATCGTGCCCCCGAAGGTCTTTTTGAATTTGCTGAACCCGGCCCAGGGGTGGTCGGCCTGGTCATCGGGGATCACCCCCCAGAAGTCGAATGCGCTCCGCCCCTCGGCGCGGCAGTCGCGCACGATCTGCCAGGCGAGCGGGGCCGCGGCGACGATCTGGCGCGAGCGCTCCGGGTCGTCGGCGGCGTGGGCGTAGTACCCGGTGGTCGCCGACTCGAAGGCAATGACCCCGGCGACGCTCTCGCCCTCCACCTCGGCGAGGTAGAGGGATGCCGCCCCGAGGCCAAAGAGGGTGGTGCACACGGTTCGGTAGTACGCGTCGGCGTGGGGGTCGAAGCGATTGCGCTCACCCGTCCGGTGGATCAATCGGATGAACTCCTCGGTCTCCGCCGGCTCTCGCGTGCGCCGGATGGAGATGCCCTTCCTGGTCGCGGCGTTGATGCTGCGCCGCCGCCCGGAGAGCATCTCGCCGCGCAGCTCCTCCTCCGACCGGCGAAGGTCGAGGACGAGGGTGTGGCGGGGTTGGATGCTGCGGATGCGCACCGCTCCTCGGGCCGCGAGCGCCGCCTCCGTGGCGGCGGCCACGGCGGCGAGTGCTCCGTCCGCCGTGACCGATGCGCCGGCCACCGCCGGGTCGGGCACTCTGCCGGCGGTCTCCTCGGACCCCGCGGCGGGGGTGGCCATGGCGGTGGCGGCGACCACCAGGTCGGGCTCCACCCGTACGAAGTCGACGTTCAGCGATCTCCCTGACTTCCTGATCGCGTCGAGAGCGTCGCCGAGGCGCGCGGGGTCCTCGAGCGCAGGGCCGTAGGGGAGGTAGAGGTAGCTGACGCCGCGCGCCCGATGGTGGACGCCGGCCCAGCGCCAGCCCTCCCCGCTCTCGTGGACCACCTCATCACCCAGCGCCTGCTGCACGGCCATCCACGATCGGCTCTGCATGACGTGACCCCCGCCAGCGAACAGCTCACGATCCCATTCGATGTCGGGCAGGCCCGTCGCGATTCCCTGCACCCGCGCAAGGTAGCACGAGGGACAGTTGAGAAACCCGTTGCGTGACCTTACAATTCGGGCCATCACAGCACCGCTTCGGGATAGGAGAGAGAGCATGGCGAAAGTGATTACGCGCGATTCCCTGGCCTTGTCCTGGAAGGCGAAGGTCGAGGAAGAGGAAGGCGGGACGTACGCGATGACCCGGGCGCGTGACGACGTGCGCTGGTTCTTCGACGCGATCACCACCGCCCTGCAGAAGGGCGACGAGGTCCGCATCCACGGCTTCGGCAACTTCAAGACCCAGCAGCGCGCGGCCCGGGTCGGGCGCAATCCTCGTACGGGCGAGGCGGTCAAGGTGCCCGCCCACAAGGTGGTCCGCTTCTCCCCGTCCGCCACGCTATCGGCTTCGCTGAAGGGGAATGCCCGCCGCGCCAAGCGCTGACGACCGCCGGGGCGGCTCCGGATCCGGTGTGAGCCGCGACCCGAGACACGTGGGTCGCGATCCGACACCGCCGCGCCGCCAGTGGCTGCTGCCTTTCATCTTCTCGGTGATGGCCGCGCTGGTGCTTGCGGCTGGGGCTGTGGCGGGGGTGAGGGTGCTTGGCCCCCCACCCCCGCCCCGTCTGGCGCTGGGCCTTCCGGCGACGCTCGCCGTCGCCCCCGGTCCGGCGCCGGCGATCCCGCTGCCGGCGACCGGAAGCTTTGACCTGGTGTCCACGGACCGGGGCCAGCTCGCTGCGGTGACCCCCACCTCAGTGCTGCCGATCGGCTCGATCGCCAAGGTCATGACCGCCCTGACGGTGCTGCACCGGTACCCGCTGACGGGCGCCGGGCCCACCTACACCATCACCGGCCAGGACGTCGACTTCTACGATCAGGTGGTCGCCGACGACGGGTCCAACCTCCCCGTAGTGAGCGGCGAGCAGTTCACCGAGCGCCAGCTGCTCCTCGCCCTGCTCCTCCCCTCCGCGAACAACATCGCCGACACCCTCGCGGTCTGGGTGGCCGGGTCCGAGGCAGCCTTCGTCACCCAGCTCAACGCGGAAGCGAAGACCCTGGGGATGACCAGCACGGTCTTCGCCGACGCCAGCGGCTTCAGCCCGCAGACGGTCTCGACCGCCGCTGACCTGGTCAAGCTCGGCCAGGCCGCCCTGGCTAATCCCACCCTCGCCGCCCTCGTCGCGGTCCAGTCGGCGGTGATGCCCGACGGGAGCACGATCAAGAACATCGACACCGACCTGGCGACCGCCCCCGGATGGCTCGGGATCAAGACCGGCTCGACGGCGCAGGCGGGCGGCTGCTTCCTCTTCGCCGCCGACCACCCCGGACCGGTGGGGGAAAGTCCGGAGGTGACCGTGGTCGGCGCGGTCGTCGGCCTGGTCACTCCGGACGGTGCCCTCGACGAGGAGCTGGTCGACGCCATGAGCGCGGCCGCCTCCGCCGTCAAGGCCGCTTTCGAGGCCTATCGGACCGTCGACATCGGCACGCTGACGCCGCCCGCCCTCTCGGGAGCACTCCGCTCCGCATGGGGTACGAGCACCCACCTCCAGGCCACCTTCGAGATCGGCCCACCATCCCTCGAGTTCAGGGTGGGCGCCACCGTCCGGCTCTCCGCCACCGAGGTGCCCGGGCTCGTCGCATCCACGGTGGGCGCGGGCACCGTCGTCGCCCACGTTACCGCGCGCCTTGGCGGCACCACCGTCGCCACCTGGAAGGTGTCGGTGACGGGCGACCTGGGGCAGCCGACCTGGCAGTGGCTACTGACCCACTGATCCCCACGCGGCAGGCCGCGTGAGGGCCCCTCTCTCTCTGCAGGGGCTCGCCGCCCCTCAGGGGGGCTCTTGCCCCCCTTCGGCGCGCGGACGACGCGCGCCTACCCCCGCGGAGCCACGCTCGGCTCACCCCGCCGGGAGACGCCGACTACCAGGAGGCGTCGTTCCGTTCGGCGGCGTCGCGTAGCGCCTGCAACGCGGCAGCCCCCTGGGCGGCCAGGTCCGGGGCGATCCGGATGGTCTCCAGGTGCTCCTTGGCGACGATCATCTCCACCTCGTGCAGGCCGAGATGAGGCCGGGCAGCCACCTGGGACGCGTAGGCCTGGAGCTGCGTCTGCCACTTCTGCCGGAGGGCTCGGGGCGCGATCTCCCCGGCCTTGATCCGGAGCCCCACGCCCCCCGGTCCGGGGGCGAGACGGAAGCGGAGCGCCATCCGACCGGACTTGACGCAGACCTCGCAGCGGCCGCCCTTCTCGTCGGGGATCTCAGGGCGCTTCTGGCAAACGCGGCACATCGCCCCCGATGGTCGCAGATCCGGGCCCTGGTCGCCCATTCCCACACGGCCGGCCCGGCACCCAGGCCCGAACGGTCGTGCTCTCATGCGTTGACGAAACCACTGTCAGGTACTACATTTGTGCCCATGAACGTCGAGGTACGCGCCACCGGGCTCCGCGCCATGCGAGACAGGCACAAGCTGACCCAGCGGGAGCTGGCCCGCCGCCTGGGGGTGACCCAGAACTACATCCCGGCCCTGGAGGCGGGGACCCGCAATCCAGGCCCCAAGCTCCGCCAGCAGCTCATGCAGCTGTTCCAGTGCGACTTCGAGGACCTCTTCCAGGTGGTGATGATCAATCCGGTCGACCACCACGAGACCCTGATGAAGCCCGTCGAGGAATCCCGCTCCGCCTGACCCGCCTCGATGGCCCTGGGGCCGGCGCATCTAGAATCGGGTGGGTGAGCCCCATCCCGCACGCCCCGGACCCCGGGGGATTGCCGCAGCGCACGGATGAGACCGTGGTCGGCCAGGATCTCCTGCGGCTGGAGGGGATGCGCTTCTTCGGGCATCACGGCTGCCTGGATGACGAGCGGAGCGCGGGCGTGCACCTCGACGTCGACGTGGAGGTGAGGACCGACACCCGTGAGGCGGCCCGCACCGATCGGGTCGAGGACACCGTGGATTACGCGCGGCTCGTCGAGAGGTGCCGGCAGGTGGTCGAGGACGGCAGCTACCACCTGATCGAGACCGTGGCGGAGCGGCTCGCGGAGGCTCTGCTGAAGGAGCCCAAGGTGGCGTCGGTCCGGGTCCGCGTCGCCAAGAGACCGCCGCTCGCCGTGGCGGTGGACCATTTCAGCGTGACCGTGGAGCGCCGGCGAGGGTGAGCGCGATCATCATCGACGGCAGCGCCGTCGCCAAGGCGATCCGGGCCGAGATCGCCGCCGATGTGGCTGCCATGGCCGCGGAGGGGCTGGCCACACCGCACCTCGGAGTGGTGCTTTGCGGCGATGACCCGGCCAGCGCCACCTACGTCCGCAACAAGGGTAGGGCGGCTGAGCGCGCCGGCATCCGCTTCACGCTGCTGACCCCGGGCGCGGACAGCAGCACGGCGGACATCCTCGGCCTCTGCGCCGGTCTGAGCGGCGACCCCGACATCGACGGCATGCTGGTCCAGCTGCCGCTCCCGCGCCAGATAAACTCCGCCGCCGTCCTCGAGGCTGTTCCCGCCGCCAAGGACGCTGACGGGTTCCACCCCCTCAACCTCGGCCGCCTCGCCGCCGGAGCGGCCCCCCCGGTGTTGCCCGGGACCCCGCTCGGCTGCATGGAGCTGCTCCGGCGATCCGGGGTGCCGATCGCCGGGAGCCGGGCCGTGGTGGTGGGCAGGAGCGTCATCGTGGGCCGGCCACTCGCCCTGCTCCTGCTCAACGCCGACTCGACCGTCACCGTCTGCCACTCCAAGACGCGCGATCTGGCGGCGGTCTGCCGGGAGGCCGACGTCCTGGTGGCGGCGATCGGGCGGCCCGGGATGATCACCGCCCAGTACGTCAAGCCGGGGGCGGCGGTCATCGACGTGGGCACCACCCCGGTGGACGGACACCTACTCGGTGACGTCGACCGCGCCTCGGTGGAGCCGGTCGCGGGCTGGCTCACGCCGGTGCCGGGCGGGGTCGGACCGATGACCGTGGCGATGCTGCTCCGCAACACGCTGGCTCTGGCGCGGGCCCGCCGCGCGGCACCGGTCGCCTGATGCCCACCATCAGCGTCCGCTGGTCGGCCCAGGAGGCGCGCAAGCCCTACGCCCGGCCTTTCATGGTCAGCTTCACGGACGACGCCGGCGAGCCGGCGGGGGCGGTGGCGGTGAGTGGGGCCGACCTTCTCTACTACCACCAGTTCCAGATCGCCGTCCTCGCCCTTGCCGGTGAGCTGTTCGCCGATCCCGGCGTGGACTCGCAGGCGGACCCGCAGGCGGCCTGGCTGGAGCGGCTGTCCGGACTGCTGCCGGCCCTCGAGAGCCTGGAGCTGCACCCGACCTCGACCTTTGACCACGAGCGCGGCCGGGTCTTCCACATTGAGGCTCGGGTCCCTGGATCCCCGGAACCCGCACGTTTGGAGGCGCCCACGGTCTTCCAGTACCAGGAGCTGCAGGCGATCCTTGCCCACCAGACCGGCTGTCTGTACCGCGAGCGCGCGATCGAGAGCATCGCCGACGCCGGCGAGCGCCAGCGGGTGTGGATGAACGTCCTGGGCAGCTCGCTGGACCGGCCTGACGAGGACGAGGCGATGACCGGGGCCTGGCCCTGGAGACCGCAGCCCGCGCCGTGACCTCCGGAGCAAGCGGCGCTGTGCCCCCCGGAGGGAGTGGCGCCCGCGACGCGGCACCCCTCGGAACCGCTCAGCTCGATCCCATGGCGCGTCTGGAGGCGGCCGGCCGGTTCGGGATAGTGCCCGGCCTGGATCGGACCCGGTGGCTCCTCGATCGGCTGGGAAGTCCGCAGCTCGGGCTCGTCGGGGTCCTCGTCGCCGGGACCAATGGCAAGGGCTCGGTCGCCGCCTTGATCGATTCGATGGCACGCGCGGCGGGACGCCGGACAGCGCTTCTCGCCAAGCCGCATCTGGTCCGGTGGGGGGAGCGGATCGTCCTCGACGGAGAGCCGCTCTCCGAAGGCCGCTTCGGCACCCTCGCCGAGGAGGTGCTCGGCGCCGCCGGCCAGGCTCTGCCCCGGGAGCATCCCACCCAGTTCGAGATCCTCACCGCCATGGGATTCCTGGCCGCAGCCCGTCACCGGGCGGAGACCCTGATCTGTGAGGTCGGGATGGGGGGGCGGCTGGACAGCACCAACGTCGCCGACCTTGGGGGTTGCGTCATCACCAACATCGCCCTCGACCATCGCGAATGGCTGGGCGACAGCGTGGAGGCGATCGCCGCCGAGAAGGCGGGCATCATCAAGAGCGGTGACTGGGTCGTGACCGGCGCCACCGAGCCGGCGCGTTCGGTGATCGCGGAGCGCGCCGGCTCGGTGGGTGCCCGGCTGCGCGTCCTCGAGGCCGGCCTGGACTGGCGGGGCACCCGTCGCGGCCGGGATGGGGTCGAGGTCGAGCTGGATGCCGCCGGCGGATCGCTTACCGGACGGCCGGTTGCTATTCGGTCGCCGCTTCTGGGTCTGGTTCAGGTGGAGAACCTGGCGGTCGCCGCCACGGCGGCCACCCTGCTCGGCATCCCCGCCGCGTCCATCGTCGCCGGGGCGGCGTCGGTGCGGTGGCCGGGACGCCTGCAGTGGATCGACGGCACCCCACCGCTGCTCCTGGACGGTGCCCACAACCCCGCCGCCCTGGCGGCGCTCAGCCCGGAGGTAACCGCGCTGGCCGGAGGGCGCCGGGTCGTCGTCCTCTTCGGCGCCATGGCCGACAAGCAGCTCGACGAGATGCTCCCCCTGGTCGCTCAGATGTCGGACGAGGTGGTGTTGACATCCGTCGGCGGCGGGCGGGCGGCCTCGGCCACCACGCTCGCGGGGATGCTCGTCGAGGGGACTGCCGTGGAGCCGGTCGCGGAGGCGCTCGCGGAGGCACGGCGCCGGGCCGGCCGGTCAGGGCTGGTTCTCGTCTGCGGGTCGCTGGCCCTGGTGGGAGCCGTGCTGGCTCAGCTGGAGGCTGGCTGAAACGGAGCGGGCCGGCCGCTCTCAGGGAGAGCCGATCACTGGGCCGTGGGTCAGGACACCCCGGTCAGACGCAGGAAGTTCTCGACCGGCGCGACCAGGCTGAGCACCGCGAACAGCGAGATCACCACCAGCCGGAGCCGCCAGCGCAGCCGGAGGGTCAGCAGAACCGTGACCACCACCACCGCCAGGGCCAGCTTGACCGCGAAGGTCGCCATGGGGTGGGTGTCGAGGAGCCCGCTCAGGAGCGGGTTCTCCTCCTGGAAGTGGTGAGAGGTGAGGGCGAGATAGGTGGTGACGCCGTCGAGCAGCTGAGCGATGCAGAAGAGGGCGACGACCACGCGCACGTCGCGCCATGCGAGCACGTCTCGCATCTGAATCGCCCTCGCGCGCGCACGCGTCGCCACTCCGGCCCTCCCAGACCCGATGACGCCATCCCTTCTGCTCTCAGTTTGCGGCAGTCGCCCGGAAGCTGGCAAGCGACCCGTACGCGCAGCGATCGGCTGATCCGCACCGACGAGGGCGTCGTCGCCCTCCCGCCGGTGGCCGATGAGTACGGCCCGGAACGAGGCTGGGCTCGCCCTCGGGCTCCCGACACCTGCTGAGCGGGCTGACCGTCAAGCCAGTCGCGGTGCTTGGTACGGGCCGGACGCCAGCGGTCAGCTCAGCGGGTGGGCGTCAGGATCGCCTCGAGCCGTGCCTTGAGAGCCGGCTTGGGCTGGTAACCGACGATCCGGTCGGCCGCCTTGCCACCCTGGAAGATCATCAGGGTCGGGATGCTCATGATGCCGAACATCCCCGGGGTCGCCGGGTTGGCGTCGACATCCACCTTGCCAACCTTGATCCGGCCCTCGTACTCGGCGGTGAGATCCTCGACGATCGGGGCGATCATCTTGCAGGGGGAGCACCAGGACGCCCAGAAGTCGACGAGAACAGGGACCTGGGACTCGAGGACCTCCGACGTGAAGTTCGCGTCCGTGATCGTGATGGGGTGCGCCATGTGGGCCTCCTGCTGGTGACGGCCCCTGCCGTCCACGTGAACCATGCTAACAACGCCGCTGCGGATGGTGACCTCAGGTCGAAGTCCCGCTCTCGGTCGTGGATGCACCGCCGTCCTTCTTGGCGCCCGACGTGCTCCCCGCGGCTGGAGCCTTCTCGCCCGCCGGAGCCTTCTCGCGGGCTGGAGCCCGCTCACCGCCCTGAGCCTTCTCTCCCGCCGGAGCCCGATCGCCGCCGCCGGCCTTCTCGCCGGCGTTCGCATCGGATGGGCTCTTGCCATTGCTGGACGCGGTGGCCGCGCCTGAGCTGCCCGCGCCGTTGACCGAGGCGGTCGACGCCCGCCGGGAATCGGTCTTGTAGAAGCCGCTCCCCTTGAAGACGATCCCCGCCGGGAAGAAGACGCGCCGGCCAGCCGTTCCACAGTGGGGACAGTCGGCGCCGGAGGCATCCGTCATCCGCTTGCGGACCTCGAACTCGGCGTCGCAGCTGGGGCAGTGGTAACCGTAGGTGGGCACGGGACTCTCGTTTGGACCTGATCAGCTCATACCCGGAGTGGCCGTTCGTCAAACCGGGGCCGCGTCAATTCTCCCAGGGAGGAGGCAGCGCGCGGAGCCGCGGCCCGTCCAGTCGCCGGGAGGGCAGCTCCCCCGCAGCGATCCGGCGGGCCATCTCGGTGGCGGGGACGTCGACGTGGACGCGGCGCCGCTCATCTCGGAGCAGCCTCCTGAGGGCGATGGCGACGATCTCGCTCCGCGACAGCGGGGAGACCTGGGTGTGCTGGTTGAGCGCCTCGATCAGGTCGTCGTCCAGGTAGAAGTTGACCCGCCGTCCCATGGCCGCATCGTAGCGCCTCTTCCCCAGCCGGCCGGCGGCCGCACTCCGCCCAGCCCAGGGCGGAACCCCCCAGGGCTCTCATGGCTCAGCTGTCCCGATGCCAGCCGACCGAGCGCAGCCTCGCTTCATCGAGCTCGTCGAGGGAGCCCAGGATCAGCTGCGCCTCCCGGTAGCGAGGGTCTGCGGTGAGGAACCGGTCGGGGACGGCGATGCAGCGCATCCCGGCGGCGCGGGCGGCGAGCACTCCGTTGGGGGAGTCTTCGATCGCCAGGCAGGCGGCGGGGCTCAGCTCCAGGCGACGGGCGGCGGTGAGGTAGACGTCGCCCGCCGGCTTTCCCCTCAGCTCGTCGTCGGCCGAGCAGCGGATCTCGATCCATTCCAGCCCGAGCCGCTCGCAGACCGCGTCGATGAGCCGGTGGGAGGAGGAGGAGGCGATGGCGACCCCCAGGCCGAGCCCGCGCAGCAGCGCCACCGCCCGGTCCACCCCTTCCATCGGTTCGCCGCGGGCCCGGACGTGGGCCACCGTCCAGTCGACGATCCGGTCGGCGATCACCTCGTCGCTGGGTTCTCCGCTGCCCGCGCCCGGCCAGGGGCGTTGACGCCGCCAGTGGGCGACCACCTCGGCGACGCGCCGGCCCATGGTGCTGAGCATGTCCGCCTCGCTGAGCTGGATGCCCAGCTCGCCGAAGATTTCGGTCTGGGCCGCCCGCCACACGGGCTCGGTGTCGATGAGCAGCCCGTCCATGTCCAGGATCACGGCCGAGACGGGGGGGGCCGCAGCGCTATCACTCATGGCCGCGACTTTGCCAGGTCGGCTGCCCCCGCTGTCCTCTCGGCCGCCTCGGGGGGGCGCCCCGGTGGGGCGCCCCCCAGGTGGAGGCGGGAGACGACCTCAGTCCGACGTGCGGCGGCGGAAGAGGTAGACGGCCAGCGGGACGCAGATCGCCAGCAGTGCCCCCGACCAGAGCAGCGCCGCCGTCACCGGGTGCTGCATCGGCCAGTCCTGGATCAGGGCTGACGGGTTGGGGTTGCCGAAGAGCTGGCGGCAGGCCGAGGTGACTGCGCTGACCGGGTTCCAGTCGGCGATGACGCGCAGCCACGCGGGCATCCCCTGGGTCGGCACCATCGCGTTGGAGACAAATGCCAGGGGCAAGAGCACGATGAAGCCGATCGACATCGCCGCCTCCACGTTCCTCGCCACCAGCCCGACACAGCCAAAGGCCCAGCAGATCGCGTACGTGAAGAGCAGGGCGATCGCGACGCCGGCCGCGACCGAGATGACGCCGGTATCGGGGCGCCAGCCCACCACCAATCCGGCCAGGAGGACGATGATCGCGCAGACCAACGCCGAGAGCAGATCGGTGACCGACCGGGCGATGAGGATCGAGGGCCGCCACATGGGCAGCGCTCGGAAGCGGTCGATGAGCCCGGTGTTGAGGTCGGTGGTGAGCCCCACCGCGGTGCCGTTCGACGACATCACCAGGTTCATTCCCAGCAGCCCCGCCAGCGCGAAGTCGGTGTAGCTGCCTCCTGGGATGGGGATGCCGGAGCCGAACACGAAGATGAACAGCAGCGTGAAGAGGATCGGCTGGACGGTCACGTCGGAGAGCTGCATGGGCTCGCGAAGGATGTGCACCAGGTTGCGCCGGATCAGGACCAGGATCTCCCGTAGCCGCTGCCCGAGCCGGGTGGGCGACGGGTCGGCGATGGCGACGGTGCGGACGCTCATGCTGTGGCGGCCTCCAATTCACTGGCGGCTTCCTCGTCGGCCGTCTCCCGCCCGGTGAGGGCGAGGAATACGTCGTCGAGGGAGGGCTGGTGCACCTGCACGTCGTCCACGAGGATGCCGGCGCGGTCGAGGGCCCGGACCGCCGCGGTGGCGATGCCCTCTTGATTGAGGACGGCGGCGCGGAGACGCCGCCCGTCATGGCTGACGTGGGCCTCACCGTCGAGCAGGGGCTTGAGGGCCAGGACCGCATCCGGGCGCGGCGCGCTCAGGGTCACCTCGAGCCGCGCCGACCCCGTCTCCGACTTCAGCTGCTGCGGTGTCCCGCTGGCGATGACTTTTCCGCGGTCGAAGACCGCGATCTGGTCCGCGAGGTGGTCGGCCTCGTCGAGGTACTGGGTGGTGAGCAGCACGGTGCAGCCGTCCCCGACCATCCCGCGGATCACCTCCCAGATCCCGAGACGGCTGACCGGGTCGAGACCGGTGGTCGGCTCGTCGAGGAAGAGGACGGGCGGGGTCATGATCATGCTCGCCGCGAGGTCGAGGCGCCGGCGCATGCCGCCGGAATACCCCCTGGTCTGGCGGTCGGCGGCGTCGCTCAGCTCCAGCCGCTCCAGCAGGTCGGTGGCCCGCTGCCGCGCCCCGGAGCGCCGGAGCCCGCTCAACTGGCCGATCATCTCCAGGTTTTGCCTGCCGGTGAGCAGCTCGTCCAGGGTGGTCGCCTGGGCGGCCACCCCGATCCGCCGCCGGACCTCGGCAGCCTGGGCGGTGACATCGAAGCCCGCCACCGACGCGTGCCCCTCGTCGGGATGGCTCAGGGTGGTGAGGATGCGGATCGCGGTGGTCTTGCCGGCGCCGTTGGGCCCCAGCACGCCGAGGATCGCCCCGGCCGGGACGGAGAGGTCGACGCCGGCCAGGGCGACGGTCGCGCCGTACCGCTTGACCAGCCCCTCCGCCTCGATCATGGCTCTGCCGGGCACGTCAGTCCTCCGGAATCTGCCGGGGCCCGGTGGGGCCGGCCGCATTTGTGGTTTCGTACACGTGGGATACCTTCAGTGAGGTTGGTTGGCGATATGGCAACGATATATCTTGATAGCTCGGAATGCAAGCATCCCGCCGGGGATCCCCAGCTGGGAAAGCAGCCGACCGGCTCTGGGACAGCTACACTTACTAACCGCATGGTAAGTGACCAGCTTACCGGTCGTCAAGTAAACGAACGATGACGACCGGCGGTCAGATGGGGTTCGGCGGTTTCCACGGGCCTCACGCCGACGGGCGCACGGTCAAGGGTGATCGCCCCGGCTCGACGGGCGGAGCCGCGCCCGGTCAGGCCGGGACGCGCGAGCGCATCCTCGACGTCGCCCTCGACCTCTTCGTCGAGCAGGGTTACGAGGAGACCTCGCTGCGCCAGATCGCCGAGCGGGTGGGGGTGACCAAGGCCGCCCTCTATTACCACTTCCGCTCCAAGGACGACATCCTCTTGACGCTGCATGAGCCGGTGCACGAGCTGATGCGCAATGCGATGGCGCGCCTCGAGGATCCCGCGTCGGGCGGTGGGATGTGGATGACCTTCCTGGATTGGCTCATCGACCAGGTCGCCGCCCACAGTCGGCTCCTCCTGCTGTACCAGCGCAACGCGGCCGCCCTCGGCGCGGTGCACGGGAACGACCGGCGCGGCCCCGAGGTGGAGCCCGAGCAGCTCTTCCTGAGCAAGCTCAGCGACCCGGCGCTCAGCCTCGATGACCGCGTCCGCATGGCCGGTTCACTGGCCGTGGTGGTCGCGGGCGCGGCGCTGGCCATGCAGCCGAATGCCAAGCCCGTGAATCCGGCGGAGCTTGTCAGCGTGCTCCGAGTCGCCGTGCGCGACCTGCTGCGGGTGGCCCC
The DNA here is from genome assembly GCA_050012735.1 of Candidatus Dormibacteria bacterium. Lineage (GTDB taxonomy): Bacteria > Chloroflexota > Dormibacteria > Aeolococcales > Aeolococcaceae > Changshengia. The sequence continues at coordinate 13,153 of JBEKGP010000044.1, forward strand.
GCCAACGCCACCTCCCCCTCCGCCTCCGCCTCCACCACCCCCTCTGGCGTAGAGGGGACCGCCTGATGCCGCCCGCGGGCGCCAACGGCATCCGCATCCACTACGAGGTGCACGGCGAGGGCAGGCCGCTGCTCCTGATCCTCGGGCTCAGTGCCGATGTCTCCGAGTACGCCGCCCTCATCGAGCAGCTCGCCGCCCGCTCGCGGGTCATCGCCTTCGACAATCGCGGCGCGGGGCGGAGCGACAAGCCCGATGCCCCGTATTCGATCGAGCTGATGGCAGCCGATGCCCTGGGCGTCATGGATGCTCTCGACGTCACCCGCGCCGACGTGCTGGGGATCTCCCTGGGGGGCCGCATCGCATTGGAGCTCGCCCTAGGCCACCCCGAGCGCGTCGAGAGGCTGATCCTCGTCTCCACCTCGGCCCGGATCGTTCCCAGCTGGCGGCGCCGGCGCCTCTACCCCATCCTCTCGGGGATGCCGCTCTTCCGGAGCCGCTACCCGCAACCGCGCTACGCATTTGTCCGCCAGATGGAGGCCTCGACCGGGTACGACGCCGGCCCGCGCCTCCACGAGCTGACCATGCCGACGGTGGTGCTGCACGGGCGCAGCGACCGAGCGGCGCCGCTCGCCCTGGCGGAGGAGCTGCACCGGGGCATCTCCGGGTCGCGGCTCCTGACTTTCAAGGGCGGGCACCTCTTTTTCCTGGTCCGGGAGCGGCAGAGCTTCGTCGATGCCGTGACGGACTTCGTGGGGCAGGACTGATGGCAGCGCCGGAGCGGATCGATCTCGGCGGCGAGCTGGTGCTCCGGCGGTGTCACCCCGCCGACGCCGAGGCGCTCTACCTGGCGATCGTCGAGAGCCGCGAGCACCTGCTGCCGTGGACGCCCTGGGTGACGAGGGCCAGCCTCGAGGAGGAGCGTGCCGTCCTGGTGAGATGGGAAGAGCAGTGGGACGCGGGCGGCGAGCTCCAGTACGGGCTGTTCGTCGGTCCGCTCGCGGTCGGCAGCACCGCGCTCATTCCCCGCATCGGTCCCGGCGGGTTGGAGATCGGGTACTGGGTGCACGCTGCGCACACCCGACGGGGCTACGCGACGTCCTCCGCGGCGGCGCTCACCTCGGTGGCCTTCACGCTTCCCGGGATCGAGATGGTGGAGATCCACCACGACCGGGCCAACCTGGCCAGTGAGGGCGTCCCGCGCAAGCTCGGCTTCGTGATGGTTGCGGAGCATCCGACGCCGTCGTCGTTGCCGACGGCGCCGGCGGATTCCGGCATCTCCCGGATCTGGCGCATGACCCGTGATCGCTGGCGGCCGCCGGCCGCCGAGCAGGAAGGCAGCTGATCCTACTCAGAGGGGGGAGATGATCAGCCCGGTCGGGACCTTGGGGTAGAAGTAGGTCGACTTCTGCGGCATGCTCTCGTGGGCATCGGCCACCGCCATGACCTCCTGGCTCGTGCACGGGGAGACCAGGAACGCCAGCCCCGCCCGCCCGTCCCGCACCGCCAGGACGGCGTCGGCGGCATCGTGGGTGTAGTCGAGCGCGCTCTCCCGCAGCTCGGCCTCCCCGATCCCGCACCCGCTGATGACCTCCGATTGGAGAACCGAGACGTCGAGGGCGTCACGGCGGGAGCCCGCGTCGCGCCGGGGCCGGCGGATCACCGCGGCGCCATCGGGCGCCACCAGGACGTAGGCGTGCTCACCCGCGCCGCGCTCCCGCAGGCGGGCGAGGGACGCGACCGGGTCGGCCACCGGTTCCAGCTCCCAGGTCCCGCCCAGCCGGGCCAGGAGCTCCTCCCGGCTGCTCGGCAGCCCGGGGCGCGGGCGCAACAGGCGGTGGATGGGGAGGACCACCAGGGCGCTGTCCTCGGCGGCGCTCGCGTAGACGAGCGCGAACTGGCTGCAGGCGTCCGTGCCGTCCCCGGCTGCACGCCGCTCGGCCGCGTAGGCCGCCATGGTCTCGAAGCGGTGGTGGCCGTCGGCGACGTAGAGGGTGGAGGGGTCGAGCAGGGCGCCGATCTCGGCGAGGACCGCCCGGTCGCTCACCTGCCAGACCAGCACCTTCTCCGGCCCCATCTCGCCGTCGAACCGCCCTCCGAGAAGAGCCCGACCCTGGGCGATCTTTGCGAGCCGCGCGTCGAGCCCCGGAGCGCGGTCCCAGAGCAGCCAGACCGGGGACGTCTGGGCGCGTGTGGCGCGTAGCAGCGCCAGCCGGTCCTCCTTGGGCCCGCGCAGGGTCAGCTCATGGGGGCGCACCTCGGAACGCTCCCAGGGGAGGGCCGGGACCCTTCCGACGAGACCGAGACGGCGCTGCGAGGTGCCGTCGGGGGCCACGAACTCGTGAGCCACCAGGTAGAGACCGGGCTGCTCGTCGCGGACCAGGATGCCCAGCTCCAGCCAGCTCCGGAGATGCGCCGCCGCCCGCGTGTACACGTCGTTCCGCTCGGCCGTGTCGTCCGGGTAGGGGAGGCCGAAGTCGACGCGCACGACGTTGCGCAGGTCGCGCCCGTACAGCTCCTCCCGCTGCGCCGGACTGATCACGTCATAGGGCGGCGCCAGCACGCCACCGAGCCGGATGTGCTCGGGGTTGAACCGTATCCCCCGGAGGGGACGCAGACAGGCCAACTAGCGGCCTGCCCCTGCCGTGGTCCAGCCCATCACCGGAGCACCCGGCTAGAGGGTGACGACCCGGAGCGACTCCAGATCGGCCACCCCTTGGAGGGCGAGCTGCAGCTCCTGGCTCACCGGGTCATCGACCTGGATCAGCATCACCGCACGTCCGCGCGGCCGGTCGCGGCCCAGCTCGATGCCCGCAATGTTGATGTCATTGCTGGCCAGAAGTCCGGAGACCTTGGCCACGACCCCGGGGCGGTCGTTGTGCTGGACCACTAGGAAGAGGCCGTTGGGATCCATGTCGACCCGGAAGTCGTCGATCCGGGTGATCCGGGGCTGGCCCTCGAACTGAGTGCCGACCAGCGTCAGCCGGGTCCCGCCGATGACCTCCACCAGCAGGGCGTCGGCGTGGTCGAGGTCGCGCGTGGTGGTGCGCTCCTCCACGGCCACGCCATGGTCCTTGGCGACCAGCTTGGCGTTGATGGCGTTGACCCGGGTATCGGTGAAATGGCCGAAGAGTCCGCGCAGCACCTCGGCGGTGAGCGGGCTCGGCTCGACCTTGCTCAGCTCCCCGGCGTAGCTGCAGACCACCCGGCTCACCTTCTCGCCGGCGAGCTGGGCAGCCAGCGACCCCATCTTCTCGGCGAGGACGAGGTAGGGCTGGAGACGGGCCATCTCCTCGGGCTGGATGGACGGCAGGTTCACCGCGTAACGCGGGCCGACCCCGGCCAGGTACTGGACGATCTGGTCGGCGACGTCGGTCGCGACATTGACCTGGGCTTCGGTGGTGCTGGCGCCGAGGTGGGGGGTGAGCACCAGCTCGGGCACCGCCAGGAGCGGATTCTCGGGGAGGGCCGGCTCCTTGGTGAAGACGTCGATGGCCGCGCCACCGATGTGGCCCTCGCGGACCGCGTCGGCAAGGGCCTGCTCGTCGATGATGCCGCCGCGCGCGACGTTGATCAGCCGGGCACCCTTCTTCATCCGGGCCAGCTCGGCCGCCCCGATGACACCCCGGGTCTTGTCGTTGAGGGGGACGTGGACGGTCAGGAAATCCGACTCGGCCAGCAGGGTCTCGAAGTCGACCAGCTCGGCGCCCGCCTGCTCGGCCCGCTCCGCGGTGACCAGCGGATCGTCCGCGATGACCCGCATCTTGAGCCCCTGGGAGGCGATCCGCGCCACCTCGAATCCGATCTTGCCGAGCCCGAGCAACCCCAGGGTCTTCTCCCGGAGCTCCGTGCCCATGAAGGCCTTGCGGTCCCACCGTCCCGCGTGCATCGACGCGTCAGCCCGCGAGATGTTGCGGGCCATCGCCAGCATCATTCCGATGGTGTGCTCCGCCGCCGCTATGGTGTTACCGGTCGGAGCGTTCAGGACCAGCACGCCGTGCCGCGTCGCGGCCTCGAGATCGATGTTGTCCACCCCGACCCCGGCTCGTCCGACGACCCGGAGTCGCGGAGCCGCCTCGAACACCTCGGCGGTCACCTTGGTCTCGCTGCGGACCACCAGCGCGTCGACGTCGGCGATCCGCGCCTTCAATTCGTCCGGGGACAGCCCGGTCGCGACCACGACCTCGCCGGCGGCCCGAAGCCGCTCCACCCCGTCGGGGGCGATGGGGTCGGCTACCAGGATCCGGACGGTTGCGGCCCCCGTCGGTGCCGCGACGGGCATCAGTGAACCCCCGCCGGCTCTGCGCTCACGACCCCCTCGCGGGCGATCGCCTGGGCGGCGGGCACCATCAAACCCACCCGGCTGAGCAGCCCCAGCTCGCTGAGGGCCAGCTCCAGGTAGGCGAGGATCACGAAGACGTCGCCGATGTCGATGGCTCCGAGGTGGCCGATCCGGAAGATCTTCCCCTTGAGTTCGCCCTGCCCGCCGGCGAGCACCAGACCGTGCTTGGTGCGCAGCAGGGTGAGCAGCTTGGAGAGCTCCTCCGGCGTCCCCGCCGGGTTGTGGATCGGGGTCACGGTGTTGCTGCGGTACGGCTTGGCGGCAAAGAGTCGCAGTCCCGCGGCCTCAACCCCGCCCCGGATCATCGAGCCGACCAGGGCGTGGCGCGCCCAGACGTTCTCGACGCCCTCCTCGAGGATCATCCGGAGTCCCTCCTGGACCGCGTACATGACGCTGACCGGGGGGGTGGTGTAGGTCTGGTTGCGTTCCTGGAACTTCCTCTCGCGAGCGAAGTCGAAATACCACCGGGGCAGCTTGGCCTTCTCGGCGGCGGCGTAGGCGTCCTTGGAGACGGCGATCATGGCGAGTCCGGGAGGTGCCATCCAGCCCTTCTGCGAGCCGGTGACGACCACGTCCAGCCCGAGGCCGTCGGTGTCGAGCGGCAGGCAGCTGGCGCCGCTCACCGAGTCCACCGCGATCAGCTTGCCCCGGCCCTTGACCACCGCCGCGATCGGCGGCATCTCGTTGGTAACTCCGGTGGAGGTCTCGTTGTGGGTGACGAAGACCTTCTCGATGGTCGGGTTTTCAGCCAGCAGGCGCTCGACATCCTCAGGGTCGATGGCCTCTCCTGCGGGCATCTTGAGCCGGACCACGTCCACCCCATAGGCGGTGGCAATGTCGGCCCAGCGATCTCCGAACGAGCCGATGGAGCAGAAGAGCGCCTTCTCGCCGGGACTCAGCAGGTTGGCGACGGCGGCCTCGAGGCCGCCCGTCCCGCTGGAGGGGAAGAGGAGGACGTCGTTGTGGGTGCGCAGGACCTCCTGGATGCCGCTGCAGACATCCGCCATCAGCGCCGCGAACTCAGGGCCCCGATGATTGATCATGGGCCGCGACTGGGAGCGCACCACGCGCTCGGGGAGGGGGGTCGGACCGGGTACGCGAAGCTGCTGCTCGAGGGCCATGGCACTCCTCGTGGGGCACGGGCGGGCGCTGCCCCTGAGTGTACCAATCGTCCTTTGACCAGCCGAAGGGCCGGAGGCCCTCAGAGCGACCGGGCCGGACCGGAGGTCCGCGGTGGCGGACTCGGACATGGAGCGGTGGGTGTCAGAGCGGGAGCTCGTCCAGCGACGGCTCGCGCACGGGCTTCACGGGCCGGCCGCGCACCTCGAAGGACTCCGAGAGTAGATCCTCCGGAAGCGCACCGTGGCCGGTCGGCAGGGTTCGGTCCCAGACGCCCCGGCTCTCAGAGAAGGGATCGTCATGCGCGCGGCGGCTGCGGGTGTCGGCTCCGACGGCCGTGCTGATGCCGCGCTCGCGGGTCAGCCGCCGTCGCCGCCGCAGGGTTCGGTGGTGGAGGCCGCCGTCGCGCGCCCACGTCGAAGCGACGGCCAGGCCGGAACCGGCCAGGCCGATCAGACGGCGCCGGTGGCGGACCGCGAGCAGGACCGCGGCCAGGAGCACCAGCACCTCGAAAACCCTCAGCGCTGCGGGGGTGCCGCCGGTGGTCGCCGCCGCCTTGGCGGTGGATCCCATCTCATGGCCGGTCGAGCTCGTCCCATGGGTCGCGGGCGGACCCGCCAGCGGGCCGCTCGCTGGTAGGAGCTTGGCCGGGGTGACCGCCCCCACCTCCTGCAGGCGCTGGCGTATCCCGGGAAGATAGGTCTCGATCCCGTTCCGGAGCGCCACCGCGAGACCCTGGCGGAAGCTGGCCTGGCTGAGCAGGGCGGCGTCATGGGGATTGCTGATGAAGAGGCTCTCGACCGTCGCCACGGGCATGGTCGGCTCGAGCCACCAGTCGTTGCGCAGCACGATCCCGCCGTCATTGTCGCCGTCGGGGCTGATGTAGTTGGTCACAGCCTGGCTGATGTCGGTGGCGAACGGGATGTCCCGGGCGTAGGGATAGAGGACCACCGAACCGTCCGGGGTGGGCGTGGTCCAGGAGTTGAAGTAGATGGGGAGGAAGACATCGGCGTGGGCCGCGTTGGCGATGTCCGAGCGCTCCTGGATGCTCACACTGGCGTCGGTCGTCCTGGTCATCACCACCGTGACCCCGTCGGCACGCAGCAGCGTCGCCAGCCGATTCGAGACGTCGAGGGTGAGATTCTTCTCGACTAGGCCGTCCAGCCCGAGCGCGCCCGGATCGGTGCCCCCGTGGCCGGGGTCGATGGCGACCACGTACGGGGGCGGGATGCTGGCCGCTCCGACGGCAGCACTCGACAGCGCTGGAGCGACCGTCAGGACGACGGCGACCGGGGCGCTGGCAAGGACGTGGAGAAGACGAGCCCGGCGCATGGGTTACGTGACCTTGGCCGGAGTATAGGGCACGCTTTCCGCGCTGAGCGAGGTTCGCGTCGGCGCTGAGCCCTCGGCGACGCCCCTGAAGCCCGTCTTGCGACGCTCAGGGCCCGCCGCAGCCCAACCAACAGTGGGCTCAGGGCCAACCCGTCATCGCCACGCGCGAGCGGTGCCACCGGCTTGACCTGGTGGCTCTCCCCAGGGCGGCCGAGGCGGGTGGTCAGCCGCCGACGCCGAGCAGGAGGCGGGCGAGGCTGGCGGTCACGCTGAGGACGGTGGCCGCGTCCGCGGTCGCGGGGTCGGCCTCCCCTTCGACGAAGGGCGACCCGATGGCGTCTGCGGCTGGTGGTGGCGCATGGCTCCTGGCCGCGCGAGCAGGACTGGCGAGCGCGGAGCTCTCAGCCGTCGCCCTGATCATCAGGAGACACTCCCGGCTCACCCATTCGTCCTCTCTCAGCTCGATTCCCCGGGCCGCGGCAAAGAGCGACTCCGCGACGTAGCCCGACCACGCCTCGCCGTCGTGCCTGGGACGAAAGGCCCATCCCACGTGAGTGGGCTGGTAGCGGTTACCGAAGCGCATCCAGTACTCGGCGCCGACGAGGGCACGGCCTTCGGCCACCAGGAGTTGCATTGCCCTCATCGCCTCTGGCATCGGCACCGCCCAGCGATCCTCGATCTGATCCCCGCACTGGCCATCACCGCTTTCGCCGGGGCGACAGCGTCGCCCTTTGGCAGCCATTTCTGGGCAGGGAGTCTCAACTTTGGTGTAATCCGCCGGCACCGGCCTCACGGACGCGGCTTGTCGGCTCGGAGAAAGAGCGCCCGCCGTGCTGCTGCGCACCACTGCCCTCCACCCTCAGATGGCGATGACTGTGGGCACCCTACAGCCGACTGTGATCACCTGTCAATTTAGTCGTGACTAATCAGTCGTGACTGATCGCGGCTCTGCGCCTCGATCGCAGGGTGTTGGCCGGTCCGGCGCTGGACCGGCGGAAGGGGGAGCGATCCCCCTTCCGCAGCCTTCTAGCGCAGATCCGCCGTGTAGGGAAGGAGCGCGATGTGGCGGGCCCGCTTCAGGGCCACCGTGAGCCGGCGCTGGTGGCGGGAGCAGACCCCCGTCATCCGGCGAGGGAGGATCTTGCCCCGATCGGAGAGGTAGCGCCGCAGGCGGGCGACCTCCTTGTAGTCGATGACGTCCTGGTGCTCCAGGCAGAAGCTGCACACCTTGCGGCGGCGGCGGTCGAAATCAGGCGGGGTCGATGTCGCCGCCCACCACAGGGCCGGCACCCGAGGGCGCCGCGTTCGGGGTGCTCTCGGCGGGGGCGCCTCCGTCCTGGCGGCTGTCGAGGAACTGCACGTCGTTGGCGTTGACCTCGGTCTTGTAGCGCTTCTGGCCGGACTGGGTGTCGTCCCAGGAGCGCGTCTGCATCCGGCCCTCCACGTAGACCAGCCGGCCCTTCTGGAGGTACTGGCTGCAGAGCTCGGCGAGCTTGCGGTTGCCCTGGTTCCACACCACGACGTCGTGGTAGTCGGTGTACTCCTTCCGCTCACCGCTCGGGTCGGTCCCGTAGCGGTTAGTGGCGAGGGCCAGGTTGCAGACCGCGGTACCGCTCGGCGTGTAGCGCAGCTCCGGGTCACGGGTGAGCCGTCCGATCAGCATGACTCTGTTGAGGGAACCGGCCATGGCTACTCCTCATCCCCCTCGGCGGTCTCCGCCGGGGGTGCGTCGTCATCCTCGCCGGCTGCGTCGTCAGCCGCGTCGTCCTCGTCGCCGGGCAACCCGGCCTCCTCGACGGGGGCCTCGTCGCCGGATTCGGGCTCGGCGCCCTCCTCGGCCGCCGGCACGGTCTCGTCGCCGCGAACCAGGAGATGGCGAAAGACGGTGTCGTGGATCTGGAGCGCGCGCTCCAGGTTGGCCACCCGGGCTCCGTCGAGCTGGAGCAGGGTGATCACGTAGTGGCCGTCGCGGAGGCGAGCGACCTCGTAGGCCAGCCGCCGCTTGCCCCACATGGTCGTCTTGCCGACCGTGCCCCCCAGGCCGCGGATCAGGGTGTCCACCGACTCGGTGGCGGTCCGGAGCGCCTCGTCGTCGAGTTCGGGCCGGACGATGTACATGAGCTCGTAGTCGCGCACCACGCGCGCACCTCCTTTCCTATGGGCTGAACGGCGCCCGGCGAGATTTCGGTTCGCCGCCGAGGTGGCCAAGGCGGTGACGCCGGACGCAGGAAAGCTGCGGAAGCGAGAGTGTACCAGG
>JBEKGP010000045.1:0-20070 GCA_050012735.1 Candidatus Dormibacteria bacterium
CGCCCGTAGGTCGGCTTGAATCCGGCGACGCCGCAGAAGGAGGCGGGCTGCCGGATCGACCCCCCGGTGTCCGTCCCCAGGGAGAAGGGGACCGCCCCGGCGGCGACGACGGCCGCGCTGCCGCCGCTGCTGCCGCCCGGCACCCGGCTGGGGTCCCAGGGGTTGCCGACCGGCCCGAAGGCCGAGTTCTCGTTGGAGGAGCCCATGGCGAACTCGTCGCAGTTGGTGACCGCGACCGGGACCGCCCCCGCGTCGAGCAGCCGCTGGAGGGCGGTACCGGTGTAGGGCGGGATGAAGCCCTCCAGGATCTTTGATCCCGCGCTGGTCTCCACCCCCTCCACGCAGAGCACGTCCTTGTAGGCGAAGGGGATACCGCAGAGGGGGCCTGCCGCCTCCGGCGATTCGGCGAGGAGGCGGGCGGCACGGCCGGCCTGGCGCTCCGTGAGGGCGTCGGTGTAACGGAGGACCGCGTGGAAGTCCGCGATGGATTCGAGCGCAGTGCGCGCCTGGGCGGCCAGCTCGGTGGGCGTGGCGTCCCCGCTGCGCAGGCGGGCGCCGAGCTGGGCGACGGTCTCGCGGCTCATGAGCGCGTCCCCGCCGTCCTGGAGCGCGGCATCTCGCTCCCCTCCTCCATCACGGCATTCATTCTTGGATCGCCCCCACCTCGAAGTGGTCGCGACGGCGCTTGGGAGCGTTGGCGAGCGCCTTCTCGACGGGCAGGCACTCACCCCTCACGTCCTCGCGCCAGGCGTTGACCAGGCCGCCGATCTGGGCGGTCTCGCCCACCTTCGAGGTGTCCACCTGCTGCAGCCGGTCGACGTGGCTGAGGATGGCGTCGAGCTGCTGACGGTAGCGCTCGACCTCCTCATCGCTCAGGCCGAGACGGGCGAGCATGGCGACGTGGGTGACCTGATCGCGGGCGAGGGTCATGGCTTCCTCCGATGCGTCACGGTGCGTGATTATCCGCATCGCGCCCGCTGCCGGCGTCCGCCGGGCCCGCGTCGGGGCCGGTGAGGGGGAGCCAGGTGAGCACGGTCTGCTCGGTGGGCTGGAAACCGTGGCGCCGGTAGACGGCGAGGGCCTGCGGGTTGTCGGGGCGGGTCCAGACGGTCACGAAGGTCGCCTCGCGGTCGCGGAAGAGGCGCATCACCTCCCCGACGAGCGCCGTCGCCACCCCGGCGCCCCGGGCCGACGGCTCCACGTAGAGCTCGGCCACCTCAGCCTCCAGCCCATTGCCGGGGTCGAAGAGGACGCACCAGCAGAGACCGACGGCGTGGCCCTTCTGATCACGGGCCACGAAGACCACGTTGTCCCCCTGGAAGTGAGGCTCAAGGGGCCCGGTGCGGGCGATGAGCTCGTCCCGGGTCTCCCGCGGGTGGTCGTAGCGCTCCTGGTCCTCCAGCCCCAGCTCGACGAGCAGGGCGAGGACCTCGGCGTCGTCGGGGCGCTGCAGGATCTCGATCTGCGGTGGAGGGGATGCCACCCCGCGATCAGAGCACACCGGGCGCGCGGGGTGCGAGAGCCGTGGTCGTTCAGGAGTTGACGGCCTGCCCGGCGAAGACGGGCCGCTGCTGAGAGGGGTGCGTTTCCTGGCCGGGAGTGGGGGTCACGGAACTGCCCGGCGACCCTTCGGTGGGCGGCGGGGTCCAGAGCGCGTCCACCGAGAAGCTGGCCCCCAGGTCCTGGAGACCCGACGTGGGATCCCAGTAGAGGGTGTCGATCGTGAGAGTCCTGGTGGTCGCGTGGACGAGCTCCAGGATCAGGAGCCCGCCGCCAGGCATCGAGACCGCTGCGTAGGGGTCGTCCGCCGAGACGCCCCCGTCCTCCAGCGTGCTGAGTGCACCTCCGTAACTCTGGCTGGCGGCACCGATCGTCTCCGCGGCGTTCGGGCCGGTGAGCACGATGAAACGCCCGTCTCCGGTCACGATCAGGGGGTCGCCCCGAGCGTCGAACCCGAGCGGAACCACGCCGTTGGCATCCCAGGACGCCGATGGCGACGGCCCGAGCGGTGGCACGGGCCAAGCGCCGACGGCGCGGGTGGCCAGGTCGTAGCGGAGCAGAGCCGGGGTGGAGGCGTGGCTTTCCCACATGGCGTTGCCGTTCGCTGCGAAGGCGTCGGTGGTCGCGATGTAGGTCTCGGCACCGGTGCTGGGGTCGACCAGATAGTCGGCGAAGCTCGCGCCGAAGTCCCCGGCCAGGAAGGCTGCGGAGCCGCGGGCGACGGCGCTCGTCGTGCCCGACTGGGCAACCCTGGCGACGACGATGCCCTCCTCGGTCCAGCCGAGGACACGGTCCATCTCCCCGGGCGGCGTTATGGTCCGGTCGCCGGAGCCGCCCACGACGTGGACTCTCCCCGCCACCCACACGCCGGTCGCACATGGTGCGGTCGTGCAGGAGTCGTCTCCGTAAGCAAACTCCTGCCCGTCGGGCGACCAGCCGCAGTCATCCGTCGGCTCCGGCTGACCGCAGTTGGCCAGGACAGTGGCGGTCTGTATCCACCCTCCGGACGGGAGGTAGACGAGGTCGTGGTCCCCGGGGCCGAGTTTTGGGGCGGAGGAATCGACGATGAACTGCCCAATCTGGCAGTCGACAAAGCCCGCCGTCACCGAACCCACCCAGGCCTCCGGATCGCCGGCGGGTTCAGTGCCGGCCCCGTACTCGACCGCAGGGACGAGACACGCCGCCGGACCGGCGGCGCCCGTCCTACTCGTGCCAGACGACCCACCATTTTTTTCGGTAACCCGGATGACGGCGAAGGTCCCGGCGGCCACGGCCAGGGCGGTGATCACGCTCAGGGCCATCTGGAGCCGGCGGCCTGGCCGACGGTGGTGCGTACTCTCGCCGCTCACCGCGCGGGGCCGCAGGACGGAGGCGGGCGGGGCCACCTCGGCGAAAAGCCGGTGGAAGGCGCGCTCTTCGGGCGTGTCGTCGGGAAGCTGCTCGTCAGTCATGGGGGCTCTCCATCGGGTCCGGGGGGGCCACCAGGCCTCGCAGGCGCTTCAGAGCACGGTGGGTGGCGACGCGCGCGGAGGCCTCCCGCAAGCCGGTGACGGAGCCGATCTCGGCGAAGGAAAGACCGGCGGCCAGCCGCAGGCCGAGGAGCTGGCGGTCGCGGCGGGAGAGCCGGCTCATGGCCGCGATCACCTCGCGCAGCTCGGCACGGAGAAGTGCGGCGTCCTCAACGTGCTCAGCCTCGGGTCGGAACCACTGGCGATCGAGGAACCGGCGGGCGCGTCCGATGCGGCGGCGATGATCGATGGCCTCGTGGCGGGCGATCCGGAAGAGCCAGGGGCGGAGCCCCGCTTCCTCCGGCCGCACGCGATCGTAGGCGACCAAGGCAGCGGCGAACGTGTCGGACGCCACGTCCTCTGCGGTCGTCGCGTCGCCCATCTGGGAGAGGGAGAAGCGGTACACCGGTCCGGCGTGCCGCTCGTACACCCGCTCGAAGGGAAGCGGGCTGAGCTCGGTCTCCGGTCTGGGCGTGGCGCCGCTCACATCCAGGGGCTCGACGGCTCCGCTCATGGCGGCGGTGATCATCGTCTGCACAACGCCCGAGCGGTCGCCGGCGTAACAGGTGGGGATTCAGGCGGTGGGAGGACTTCGGCCCGGCGGGGATACGCCGGGCTCAGCCGATGGTCGGAGCCACCGTTGGAAGGGCGCCGGCCGTGGCGGTCGCCGTGGCCGAGGCCGAGGCGGACGCGGACGCTGGAGGTGTTGAGGACGGCGACGGGCTGACCGCCACTGCCGAGGCGGATGCCAGCGGTGGCAGGAGAGGGAGACCCGTCGTCGTGGGCACGGGCGTGGCGGACGGCGTGGGGGCGGGGGCGCCGCCCTCCTGCTCGGTCCAGGCGGTGCCATCCCAGGTCCAGGTGTCACCCACCACCTCACCGGCGGCCGACGACGATCCGAGCAGCTCTCCGCCGAAGAGCACCACCTGCCCGGTGGAGCCGTCGTACGCCAGGGCCGGCCGGGAGCGCGCCGCCGGGGCGCCGGCGGACGGCGCCGTCACCCAGCCGGCCGCCGGGTTGGTCGAGACCCAGATCGCGCCCGTGTAGTCGAGGCCGACCACCTCTCCCGCAGCGGTGTCGCTGATCGGCGGCACCTCGAACGAGCGCGCCGCGCTCACCTGCAGGTCCTGCACGGGCGTCCAGCCGCCTCCGTTCCACTGCCAGTCCTCGGCCGCCGGGATCAGCGGGCAGGGATCACCGTAAGGGCAGGCGAGGTCCGACCCTCCGGCCACCGCGCCCAGGTTGGCACCCAGGTCCACGAGAAGGCCGGGGCCCGGGAACCAGGCGAGCTGACCGCCCGATCCCGGCGAGTCCGTGGCGGAGGAGCCGGCGAGCTGGAAGCTGCTGCCGTCGAACACCCAGGTGAGGGTCGCAGCCAGCGGGGCGCAGGAGATCTCCAGCGGGCAGTTGGAGCAGATGACCTCGGAGCCGGTCGAGGGGGTCGCACCCCCCGAGGCCTCCGGGCAGATCCCGCACGTGGGGACGGCACCCGAGGTGGTCGCCGGGCAGATGGCACAGGCGATCGCCGGGGTGGCGACACCCGCCACGGGGCTGGCCGTCGCCGGGCAGAGGGTGGAGACGCAGCCGCCGTCCATCGGGCACGCCGTCTGCGCCGGAGAGGTGCCGGACGTCGCCGAGGGGAGCGCGACCGGAGACCCGCACGGCCCACCCCCGACACCGATGCAGACGCCGCCGCTCGCGCCACCGCTGCCGGTGGCGGAGGCACCACCTGAGTTGTAGATGGCGGGAAGAGGGACGGGGCCGGCGGAGGAGGAATTGGCGGTGACGAGGACGAGCTTCCCGCTGGTCGGATCGGTGGCCATGGAGGCGCCGGCCAGGGTGTAGCCGCCCAGCCGGCCCGTGCCGTTGCCGAGCGCGATCTGGGACCAATCGCTGCCACCCCAGGCCCACGCATCCTGGAGCTGGGTGCAGCCTCCCGTGATGCTCACGGTTCCGGCGGAGCCGGTCACGGTGCCAGACGACCCGGTCCCCGTGGAGCAGCCGCTACCACCCGTCCCTCCGAGCAGGATGACCCGCTGGCTCTGCGGGTCCCAGGCCATCTCGGCGCCGTACCGGGCGGGGGGGCTGTCCACCGACCCCGCCTCAGACCATCCGGAGCCGTCCCAGAGCCAGGTGCCGGCGAGGACCTGCCCATCGCTCCCAGTACCGCCGAACAGCACCACGTCCCCGGTGGCGGGGTCGTAGGCCATGGCCGCGCCGGTCCGCGCCGCCGGGCCCCCGTCCCCGGAGGCGGGGTCGTGGCGAAGGCCGAAGTAGCCACCCACCACCGCGGCGACGACGGCCAGCGAGATCACCAGGGCACCCGCTCCCCGGCGCAGACGGCCAGCGCGGCTCAGCATCGCATCCATACCGTACCTACGCGCGAACCCCGCGTCGGGTTCCCGGCGGGTGAGGAGGGGGTACGACGGATAGACTCCCCGACGATGGCCGAGAACGCAGGCAAGCCCGCCAATCCCCAGCAGCTGAGCCCCGAGGAGCTGACCCGGCTCCAGCCCGGGCTGGCCCGGCTGATGCCGGAGATCGCCAACCGCCTCTGGCGCGCCGTCTACTCCGCCCGGGCCGGCCGCTGGCGGCTCGCCCGATGGCAGCTCACCGAGATGCGCAAGCTCTTCCTTCTCGGCACCATCACCCGGCCCAAGTACGCGGACGACATCGCCGAATTCCTCCACGAGGAGGTGGAGCCACTCCTCGCCGCCGTGGCAGCCGAGGACCTCGAGACGTTCGAGCGCCGGGTGCACGAGGCGGTGGACGCGACCAACGAATTCCATCGACGCTGGGAGAAGGGCTTCATCGTCTGGAAGCTGCCGGAGAGTGCGCCGCCGGACCTCGATCTGACCCCTCGCTGAGCCCTTCCCCCACTCGTCGGGAGGTCTGTGGGACGGCTATGCTTCCCCCCATGATCGTCACCACCACAGAGAACATCCCCGGCACCCGCGTGACCCAGACGCTCGGGCAGGTCTTCGGCCTCACCGTCCGCACCCGTGGTCTCGGCGGCAACATCGCCGCCGGCCTTCGCAGCATCGTCGGCGGAGAGGTCGGCTCCTACGTGAAGCTGCTCGAGGACGCCCGTCGTCAGGCGGTCGACCGCATGGTGCAGAACGCGACCGCCATGGGCGCCACCGCGGTGACCATGATGCGGTTCGACTCCTCCGAGATCGGCAACAACATGAGTGAGATCGTCGCCTACGGCACCGCCCAGGTGGTGGAGCCGGTGTCGGGAGCAGCCGCCGGCTGATCGCGCCGCGCTGAGGAGTCGACTGTGACGGACGTCGGGATCCCACTCGTCGAGCTGGTGGTGATCGCCGCCCTCCTAGTCCTGATCATCGTGGGAGCCGCGGTCGGCTGGGAGCGCTACCGGAGCGGCGGCGCGGGCGGCCGCGGTCCGGGAGTCAGCGGGGCTCAGCCGACGGCGGAGATCTTCATCGACCCCGAGACGGGGCGGCGGATGCGGGTCTGGTTCGACCCGCAGACGGGGCGGCGGGACTACCGACCGGAGTAGCGCGGCGGCCCGTTCCCGGATGCACCGAGAGGCAGCGGGTCACACCCGAGTGGTACCACGAGGGTTGTGCACACGGCCGCGGAGATGATCGAGCGGCTTCGCACCGGCGGGGTCCGGGACGAGACCGTGCTTGCCGCGATGGCGGCCGTGCCCCGGGAGGAGTACGTCCTGCCCGCTGACCGCGAGGAGGCCTACGCCGACAGGGCCCTCCCCATCGGTTCCGGGCAGACCATCTCCCAGCCGCTGATGGTGGCGATCATCCTCGAGGCCCTCCAGCTGCGGGCGGGTGAGCTCGCCCTGGACATCGGCACCGGGAGCGGCTACCAGGCCGCGGTGATGACCGCCTGCGGTGCCCGGGTGATCAGCGTGGAGCGCATCCCGGAGCTCGCCGACCAAGCCGCCCAGCGGTTCGAGCGCCTCGGTGTTGACGTGGAGGTGGTGGCCGCCGACGGCAGCCTCGGCCTGCTCGACCGCGCCCCCTTCGACGCCATCGCCGTCGGGGCGGCCGCGCCCCGGCTTCCGGTGGCGCTGGCCCGCCAGCTGCGCGAAGGCGGCCGGCTGGTGCTGCCGATCCGCAGCGGTCCCGAGGGCGAAGAGCTGACCCGGGTCCGGGTGAGCGGCGGCAGATGGACCTCGGAGAATCTCGGCCCCTGCCGCTTCGTACCCCTGATCGGAGCCGACGGGTACCGGGAGGGAGGCTCCCGCTCTGGCCATCCCGGCGTTTAGCATGGGCGGGCATCGAGGTACACGGGGAAGTGACCGGCGCGGAGCGTCCTGAGAGGCCACTTCCCGGTTCACATTTTCGCTCACCTTCTGGAGGGTCCCAACCCATGGCCAAGACCGTCGGCATCGATCTCGGTACCACCAACAGCGTGGTGGCAGTGATGGAGGGCGGAGAGCCCACCGTCATCGCCAATGCCGAAGGCGGTCGGACCACCCCCTCCGTCGTCGCCTTCACCCGCAGCGGTGAGCGCCTCGTCGGGACACTGGCCCGGCGCCAGGCGGCCGTCAACCCCACCAACACGATTTACTCCATCAAACGATTCATGGGCCGGCTGCTCAGTGAGGTCACCAACGAGGCCAAGCAGGTCCCCTACAAGGTCGTGGCGGGCAAGGACGGCCGCGTCGAGGTGGACGTCGCCGGAGAGCGGCACACCCCCGAGCAGATCTCGGCGATGGTGCTGCAGAAGCTCAAGACGGACGCCGAGGCCTACCTCGGAGAGAAGGTGACCGACGCGGTCATCACCGTGCCCGCCTACTTCAACGACGCCCAGCGGCAGGCGACCAAGAATGCCGGCCAGATCGCGGGCCTCAACGTGCTCCGGATCATCAACGAGCCGACCGCGGCCGCGCTCGCCTACGGGATGGAGAACAAGGAGAACGAGAAGATCCTCGTCTTCGACCTGGGTGGCGGCACCTTCGACGTCTCCATCCTGGAGGTCGGCGAGGGCGTCTTCGAGGTGAAGTCCACCAACGGTGACACCCACCTGGGCGGTGACGACTACGACCGGCGGGTCGTGGACTGGCTCGCGGATGAATTCAAGCGTGACCAGGGGATCGACTTGCGCGGCGACGCCCAGGCCCTGCAGCGCCTGACCGAGGCCGCTGAGAAGGCCAAGATCGAGCTCTCGCAGCGCCCGGAGACCCAGGTCAACCTTCCCTTCATCACCGCCGACGCCTCTGGCCCCAAGCACCTCGACATCACGCTGTCGCGGCCCAAGTTTGAGCAGCTCACCGAGGACCTGACCGCGCGCTGCCGCAAGCCCTTCCAGGACGCGCTCGCCGACGCGCACATGAGCGTCAAGGATCTCGAAGACGTGATCCTGGTCGGCGGCTCGACCCGGATGCCGGTGATCCAGGCCCTGGTCAAGGAATTGACGGGCAAGGACGCCAACCGCGGGGTCAACCCCGACGAGGTGGTGGCGGTCGGCGCCGCCATCCAGGCCGGTGTGCTCAAGGGCGAGGTCAAAGACGTCCTGCTCCTCGACGTCACGCCGCTATCGCTCGGGATCATGACCGAGGGAGAGGTCAACACCAAGCTCATCGAGCGCAACACCACCATCCCGACCGCCAAGTCGCAGGTCTTCTCCACCGCGTCCGACGCGCAGCCGAGCGTGGAGATCGTGGTCCTTCAGGGCGAGCGGCCGCTGGCCCGGGACAACCGCATCCTCGGGACATTCACCCTGGATGGGATTCCGCCGTCGCCGCGCGGAGTGCCGCAGATCGAGGTCACCTTCGACATCGACGCCAACGGCATCCTCAACGTCACCGCGCATGACCGCGGCACCGGCAAGCAGAACAAGGTGACCATCACCGGTTCGACCACCCTCCAGAAGAACGAGGTGGAGCGGATGGTCAAGGAGGCCGAGACCCACGCCGACGAGGACCGTCAGAAGACCGAGGCCATCGAGGTCAAGAACCGGTCGGAGCACCTCGCGTACCAGGCTGAGAAGGCTCTCAAAGACGCCGGCGACAAGCTTCCCGCCGAGCTCAAGGCCGACATCGAGGCCAAGGTCGCCGCGGTCCGCGACGCCATCGCCAAGAACGACGACGCCGCGCTCAAGACGGCGCACGACGCGCTCCAGGCTGAGATCCAGAAGATCGGCGAGGCCGTCTACGCATCCGGCGGGGGCGGCGGGTCATCCAGCGGGAGCGGTCCGGCACCGGAGCCCGAGAGTGGCAGTGCGCCACCGGAGGCTGAGGCCGGCGGGTCTGCGGGCTCCAATGGCTCAGGCGGCGACGACGTGGTCGACGCCGAGTTCAAGGAGGTCTGACCCGGAAGGCTTTCGGGCGAGCCGGGCGGAGCGCAGATGGCTGCTCCGCTCGGCACGCACGTCCGGCGCCTGTCGGCGCCGGCATGCTCGCGCTCGGCAGCATTGCAGCTGCTGCCTGCGCAAGGCCTCGCTTCTCAGCGCACCTGCGCCCCGGCACTCAGAAGAGCGGCGGCCTCCGCTGTGTTCCGGCTGACGACCACACCCGCCGGAAGCCGGAGGTCGGCATGAATCGCGGCGGCCCCACCCACGACCACCGGAACTTTCACTCGCCGGCACAGTTCGCGGACCAGCGGCACCAGCATGCGCGACGGCGGGGACATCGTCACCACGATGCCGACCGCCCACACCGGCTGCAGGCCGGCGACGCAGGCAACGAAGTCCGCGGTGGGAACGTTGGCGCCGAGGTCGTGCACCTCGAAGCCCTCGGCCCTCAGCACGTCGGTGAGCAGCGCGCTGGGCAGTGAGTGCATCTCGCCGGCGGGCGCTCCGAGAACGATGATGCCACGGTGGCGGCCGCGACGGCTGACGTGTGCCCCGCCGCGCCCGACCAGGCGGTGGGCGATGATGCTGGCCCGGTGCTCGTCGGCGACACTCGCCACGCCCCGCTCCCAGCGGTCCCCGACCTCCCGCATCGCGGCGCCAATCAACTCGATGCTGACGGCCTTCGCGGTGGCCCCGGAGGCCAAGGCTTCGCTGATCACGGTCCAGGCACCCGCCTCGTCGCCGGCCAGCAAGGTGGTCACCAGCCGGCCTACGCGCGCCTCATGCCTTGGGTGGCCTCGCCGCCCGCGCTCCACCGGAGGCTGAGGCTCGCGGGCGAGCGCACTGAGGTCACTGCGACGCACCAGCCACTCACCGCCCTCACGGCGCGCGGGCAGCTTGCCGGAGCGGACATAGCGGTAGACGGTCATGTAGTGCAGGCCGAGGCCCTCGCTCGCCTCGCGCAGCCCGACCTCCTCCTCGCCGGTCATGCCGCCGGCGTCCCCCCCCACGGGCGGGCGCTTGCCGATCACGCCAGTGTCCCGCCCACGGGCGAGCGCTGTCCGATCACGCCGGGCATCTCCCGGCGGGCGAGAACTCGCCGATCACGCCGGGCCAGTACCGCCGAGCGGCGGCTCACCGCTCAACCGGTCGCACAGCTCCACCAGCCGTAGGCGCTCTGCCTCGGTGTCGCTCGCCGCGGTGCGGTGCAGCCGGTGGATTGGCCGCGGGCGCCGGTCCAACCAGAGCGGGCCGTGGGCCAGGGTTTCGGGGTCCGCCGTCGCCAGCCACACCATCGTGTCCGCGCCCTCGCCCACCGTGCGGAGAATCGGTGCCGTCAGGCGGTGGAAGGTGGGAAGGCTCGCGGCCATCCCCGGCGTGTAGGCCCAGCCCGGGTGCATCGCCACCAGGGAGACACCACGACGCTCCAGAGCCGGTGCGCAGTGCGCCACCAAGCTCACCTGTGCCCGCTTGGCCCGGGCGTAGGCCGCCGCCCCGCGAAACGTGGACGCCGTCATCTGAAGGTGGTCGACGTCGAGTGGTTGCGTGTACATGCCTCCCGAGGTCACCACGATCACCCGCGGTCCGGGGGCAGCCTCGAGCTGGGGTAGGAGCAGCCGGGTGAGGAGGTATGGACCGATGAGGTGGGTGGCGAGCGTCGTCTCGATCCCATCCGCGGTCCGGGTGTACGAGGGCAGGAGTGAACCCGCGTTGTGGATGAGGGCATGGAGCCGGGGGGCCAGCGTGGCGACCGCCGCAGCGGCCCTGCGCACGGAGGCGAGATCGGAGAGGTCCGCCTCGACGACATCCACCGTGGCCCCGTAGCGCCCCCGGATCTGGACCGCGATCGCCTCCCCACGCACGGTGTCCCGCACCAGCAACAGGACGTGAGCCCCGAGTGCCCCGAGCCGCCGGGCGGCCCAGGTGCCGAGGCCCGAGGTGGCTCCGGTGATAGCGACGGTCTGTCCGTCCAGCCGGCGGGCCGAGAGCGGCTCGAACGCCTGGGTGCGGCGCCTCGCCAGGTAGCCGATGCGGCTGAAGCTGCCGACGACGCTCGTCTCGAGCGCCCGGTCGAGCAGCTGGGCCCCGCGCCTCACGGTGCCGAGAGGATGCGGCGCAGGGAGACGAGCGCCGCCGTGGCGGTCCGCCGGAAGGACGGAGAGAGGAGCGGGCTCAAGGGCCACCCGATGCCGCGCAGGGTGAGCCGGGCGTCGTAGGTGACCCGGCAGCCGCCGGGCTCCTCGGCGACGGTGATCCGATCTCGAGAACGGAGCCACCTCGTCTCCGCGAGCAGCTCGACGGTCTCCCCGGTCAGCTCGGTGATGACGTAATGGAGGGCGAGGCGCCGGTCGCCCATGGCGACGGTGAGGTCAAAGCCGGCTCCGAGCCGGGCCGGACCCGGTTCCAGTGACCGCGCCGCGACCACGCTCGGATCCCACTCCCGCGCGTTGCTGAAGTCGGACATGTAGGCGAAGGCCCGCTCTGGCGTCCAGCCGGAGTCGACCGAGGTAACAAAACGTGACATGGATCTCCTCTTTAGCTCTGCCTACGTTATATTAGCACTAAATTACGCGGCAAGCGAAGCAAAGTCCGCACCACCATCTGAGGAAGTCATGCGCATCGCCATCGTGGGCAGCGGGGTGTCCGGCCTGGTCAGCGCCCATCTGCTCCATCCCCTCCACGAGATCACTCTCTTCGAAGCCCAGGACCGGCTGGGAGGGCACGTCAACACCATCCGGGTGCCGGCCACGGAGGGCCCCGACTACGAGATCGATACCGGCTTCATCGTCTTCAATGAGGCCAACTACCCTGGATTCACCCGCCTGCTCGCCAGGCTCGGCGTCGCCAGTCAACTGAGCGACATGAGCTTCAGCTTCTCCTGCATGGAGACCGGGCTGGAATACCGGGGCACGGACTTGAACACCCTGTTCGCCCAGCGACGCAACCTGGTCAATCCCGGATTCCTGCGGATGCTGGTCGACATCGTCCGCTTCAATAGGGATGCGCGCCGGCTGCTGCGGAGCGAGGACATCACCACCTCGCTGGACGACTTCCTCGCCGCCGGCCACTACTCCAAGGATTTCGTGGAGCGCTACGTGACCCCGCTCGGCTCATCGATCTGGTCGTCCGATCCCTCCCGATTCGGGGAGTTCCCAGCCGCGGCCATGGCGCGCTTCTTTGATCGCCACGGGCTGCTGCGCCTCCGCCACCGGCCGGAATGGCGAACCGTCAAGGGCGGCGCCTCCAGGTACGTCGAGGCGCTGACCGCGCCGATGCTCGACCGCATCCGTCTGGGGGCTCCGGTGCACCGCATCACCCGCGACGAGACCGGCGTCAACATCTGGGCGGGCGACGGCACGGCGGGCGAGCGCTTCGACCGGGTGATCATCGCCGCCCACGCCGACGAGGCGCTGGGCATGCTGGACGCCCCCACCCCGCTGGAGACCGAGACCCTCGGCGCCTTCCGCTTCCAGCCCAACCGGGCGACCCTCCACACCGACGTCACCATGCTCCCGCGCAACCACCGCGCCTGGGCCAGTTGGAACTACCAGCGCGTCGCCTACGGCCAGCGCAGCCCCACCCTCACCTACAACGCCAACAGCCTCCAGGCGCTCCGATCGGAGCGGGTGTTCTGCACCACCCTCAATCGCGAGGACGACATCGACCCCGCCGACGTCATCGCCTCCTTCGACTACGCGCACCCGGTGTTTGACGCCAAGGCGCTGCAGATGCAGAGCCGCCAGTCGCTGCTGAACGGCCAGGAGCACACCTACTACTGCGGCGCCTACTGGGGATACGGATTCCACGAGGACGGCGTCCAGAGCGCGCTCCGGGTCACCCGCGAGTTCGGGGCCGACCTGTGATCGAAGAGGGGCTATACGACGGCGTGGTGGTGCACACGCGGCACCGCCCGGTGGAGCACAGCTTCTCGCGGCGTCTGGCGATGCCCCTCATCCGGCTGGATGACGACGGGCATCTCGATCACCTGCGCCCGCTGCTGTCGACCCGGCCGGCTCCGCTCTGGCTGCGACGCCGAGATCACTTCCCGGACACCCCCGGGCCGCTCGACGTGGTGGTGCGCGACGCGGTCGAGGCCGAGACGGGATACCGACCCGAGGGAGCGATCTTCCTCCTGGCCCAGCCGCGGACCTGGGGGTGGTGCTTCAACCCGCTCTCGACCTTCTACTGCTGCGACGTGGGCGGCGAGGTGCGGGCGGTCGTGCTCGAGGTCAACAACACCCCGTGGCACGAGCGCCACGCCTACGTGCTCGACGCGCGCGACGGTCTGGGGCAGGGCTTCGTCATGGCCAAAGCACTGCACGTCTCCCCCTTCATGGCCATGGAGACGCAGTACCGCACGCGCCTCGGAGAGCCAGGCGAGCATCTCCGGATGGGCATCAGCGTCACCGACGACGACGGGGTCGTCTTCTCGGCGGGGATGTCGCTGCGGCGCCGCCCGCTGACACGCGCGGAGCTGGGGAGGAGCCTCCGCGAGCATCCGCTGCTCAGCCACCGGATCTCGGCATCCATCTACACGGAGGCGTTCCGGCTCTGGCGCATGGGTGCCTCCCTGCACGGCCACCCCCAGCCGGGTACCGCGTGAACTGACAGCAACGCGCGATGCGCCGGACCGGTCATGAAAGCCAACGCGATGAAGACGACGTGGCCCGCCGGCACGACGCCGGCGGGCCCCTGAGGTCAGTCGGTCAGGGCTTGGTGCTGTAGCCGGGGTACTTGTCGACCAGCCCGTACATCCACGCGTAGGTCTTCACCCTGAGCCGCAGGTAACCGGTCACGAACCGGTGAGCGCCAGAAGGGTAGTGGCCGCTGAGCACCACCACGAGCTGCATGATCCAGGCCACGATCCCAATGACGAAGCCCAGGATCCCGAGCCAGATGAGCACGGGAATGAGGGCGATGAACCGTCCGAGGAAAAAGATGGCGCCGAGGCACCCCATCCCGCGCGAGTACCTGTCCTGGTGCCCGATCGTCAGCTGCACCAGGTGCGGCATGGACACGGTCCCGCTGGAAGGCACCGGGTAGCCGGGAGGCGGAGCTGGGTAGCCCTGCGGCGGTGGAGCCGGGTACCCGGCTCCGGGCGGCGGCGGCGGCGGCGCGTAGGTCATGGGTCTTCACCCTCCGGCGGGAGGCTTTCGGCACAACCGGGGGTTCCGGATGCGCTGCCCCCTCGTCGCGGAGGATTGTGCCAGCTTTTGGTGAGCTTCGTGGAGGTGCATAAACAGTCGCTGCGGCTGCGCCAGCGCGACCCCGCGGCGCGATCGAGCACCGCGATCCGGGCGGCCACGACCATCGGTGCGCCACCGTGCCGCGGCGAATGTAGACTCTCCAGACATGGCAGGCGAAAAGAACCGCGGCGCTCCAAAGAAACAGACCAAGAAACCCAAGGCGCCGTCCACAGGCAAGGCCCAGCGGCAGGCCGAGGCCAAGAAGGCACGACAGCAGCCAACGGTGTAGCGGCCTCCGCAGAGCCGCCACCCGGACCGGCAGCCGTCAGAATCGGCGCATGTCCAGCGTCTTCACACGCATCATCGACGGGGAGCTGCCCGCGCGCTTCGTGTGGAAGGACGAGCGCTGCGTCGCCTTCCTCAGCCACCGGCCCCTCCGGCCCGGGCACACCCTGGTGGTGCCGCGGCTCGAGGTCGACCACTGGGTGGACCTGGAGCCCGAGTTGCTCGGTCACCTGATGGGCGTGTCACACCGCATCGGCCAGGCCCTCCAGCACGGCTTCCACCCGCTCAAGGTGGGAATGATCATCGCCGGCCTGGAGGTCCCCCACGCCCATGTCCACCTGGTGCCCTTCCACACCATGGAACAGCTCAACTTCGCGCAGGTGGATCCGAACCCGCTGCCCGAGGACCTGGACAAGGCGGCGGAGACGATCAGGACGTCGCTGCGCGCGCTGGGGAGCGGGCGGGCAGCTTCTGACGCCTGAGCGGTTTCCGGCGCCGGCGGGCCCGAACTCGCGTCCGGCATGCCCACCGCCTCACTGGGCAGGGAGCCGGCGCCGGGGGCGCTCAGCGCTGCCGGCCGAACCCCCGCTGCGAGGATTGGCCCATCGATGCAGGAGGAGGCGGCGGCGGGGGCGGCGGGATCGCGGTCGGAAAAGGGTTGGCCTTCAGCCCGGCGCCGCGCTTGGGAGCGCGACCGAGCACCCGCTCAAAGATGAACTGGAAGGCGAACGGCACCACGATGGCGAAGATGCCGGTCAGGAAGGTCATGGCGTTGGGCAGGCTGGCCTCGTTGGCGAGCCCGAGGTAGCAGAAGAGGGCGGTGATGAACGAGATCCCAATGATCACCGCCATGCCGCCGATGAGGACGATGTCCTGGTTGACGTCGGAGACCAGGGCGTTCTCCCGGTAGCGGTTCTGGAAGAGGCGGTAGATCTTGAGCCCGATCCAACTGTTGAGCATCATGCCGCTCACGAAGGCGAGGACGGCGATCGACCACCGGAAGGCGGCCAGGTGCTTGACGATGAAGACGGCGATGTTGACGACGATCAGCGCCACCGGCGTGACAGCGCCGAGGGCGGGGATCGCCCAGCGCCGGACCCGGCCGGGCCGGTTGGTCGGAGGCCGGGACAGGGCCGGCCGCGAGGGGAGGTCCATCTCCACGTAGCGTAGGACTTCCTCGTGCCCCTCGACCGTCCGAGACGCTGGCACAATCAGGCCGTGTCCGACACCGAGGCTCTGGAGTGGGCCCTGAAGGCGGCGGTGGCAGCCGCGGACCAGGGAGCGCCCACCGACCGGCACGTCGCCGGCCGGGTGGCGCGCTCCGGCACGGCCGCCATCGAGGCCGTGGCTGGGTGTGAGGCACGGGGGACCTGGTTCCGGCCGGCTGCCGGCGACCCGGACCCCCAGCTGGTGGCCCGTCATGACGTCCGTGCCGCCGCCCAGGCGGTGCTCGCCCAGCTCGAGTTGATCGGGATCGCGTGGCCCGCGTGGGACGCCGTCACCCGGAGCGAGATGCTCGGCGAGCTGGAGGAGTCCACCTGCCAGCTCGTGGACCAGGCCGACCACTTCAGCCGCTCGGCGATCTGACCCGGCGCCGCCGCGCGCCGGATCGCCTCAGCGCCGTCTCACGTGATCGCAAGGCTCGCGTTCTAAGCTGAGAGTGGGTAATGAGGCATTCCAGACCGATCACGATCGCCCTGGCGTTGAGCATTGGGCTGCTCTCGGGCTGCGCGTCGGTGCTGATCCCCTCGAACTCCGTGGCCATCGCGTCGGCGGTGGTCAGCCCCCCCGGCGCGATCGAGCTCGCCTACAGCTACCACTCCCAGCAGACCGGGGACTGGTGTGACCCCGCGGACATCGAGATGTGGCTCCAGGCGGACGGGATCGCTCTCCCGTCGGGTGACGACCACGCCGTCCAGCAGACGTTCTGGAGCTATGAGACCTCGCACAACGACGGCTTCACGATCGCTCAGTGGAACGCCTCCCCCTACGCGGTGGCGGTGACCGTTGCCCGCTACGGACAGCTGACCGGTGTCGGCGACGCCCCCCAGCCCACCCTGGCCGCGGCCGGCAGTGCCATCTCCCACAGCGTGGCCACGCTGCACCAGCCGGTGATCGTGATGATCTACGGCGCCCTCCACTACGTGCTCATCACCGGCGTCCAGCTCGGTTCCGGAGGCGCCGATGCCCCACCGGTGGCGGTCACCTTCGCCAATCCGCTCGCCTTCGGCGTCGGCGCCACCCCTCCGGCGGCGTCCGACGGCGCCCAGACCATGTCCTGGTCCGACTTCGCGACCTGGTATACGACCAATTCTCACCACGGCGGCGTGTGGGCCGGTCAGTGGGTGCTGATCGCTTCCGGGATCCCCCTGGTCCGCTGATCAGGCAGTGCCGATGTGGTCCGCGGGGACCGTCCCCAGCCTCCCTGCGCGGTAGTCCTCGAAGGCCTGGGCCAGCTCGTCCTGACGGTTCATGACGAACGGGCCATAGGCGGCGACGGGCTCGCGGATGGGCTGCCCGCCGAGGATGAGGGCGTCCAGAGCCGGGGCACGGCTCTCCTGGCGCTGCGCGGCGGCGAGGGTCACGAAGTCGCCGCTCCCCAGCACGGCCAGCTGTCCGGCACGGACCTGCGCCTTCCCCTCCCCCACCGAGCCGCTTCCCGAGAGGATGTAGACCAGCGCGTTGAAGCCGGCCGGCCAGGGCAGCTCCAGGACCGCCCCCGGGGTGAGCGTCGCGTGCACCATCGCCATGGCGGTGTGGGTCACGCCGGGCCCGCTCTCACCGGCCACGTCGCCGGCGA
Organism: Candidatus Dormibacteria bacterium; assembly: GCA_050012735.1. Taxonomy (GTDB): domain Bacteria; phylum Chloroflexota; class Dormibacteria; order Aeolococcales; family Aeolococcaceae; genus Changshengia. The sequence goes on from JBEKGP010000045.1 coordinate 17,556, forward strand.
TGACCCGGACAAGGCTGGCGCCGTCGGCCGACGTGAGCAGGGTCACGCGCTGCGCGCCGATGTCCTGGTACCGCGGCTGTACCCACTTCTTGGCGGCGGGGAGATTGACCCAGAGCTGGATGCCGTGGAACAGACCACCGCTCGCGATCATCTCCTCGGGCGGGCGCTCGATGTGGAGGATGCCCGCGCCCGCGGTCATCCACTGGGTGGCGCCGTTGGTGATCAGACCTCCCCCGCCCGTCGAGTCCTGGTGCTGGAAGGTCCCGTCGATCATGTAGGTCACCGTCTCGAATCCCCGGTGGGGATGCCAGGGAGTGCCCTTGGGCTCTCCCGGGGCGTATTCGACCTCTCCCATCTGATCCATGTGGACAAACGGGTCGAGGGCGGTGAGATCGACTCCGGCGAATGCGCGTCGCACCGGGAATCCCTCGCCCTCCAGGCCATGGGGGGCGGAGGTGACGGAGGCGACCGGGCGCGACGCCTCCCGGCTGCGGTCCGGCCGCGGGATCCGGGGCAGGACGAGGAGGTCGGGGACGGTGACGGCGGGCATGGGGGCTCTCCCGGTGTGGGCGTCGGGTGGTACAGCAACCGTATACCCGAATGGTTGAGGCGTCAACCATTGTCGAACGAAGGGCGCCCGCACCAGGCCTCGGTGCGGTCCCGTCATCGCCGCGATGGGTGCTCCGCACCGGGTGTGATACTCAGCGCGTGATCGCGGACGAGCCCCCGGAGAACCGCGCGCCCGGCGGCGTGCGGGAGGGGGTGGTGCTCGGCGACAACCTGGACGTCCTGCGGGCGCTTCCGGACGGCTGCGTGGACCTCATCTACATCGACCCGCCCTTCGGCACCGGCCAGACGCGCCGCCTCTCTGCGATCCGCACCGGTGCGGGCACCCGCACCCGGGTCGGCTTCGGCGGCCGGACCTACCGGTGGGAGACGGTCGGCACCCAGGAGTATCAGGACGGGATGGACCTCGAGGAGTACCTCGACTTCCTCGCCGTGCGGCTCGCCGAGATGCACCGGGTGCTGACGTCGCGCGGTTCGCTCTACGTCCACCTCGACCACCACGCGGTCCACCACGTCCGGATGCTGCTCGACGAGATCTTCGGGCCGGAGCGCTTTCTCAACGAGATCATCTGGGCCTACGACTACGGCGGCCGCGCCCGCGACCGCTGGCCCCGCAAGCACGACAACATCCTCTGGTACGCGCGGTCGGCGACCTGGGTCTTCAACCGCGAGGCGGTGGACCGCATCCCCTACATGGCGCCGGGTCTGGTCGGTCCGGAGAAGGCGGCGCGCGGCAAGCTCCCCACCGACGTCTGGTGGATGACCATCGTGCCCACGAGCGGCCATGAGCGCACCGGTTACCCAACCCAGAAGCCGCTCCGGCTGCTGGAGCGGATCGTGCGCGCTTCGAGCAATCCCGGTGACCTGGTCGCCGACTTCTTCGGGGGATCGGGAACGGCGGCGGTGGCGGCGGCCCGCCTGGGGCGGCGGCACCTCATCGTGGACAGCAATCCCGAGGCGATCCGGATCACGCGGGCACGGCTCGCCGAGGTGTGCGGCTGACGGTGCCGGGGCTGCGGGGCGGCGAGCACGTCCCTCCCGAGGCGAGGCTGTCATCATGGGATCAGCAGCTCGCGCGGAGGGCTGATCGATCTCACATGGGGGCGTATGGTTTCGACGGGGTCATGGGTCGTGTGATGGCGGGCCGAGCCCCGGGCTCGTAAAACCGGGAAACATATACGTGCGAACAACGCACCACAGCTTGCCCTCGCCGCCTAAGCGGTAGAGACAGCTAAAAGCTCAGGCTACGGCCTGACGTCGATCAGCTCCTCGGCTGCGGGAGCGGAATCCGACGCTAATGTGAGCGGTCTCGCCGGCCGGTGGCGTCACGGCACCGGCCGGGACGATAGACCGTGACTGGTCACCGGCGAGCCTGGTCCCAGGGCGCGACGGGGATGAGATCAATACCGGGACTACGCTCGTAGAGGTCACGCGGAACCTGGCTTCGTACGCGGGTTCGATCCCCGCCGCCTCCAGATTTGACACGATCGCCCCGAAGGATGCCCCCGGGCCACCTGTTCGGCAGAGAGCATCGTCGTCAGGCTGCCCGGCAAGCGGTCCGCCGCGCTGGGGAAGGGGCACTCGGTGCAGAGGAGGTCCCTGCACATCTCCGGGGAGTTAAGGACATCGAAGTCCTTAACGGGTGGAGGGGCGGGGTGCCCCCCGGGGACCCGCAGCTCCCTCCCAGACCGGGCGCCGAGCCGGCCGCGCAGCCCGGCAACCCGACCTCAGGCGGCGGCCTCCTCCCCCTGCGACGGCGTGACCCGCCGTTGCGGCACGGCGCTGCGCGCCGGTCCGGGAACGAGCAGCCCGGAGATCGCGGCCACGATGGCGATCACGGCGCCCCCGGCGAAGGCGAGGCCGAAACCGCCGGTGAGGGCCACGGGCACCGCGTGCCCGGCCTGGGTCAGGGCGGCGGCGTGGTCCGCGGCCAGCGTGGCCAGCGCGG
>JBEKGP010000046.1:0-19998 GCA_050012735.1 Candidatus Dormibacteria bacterium
GGCAGCGCGGCCGTCGTCGCCGCCGGGGCGGTCCCCTTCTCCCTGGGGACGGACACCGGGGGGTCGATCCGGCAGCCCGCCTCCTTCTGCGGCGTCGCCGGATTCAAGCCGACCTACGGGCGGGTCTCCCGCTACGGGCTGATCGCCTTCGCCTCCTCCCTGGACCAGATCGGTCCCTTCACCCGCAGCGTCGAGGACGCCGCCCACGTCTTCACCGCCATGGCCGGGCAGGATCCTCGCGACAGCACCACGTCGCCGGCCCCCGTCGAGCCGGTGGCCGAGCAGCTGGCCAGAGGCGTCCAGGGGATGCGCATCGGGATCCCGCGGGAGTACATGGCCGAGGGCCTGGAGCCCGGCGTCCGCGACGCCGTCCAGTCCGCGCTCGCGCAGCTGGAGAAGCTCGGAGCCACCCTGGTCGAGGTGTCGCTCCCCTCCACCGAGGCCGCGCTCAGCACCTACTACATCATCGCGCCGGCGGAGTGCTCGGCCAACCTCGCGCGGATGGACGGGGTCCGCTTCGGCCTCCATGTGGATCGCAAATCACTCACCGACACCTACCTGGAGACGCGCGGCCAGGGCTTCGGCCCCGAGGTCAAGCGCCGGATCATGCTCGGGACCTACGCGCTCTCGAGCGGGTACTACGACGCCTACTACCGCCAGGCGCAGAAGGTGCGCACTCTCATTGCGGAAGAATTCGACCGCGCCTTCGAGACCGTGGACGCGCTGGTCAGCCCCACCTCTCCGATCGTCGCCTTCCCCAAGGGGGATAAGAGCGATCCCCTCTCCATGTACCTCTGCGACGTCCTCACGCTGCCCGTGAACCTCGCGGGCCTGCCGGGCATCTCCATCCCGTGTGGGCTGAGCGTGGGGTTGCCGGTCGGTCTGCAGGTGATCGGCCCGCGGCTTCAGGATGCGCGCGTGCTGCGCGTCGCCCACGCGTACGAGCAGTCGACCGCCTGGCACACGCAGATGCCGCCGCCGTCGCCCGCGGTGACGGGGACTCCGTCATGACCGCGACCAGCGCCGTGAGCACCCTGGACCAGGTGATGGAGCGGTGGGAGCCGGTGATCGGCCTGGAGGTCCACGGCCAGCTGCTGACCCAGAGCAAGATGTTCTGCGGCTGCAGCGCCGATTACATCGGCAGCCCGCCCAACAGCAACACCTGCCCGGTCTGCCTCGGCCTTCCCGGTGTGCTGCCGGTGATGAACCGGGTCGCCGTCGAGTACACGGTGCGCAGCGCGCTCGCGCTCAACTGCGAGATCCCCGAGCACAGCAAGTTCGACCGCAAGAACTACTTCTATCCCGACCTTCCCAAGGGATATCAGATCTCTCAGTGGGACATGCCGCTCTCGCTGAACGGCCACCTCACCTTCATGGTGGACGGCGAGGAGGTGCGCTGCGGCATCACCCGCGTGCACCTGGAGGAGGACACCGGCACCCTGCAGCACGCGGGCGACATCCTCCAGCAGGCGCGCAGCTCGGTGGTGGATCTCAACCGCGCCGGCGTCCCGCTGATGGAGATCGTCGGCGAGCCCGACCTGCGCACCCCTGCGCAGGCCCGCGAGTACCTGGTCCGGCTCCGGCAGATCCTCGTGTACATCGGCGTCAACGACGGCAACCTGGAGCAGGGCTCTTTCCGCTGCGACGCCAACGTCTCGCTGCGCAAGCACGGCGACACCGGCCTGGGGGTCAAGGTCGAGGTCAAGAACATGAACTCGTTCCGGGCCGTGCAGCGCGCGCTCGAGTTCGAGATCGTCCGCCAGGGGCGGCTGCTCGACCAGGGCCAGACCATCGCCCAGGAGACCCGGGGCTGGGTCGAGGCCAAGGGCGCCACCATCTCCCAGCGGAGCAAGGAGTACGCCCACGATTACCGCTACTTCCCCGAGCCCGACCTGCCCCCGCTGCACCTGAGCGCGGAGTTTGTGGATCGGGTGAGGGCGGCCCTGCCCGAGCTGCCCCAGCAGCTCGCCGAGCGGCTGCAGCGCGAGCACGGCCTCTCCGCGTACGACGCCGCGACCCTCACCGCAGAGCGGGAGGATGCGCGCGCCTTCGAGGCGCTGGTCGCCGCCGGCGTGCCCGCCAAGGTCGCCGCCAACTGGCTGATGGGGGAGGTGGCGCGTCTGGCTCGCGAGACGCGCACCCCGCTCCATGGCAGTGGCCTCGGCCTGGAGGGGCTCGCCTCCCTCGTCAAACTGGTGGAGGCGGGGACCATCAATGGCTCGACCGCGAAGGAGCTGCTCGAGGAGCTCTACCTGACGGGTGGCGACCCCGCTGCGGTCGTCAAGGAGCGCGGTCTCGGCCAGGTGAGCGACCAGGCCGAGCTGGAGCGGCTCGTCGGCGCCGTGATGGCGGAGAATCCGGCCGCTGTCGCCGACTTCCGGGGCGGCAAGGAGCAGGCCCTCCAGCGCCTGGTGGGTGGGGTCATGAAGGCGACAAGAGGCCGCGCCGACGCCAAAGTGGTGACCGGCCTGCTCCGTGAGCGCCTCGCCCCCTGAAGCCGGCGACGCCGGAGAGACGAGGGCGAATGCGGAGCTGAGCACCATCCCCGGGCCGGCGGAAGCGCCCCTCGAGGCGCTCCGCTCCGGGACACGGCTTGAGGTCCGCTGCGAGGGGATGGTCCACGGCGGCCTCTGTCTCGCCCACGCGGCCGGCGCCACCCTGATGGTGGACGGCGGCATTCCCGGCGAACTGGTGGACGTCGCGCTGACCTTTCGCAAGGGGCGGACCTGGTTCTGCCGGGTCGTCGAGGTCCGGGAGGGCTCGCCGGACCGGGTGGATCCGCCCTGCCCCTACCTCCCCGACTGCGGGGGCTGCCAGCTCCAGCACGTCGCCTACCCCCGGCAGTTGCTCCTCAAGCGGGACGTGGTGCTCGACGCCATGCGCCGGGCCGGGGTCGCGTTGCCCGAGCTCCGCCTTCACGGCATGCCGGACCCCTGGGGGTACCGCTGGCGCGGCGAGTTCCACGTCATCCCGGGGGAGAGGGGGATGGCCGATGCCGCCCTGGGATTCAACCGTGCTCGGAGCTGGCGCAAGGTGGCGGTCGACGGCTGCCTCATTCACCACGCCCGCATCTCCGGCTCGCTGCCCCGGCTCCGTGAGCTGGTCCGCCGGGGTGGCGGGCCCGGCCTGACCGTCCTGCACGTCACCGCCGGCGAGGACGGAGTCGAGCTGCTGCTCCGCCCCAAGCCGGCGGCGGCCCTGGACCGCGCGGTGGTCGACGCGATGGCGGCGGAGCTGCCCGCGCCGGAGCGCTGGAGCACCGATCTCACCACCTTGCACTGGTGGGGGAGGGCCTTCCGGGTCACGCCGGAGTCGTTCATGCAGGTGAGCTGGGGACACCTCGACGCCCTCTACGGGTGCGTGATCGCGGCCCTCGGTGAGGTGGCGGGGCAGCGCATCGTCGATGCCTATGCCGGGATCGGGGTGCTGAGCGCCGTGCTGGCCGCCGACGCGCGCGAGGTGGTCTGCATCGAGAGCAACCGGAACGCGGCCCGGATGGGCCGGCTCAACGCCCGAATCAACGAGGTCGGGGACCGACTTCGCTACGTCGTCGAGCCGGTGGAGTCGGCGCTGCCCGGGGTGGCGGGGGCGGGCGCGATCGACAGCCTGATCCTGGACCCGCCCCGCGCCGGCTGCGACGGCCGGGTCATCGGGTGGCTCGCCCTGGCCGGGCCGCCGCGGGTCGTCTACGTCTCCTGCGACCCGGCGACGCTCGCCCGCGATCTGCACCTGCTGGTCGCCTCGGGGCCGTACGTCGTCGATTCCCTCGACGTGGTGGACATGTTCCCCCAGACGTACCACGTCGAGTGCGTGGTTGCCCTCCGCCGTCGGGACTGACCTGGCGCGCCCTGCCGCCGGGCGGACTGGGCGCTGCTGACCGCGGCCCCTGGCCCCCCGAGCCTGCCGGCCACACTCAGGTCGAGACGGTGACGACCGGGACGGGGGAACCGGAGCCCTGGGTGTCCAGGGTGGCGTGGATGGCGTATGCCCCGGGCTGGCCGGGGTCAGGAAGGACGGCGGTGAAGGCGCGGGTCGATCCTGCTGGGATCACCACGAGGGCGATGGCCAGGCAGTGCGCCGCCGGAGAGGGGGTCGGGGTGGGCACGGTCACCCCGGCTGGGGTCTCCGCCCAGGCGGTGAGGGTGGACACGCAGCCCCCGAACACGGCGAGCGGTCCGATGACCGTCAGCGTTTCCTCCAGCTGACCGTCCGGCCCGGCCGTCACCACAGCCGTCCAGCCGGCGGCGTTGTTGGCGCTGCCCAGCACCGGCCCGGAGGGCGAGGAGGGGGCCGGGCTGCCCGGCGCCGGCGAGGCGGGGGATGGCGAGGGCGACGGCGCCGGAGACCGCGACCCCGAGGGGGCGGCGTCCCCCGTGCCGCCGGGCGCGAGCCCGCATGCCGCCGCGCCCATGGCCAGGGCGCCGAGGAGGGATAGGGCGGCGAGCCTGGCGGTCCTCATAGCGGCGCGCCTCACGGCGGGGAGCCTCATGGCGGGGAGCCTCATGCAGTGAGGACGCCGGCGGTGGCTCATCGGTTCCGCACCCTCCGGACCGGATTCCAAGTTACTTACCTGCGATATATACTATCTGCGTTCTGCATCATCCCGAGGTCAGTCAGGGGCAGGAGATGACCGTTCCGAGTGCAGTGAACGTGGCAGGGGGCGCGCCTCCCTCTGCGGTGGCGATCGATCCCCCCGCGCTCGCCGAGCGCCTCCGGATCTCGATGATCCACCTCAGCCGCCGCCTCCGCCGCCAGGACCTCTCCGAGCTCAGCATCGCACAGGTGTCCGGGCTTGCCAGCGTGGTCCACAAGGGCCCGCTCGGGATCGGCAGGCTGGCCGAGCTGGAGAGCCTGCCCGGCTCCGCGGCCACGCGCCTCGCCGACCGGCTGGAGGCCGCCGGCCTCGTCGTCCGGCAGGCGACGCCCGGCGACCGGCGCGGGGTCCAGGTGGTGGCCACCCCTGCCGGTGTCGAGGAGCTGGCCCGCTACGCGCGGGCCGGCAACGAGTGGCTCGCCGCCCGCCTCGCCTCGTTGAGCGAGGCCGATCGCACCGCGGTCGCGCGCGCCCTCACCGTTCTGGATTCCATGGTGGCCGGTGATCCCGGCACCGCAACCGCAGCGCGCGAGGCCTCTCGCGCCATCGAGGAGTTGGCAAGATGAATGTCGCGGCACCATCCCGAACGCCGATTGTTGGACCCCGCTACAAGTGGGTTGTCCTCTCCAACACGACCATCGGGGTGTTGCTCTCGTCGATGACGGGCACGGGCCTGATGCTCGCCCTGCCCAAGATCTTCGACGGCATCAAGCTCAACCCGCTGGCGGCCGGCAGCTCGTCGTATCTGCTCTGGATCATGATGGGCTACGTCCTGGTGTCGGCGGTCGTGGTGGTGACGGTGGGCCGCATCGGCGACATCTTCGGCCGGGTGAAGATGTACAACCTCGGCTTTGCCTGGTTCACCGTCGCGGCGATCCTGCTGTCCTGCGTCTGGAGCACCGGTTCCAACGGGGCTCTGGAGCTGGTCCTGTTGCGCATGTTCCAGGCCATCGGTGGAGCGCTCCTGATGGCCAACTCCGCCGCCATCATCACCGACGCCTTCCCCTCGGACCAGCTCGGCTTCGCGCTAGGGATAAACATGGTGGCCGCCATCATCGGCTCCTTCCTCGGCATCCTCGTCGGGGGTTTGCTCTCCCTGCTCGGCTGGCGCTGGGTATTCCTCGCCAACATCCCGGTCGGGGCCTTCGGGACCATCTGGGCCTACCTCAAGCTCAAGGACATCGGGGTCCGCATCCCGGCGCGGATCGACTGGGCCGGCAACCTCGCCTTCGCCGGTGGCCTGGGCATGCTGCTGGTGGGCATGACCTACGGCATCGAGCCGTATGGGACCTCCCTCTCCGGGTGGGGCAACCCGTTTGTCATCTCCATGATCGCGAGCGGCATCGTGCTGCTGGCGGCGTTCGCGGTCATCGAGAGCCGGGTGAAGGATCCGATGTTCCGTCTCTCCCTCTTCCGCATCCGGCCGTTCGCCTTCGGCAACCTCGCCCAGTTCCTCGGATCGATCGGACGCGGCGGGCTGATGTTCATGCTGATGATCTGGTTCCAGGGAATCTGGCTACCCCAGCACGGCTACAGCTTCGCCGACACGCCACTCTGGGCGGGCATCTACATGATCCCGTTCACCCTCGGCTTCGTGATCGCGGGGCCCATCTCGGGCAAGCTGTCGGATCGCTACGGGGCCCGACCCTTCGCGACGGGCGGGATGCTGCTGGCAGCGGTGACCTACGCCCTGATGATGACCTTCCCGGCCAACTTCAACTACTGGCCCTTCGGCGCGGTCATGCTCTTCTCGGGGATAGGTGGAGGCCTGTTCGCCTCGCCCAACACGTCGTCGATCATGAACTCGGTTCCGGCCCGCGACCGTGGGGCGGCCTCGGGCATGCGGGTGACCTTCGCTCAGACGGGCATGCCGCTCTCCATGGGCCTCTTCTTCACCCTGCTCGTGAGCGGGCTCAACGCCAAGGTCCCCGCGGCCATGCTCAAGGGGCTCGTCGCTAACGGGGTCCCGGCGAGCAGCGCGGCGGTTCTCTCCCACGTGCCGCCACTCGGCTACGTCTTCGCAGCCTTCCTGGGCTACAACCCCCTCAAGACCCTGCTCCCACCGGCAGTGCTCTCCCACCTCACGGCCACCCAGGCGGCGAATATCACCAGCCGGGCCTTCTTTCCACAGCTGATCGGCCCGGCCTTCGTGGGCAGCCTCTCCATCATCCTGGGCTTTGCGGTCGTGATGAGCCTGATCGCGGCGGTCGCCTCTGCGTTCCGTGGTGGCAAGTACGTGCACGTTGACGAGGAGTCCAAGGCCCAGCGGCACGTCGCTCGGGGTGGACGGCATCACGGACCGGCGGCGAGCAGCGTGGCACCGGCGACCGGCAGTGTGGCGCCGGCGGCCGGCGGCGCGGCACTGGATGCCGGCGGTGCGGCAATGGAGGCGAGCGGTGCGGGTGCGGCGCTGAGCAGCGCGGTCCCGGCCGAGCCCCACCCCGTCCCGGGCAAGTGATGGCGGGGCTCCAGGACGCATTCATTCGCTGACGGCGGAGCCGCCTCCGGCTGGGACGTCCGATCCCGGCCGGGGGCGGAGCGCGTCAGACGGCTCGGCGGGAGCGCCCAGCTCGCCGGCCACTGTGGCCCGGTCAGAATACGGCGAGTCGCGCCGGTGGACCGGTCTGCGGCGGGTGCTAACGTACGCGTGTTCGGAGGCGAGGACGCCACGGAGATGGTGGAGGCGGAGGCAACGGCGACTGAATCGGATGCCTTCGTCCATCTCCACGTCCACAGCGAGTTCTCCCTGCTGGACGGTGCGGCGCGCATCCCCGAGCTGGTGGCCCGGGCCAAGGCCATGGGCCAGCCCGCCGTGGCGGTCACCGATCACGGCGTCCTGTACGGTGCCGTCGAGCTCTTCACCGAGGCGGTCGCGGCCGGGATCAAGCCGATCCTGGGCTGCGAGGTCTACATGGCACCCCGCTCCCATCGCGACAAGGAGGGTCGTGCCGACCGCGACCCCCACCATCTGGTCCTGCTCGCCCGCGACGCCATCGGCTACGCCAACCTGGTCCAGCTCTCGACCATTGCCCACCTCGAGGGCTACTACTACAAGCCGCGGATCGACAAGGAGCTGCTCGCCGCGTACAGCGAGGGGCTGATCTGCCTCTCCGGGTGTGTCGGTGGCGAGCTTCCCCAGGCCATCCTGAGTGGCGACCTGGACGCCGCCGAGCGGGTGGCGCGCCAGCACCTGGAGATCTTCGGGGCCGACAACTACTTCCTGGAGCTTCAGGACCACGGCATGCCCGAGGAGACCGCGGTCCGCGAGGGGCTCGTGGAGATCGCGCGCCGGACCGGCATTCCCCTCATCTGCACCAACGATTCCCATTACATCGACGCGGCCGACGCCGAGGCGCACGACATCCTGCTCTGCCTCCAGACCGGAGCCCGGCGCGAGGACGAGAAGCGCTTCCGCTTCCACGGTCCCCAGTTCTACATGCCGAGCAGTGAGGAGATGCGGCGCCGCTTCGGCGCCTACGGCGAGGCCGCGTCCAACACCCTGGCCGTGGCCGCGCGCTGCGACTGGAAGCTGGAGCTTGGCCGCCATCACCTCCCCAGCTATTCGCCCATTCCCGAGGGCCTCGACGCCGACTCGTATCTCGCCGAGCTCTGCCAGCGCGGGCTCGTCGAGCGATTCGGTGCGGATCCCACCCACGAGGCACGGGAACGGCTCGCGATGGAGTTGGACGTCATCCGCCAGACCGGCTTCTCCGCCTACTTCCTCATCGTTTGGGACCTGATCCGCGCCGCCCGCTGCGACGGGGTGGTGGTGGGCCCCGGCCGGGGCAGCGCCGCCGGGTCGCTGGTCGCCTACGTGCTGCGCATCACCAACGTCGATCCGCTCCGCTACGGGCTGATCTTCGAGCGCTTCCTCAACCTGGAGCGCAGAGAGATGCCCGACATCGACATCGACTTCGATGATCGCCGCCGCGACCGTGTCATCCAGTACGTCACCGGCAAGTACGGTCAGGACCGGGTGGCCCAGATCATCACCTTCGGGACGATGGCGGCACGGGCCGCCATCCGTGATGTCGGCCGGGTGCTCGACGTCCCCCTCCCCGATGTCGACCGGCTGGCCAAGCTGGTCCCGGCGACCGTTGGGATCACCCTAGACCGTGCCCTCGTCGAGGCCCGCGACCTCCGCGACCTCTACGAGGGCGAGCCCTGGGCGCACAGCGTCATCGACATCGCCCGCCGCCTCGAGGGCATCTCCCGCAACGCCTCGACGCATGCCGCGGGCGTGGTCATCGGGGCCGCGCCGCTCGCCAGCATCGTTCCCCTGACGCGCGCGACCTCGGGCAACGAGGGGGTGGTGACCCAGTTCGACATGAAGGGGGTCAGCAAGATCGGCCTCCTCAAGATCGACTTCCTGGGGCTCTCCAACCTCACCGTCATCGAGGAGGCGATCGAGAACGTCGAGAAGGTGCGGGGAGTGCGGATCGACATCGACGCCATTCCCCTTGACGACCCCACCACCTACGAGCTGCTTGGCAAGGCGGACACCCATGGGGTCTTCCAGCTGGAGGCCACCCTGGGCAAACGGATCCTGATTGACATGCAGCCCCAATCCCTGGCCGACCTGGCAGCCGCCAACGCCCTGATCCGGCCCGGCCCGCTGGAGGGAGGGGTGGTGGATCTCTACATCCGGCGCCGGCGCGGGGAGGAGCCGATCACCTACCTGCGTTCCGAGATGGAGCCGATCCTGGCTGAAACATTCGGGACCATGATCTACCAGGACCAGGTGATGCAGATCGCCTCCGCGGTGGCGGGCTACACCCTGGGCGAGGCGGACGTCCTCCGTGCCGCGATGGGCAAGAAAGATCAGCAGAAGATGGCCCAGCAGCGGGAGAAGTTCGTGGCCGGCGCTGCCGCACGAGGGGTGGAGGAGGGCACCGCCGCGGCCCTCTTCGACCTCATCGCCCACTTCGCGGGCTACGGCTTCAACAAGGCCCACGCCATGTGCTACGGGCTGATCGGCTACCAGACCGCGTACCTCAAGGCCAACCATCCCCTGGAGTTCATGGCGGCGCTGCTCAACAGCCGGGCCGGCGACTTCGACAAGCTCAAGCAGACCATTCTGGACGCCCACGCGCGTGGTCTCACCGTGACCCTTCCCGACGTCAACCGGAGCGAGGCCGGCTTCGCGGTGGGCGACGCGGCCAAGGGCGAGATCCTCTACGGTCTGGCTCACATCAAGGGGGCGGGCGATCGGGCGATGGAGCAGCTCGTCGCGGAGAGGAAGAGCCACGGCCCCTTCGCGAGCCTCGCCGACCTCTGCCTGCGGGCCGGGGGCCGCGACCTCAACCGCCGGGTGCTCGAGGCCCTGGTGCGGAGCGGTGCCTGTGACCAGCTGGGCGAGCGCGGCATGCTGCTCGCGACCCTGGATCGCGCCCTGGACCGGGCCGCCCAGATCCGCAGGGAGCGGGAGGTGGGGCAGGGCTCGCTCTTCGGCGACAGCGCCGAGGTGGAGACGGCCGCGGGCGTGACCGCCGTCGACGAGTTCGGCATCACGGCCGAGGTCGCGCCGGTCGCCGCCGACGAACGGCTGCGATGGGAGCGCGACTATCTCGGGATGTACCTGAGTGACCATCCCCTGCGCCGGATCTCGGATCAGCTCAGCGAGCGCATCGACACCGGCATCGGGGAGCTGGGCGCCCACCTCGACGGGGTCTACGTGCAGATCGGAGGGGCCATCCGCGATCTGCGCGCCTTCATCCCCCGGCGCAGCACGACCGGGCAGCGGATGGCCTTCGTGACCCTGGAGGACCTCTCGGGCACCTGTGAGGTGGTCGTCTTTGCCCGCACCTTCGAGGAGTGCGCCGAGCTGCTCCGCGCCGACCAGGTGATCGTGGTCCGGGGGCGTGTCCAGGCTGGTCGCAACGGGCGGGCCGCCGCCGCCCCCGCTCCCGCCCAGAACAGCGGCGCCGCCGCGGAGGAGGACGAGCACGCGGACGCCGAGCAGGTGAGCGTCATCGCGGAGCAGGTCTACGCGCTGGAGGACGTCCGCCTCGCCGCCTGGCGTCGCAACAGCCGGGTGCGCCTGCGGCTATCGGCCGGGCAGGAACACCTCCTCACCCCGCTGCACTCCCTTCTCGCCCGCCACCATGGCGAGGCGCCCGTGACCATCCAGGTGCAGGGATCCAGGTCGGTGGACGAGATCGCCCTGCCCGCCGAATGGTCGGTCGAGCCGGGCCCGGCCCTGGAGCGGGCCGTCGAATCCCTGCTTGGCGACTCCGCGTACCGGGTCGAGGTGGAGCGCCAGCGCGCTCCCGATCGCGACAAGCCCCGCCGCCGCTGAGATCCCGCGGGGCCCCGCCGGGTCAGACCAGCCCGGCCAGCCAGTCGAGTGCGAACTTGGCGATCAGGAAGACGGCGATGTAGGCGACGCAGGCGATCAAAGCCTCGACGTCGATCGACGAGTGGCTCGTGATGATGCCGTCAAAGGGCTGCACGAAAGGCTTGGCCATCGCCTTGATGCCCCGCGTCAGCGGGTGCCAGGGATCCGCGTGGAAGAGGGAGAGGAGGAAGCGGAGCAGGACGAGGACGGCGACCAGGATGATCAGGGTGAGCACGATCTGCTCCACCGCTCCCACCACGATGACCCCCACCGAAAGTCCGCTGAAGACGTCCGCGGAGAGCGAGAAACAGATCTCGGCCGCCACCTCGAGCACGACGATGGCGACCACCGGCGAGATGTCGAGCATGCCGCCGAAGGTCGGCAGCAGGCCGCGGAAAGGGGCCAGGATGGGGTCGGCGATGGCCCGGATCAACCGCACCAGGGGGTGAGACGGGTTGGCCCCGGGGAGCCAAGAGAGCAGCACCCGGATCAGGACGACGAAGGTCAGGACCTCGAAGACGGTCCCGAGAATTTGAAAGATGTCGCTGGCCAGCACGGGCCCGAGTATAGGCGGGGGTCAGCCGCCCAGGGTCCAGCTCGTGATCGGTGCGGTGCTCCCGCCGGCGTAGCTGATGGTCCCGGTACCGGACTGGTCGAGGGTGAGATTCGCGAGCGATGCCCCCGCCGCCGTCTTCACCGTGCCGGTGACCTGCGAGCTGCTCCCCAGGGTGAGGGAGCAGACCGTCCCATCGGTCGAATCCGTGACTGTCCATCCCGTCGGCGTCGGGGAGAAGAGGGCGAAGAGCGCCGCATGGCCGGATGTCGCATTGTCCGGCATGGCAGTTCCCTGACCGCCGATGGCGAAGGTGGTCGATGTCGGAGAGGTGATCGCCAGCGCGCCGAGCGCTCCTTTCTCGGAGGTCGATTGCGTGCCCGCGAAGGCGACGCTGTAGTCGTCCTCGCCGCCGCCGGCGATCTGGGTCAGGGTGATGGTGAGCGGGGCGACCGAGGCGAGCGACAGCCCGATCGCCGGGAAGGGCTGGGCGACGGCGCCGCCACAGACGAACGGTGCGATCTGGTCGCCGCTGGCGGGGATGACGCACTCCAGACCGAGGCTCACCGGCGGCGCGCCGTCCTGTGCGTTGAACGTGCCCGTGCCGTCCACGGTCGTGGTCTCGCTCGACGTGGAGATTCCGGCGAGGATCACGCTCTCGCTGAGATGCAGGGCTCCGAGGGTGGCGCCGCCCGGTCCGAGGTAGGTGGCCGTCTCGGTGATCGCGATGGTGCCGGTCGCCTCGGCGGCGGTGAGCTGCGCCGCGGCCTCGATGTACGGTTGCGCGCAGCTGCCGTCGTAGTAGACGTCGATGCTCACGGTGATGACGCCACCGGTGGTGGATTTCTGCAGCACCTTCGACGACCCCGTCCCAGCCTCGAGGGCGCTGCACGAGGTCGAGCCGAGCAGTGCGGCTGTCAGCACCGTCACCTGGCTCTGAACCACGTTGGAGGCGAGCCCGATGCCGAGGCCCTGCTGGACGAGGAGGCGGGCCTCGACGGAGGAGGCGGCGGCACCCGGGGTGGCCGTCGGGTTGTCGGTTGCGGTGAGCGACGGCAAGCGGGCGCTGGTGGTGCCGCAGGCCGCCACCACGAGCGCGCCGAGGAGGCATGCCGCGACGGCGCGGCGGCGGTGACGCGGCGCTGGCGGGGAGAGGGGACTCGAGGCGGATGGGCGAGGATTCATCTGCGGTTCGCGCCTCAATCCTTGGTCACTGACTCCGCTTCCGCGTCGGAGGGCGAAGCCTCAGTCGGAGACCCCAACCCCGCACCGGAGGAGGCCCCATCCAGCAGCGGCTCCGAAGCGTGCTCCGTACCGCCCTGGGTGCGGCGCCAGATGATCACGAGCAGCGGCATGACGACGATCAGAGTCGCGATGGCCGTCAGCTGCAGCTCCTTGAGACCGAAGGCGATGACGGGCTCGGTCTGGCGGAGGAAGTCGAGGAGGAGCTGGCTCACCGAGTAGAGCCCCACGTAGGTGAGGATGACCACCCCCGGTCGCGCACCGCGCCGGCGCACTCCGAGCAGGATGAGGAGGATGACCAGCGTGCCCAGCGCCTCGTATGCGGCGGCAGGCTGGTAGCCGACGCCGAGCCGGTATCCGGCCTGGAGAATGGCGTCAGGGTTGGTGTAGGCGGTTGCCCACGGGAGGTTGCTCTGCCCGCCGAGGATGTCGCCGTTGATGATGTTGCCGATGCGGCCGATCGGCTGTCCCACCACGGCGAAGAAGGCGCCCGCGTCCATGAGGACCCAGATCGGCAGCTTCCATCGCCAGCCCAGGACGACCAAGGTCGCGAGGCTCGCGATGACCGCCCCGTAGAAGGCCATCCCCCCGTTCCACACCGCGAACACGTCGACCACGCTGTGCATCAGGTCGAGGTTCTGGACGTCGTAGTAGAGACGGGCGCCGATCAGGCCGAAGAGGATGCCCCAGCCGGTCAGCCGCTCCAGGTGGTCCTCGCTGATGCCCCGGGAGATGGCGTAGGGACGGGCGCCCAGGTAGTAGGCGGCCACGAACGCCACCACGTACATGATCCCGTACCAGTGAACGGCCAGAGAGCCGATCTGGAAGGCGACCGGGTCGATGCCGATGGTGATGGTCGCGAGCATGGTCAGCCATCATGCGACGCCGGGCCGGCGTCGCGCACGTCGAGGAGGCGGTAGCCCCGCTTGGACCCCATGCGGAGGACCTCGTACCCCTGGTTCCGCAGCCGCTCCGCGAGCGAATCTGCCCCCAAGTGGCGCTGCACCACGAGGTAGGCGTGGCCGGCGGGCGCCAGCCGGGCCAGCCATGTGGCGAGGAGCTCCAGGAGCGCTGGGCGACCGACCCGGATGGGCGGGTTGCTGTAGATCGCGTCGAAGCGGAGGTCCGGGCTCACCTCGCCGGGCAGGCAGACCTCGAGGTTCTCGACGCCATTGGCGGCGGCATTGGCACGGGTCAGCTCCAGTGCTCGGCTGTTGACGTCAACGGCGATGACGTGGGCCCCGGGGGCTCGGCGCGCCATCGTGATCGCCACCACACCATGCCCACACCCGAGATCCAGGAGCGTGGCCCCTCCCGGGGGAGCGGGGACGCCGTGGAGCAGGACCGCGGTGCCCGCGTCGAGCCCGGCGAGACTGAAGACGCCCCGATCGGTCCGCAGCTCGATGCTCTGGTCCGGAAGGCGGACGGTCACGTTGCGCGGGCGTGTCGCGACCACGGGTTCAGCGCTGAAGTAGTGCTCGGTGGGGGGGTGGCGATCCGCCATCGGGCCGGCGAGTATCAGCGGCGGCGGGAGGGGAGTGAGAAGCTCCGGGCGACCGCCGCGACCGCGTTGAGGTAGGCGGCGCGGGTCCGCGGACGCAGCTCGTCGACCTCCACCTCGAGCCCCTCGGCGAGGTGGGCGTCCCAGGGCACCTTGACCACCGCCCGGCAGCGCTTGGCGAAGTGGTCGACCACCTGCTTCATCTCGCGGCCGCCGTTGCCGCGGACCTGATTGATGACCACCACGGCGTCGGCGACGAGGTCGTGGTAGCCGTGCTCGTCGAGCCAGTCGAGAGTGAGGCTCGAGGCCCGCGAGGCGTCGATGCCCGGTGCTGCACAGACCACGATCTGGTCGGCCATGCGGAGGATGCCCTGGGTGGCCGAGTCGAGGATCCCCGTGCCGGTGTCCATCAGGATCAGGTTGTAGTGGTGCTCCAGCACGTTGAGCACTTGTCGGTACTCGGGCTCGCCGAGGGCGACGCTGATGGTCGGGTCGTCGTCGGAGGCGAGCACCTCGAGCCGCGTCGATGCCTGGTTCGTGAAGCTGCGCATGTCGCTGTAGCGGCGGAGACGCTCCGAGGCGCGGAGCAGCTGGGTCACCGTGGCCTCGGTCTCGCGATGGACGCGGTAGGCGAGCGACCCGGCATCCGGGTTCGCGTCGAGGGCGATCACTCGGTCCTTTCGATAGATGGAGAAGGTGTGCCCCAGCATCAGGGTGGTCGTGGTCTTCCCGATCCCGCCCTTCCGCGAGACGATGGCCACCCGACGGCAGGTCGAGATCGGCGTGGTCGCGGTGACGACCAGTTCGCGTTCGCGCCGCTCGGCCCGGCCCGGGCCGGGCTTGATCACCCCGAACGAGAGGGAACGAACCGCCTGGCGCATCCCCCGCGTGGCCGGCTTGACCTTCATCGGCCCCCGCACCCGTTCGATGGCGAAATCCTGCGCGGTGCGGGGAGGTGTGGGGGCCGGCCGGGCCGCCGTTTGGCTCTCCGGGTCGGGACCGAGCGCTGCCAGACGGCCGACAGTGCGGTTCGGGGCGGGGCGCTGCGGCGAGGCGAGTGCCGGCTCGGGAAGCGGTCTCCACCCACCCGCCGGGTCGCCCGGATGGGGCGCTCCGCCGTGGTGTCGTGCGCCGTTGGTGTCCGGCCGACGGGGGGCGGCAGCGGAGCCACCATTGCCGGTGGGCCCGCCGGGAATCGGCGGCGACGGTGTGGCGAACCCGGGCCGGGGCCCGCCCTCGGAGGGCGCAAGGGACCGGACGGGGGGATAAGGCGCTTCTTCCGGCGCGCCGGGCGCGATCGCTGTCTCAGGCGGCGGTCCGGGCCGCGTGGGCGCCGGCGAGGGCGCGGCGTGGCCGGATCCCCGGATCCCATGGGGGGCCGGCAGGGGCTGTCCCGGATCCACTGGCGGCGGCATCGAGACGTCGAAGGCCGGGGTGGCGCGGGGCGCCCGCACGGGCCGCTCGGAGGTGGCCCAGGCCGGCCGGGAGAGGGCGGGCCCCGCGGAGCCGGTGGGCGTCTCCGGGGACCGATCGGCGGTGGCCGGCGGTGACGGGGCGAGGCTCAGCCCCGAGGCGCCATGAAGCGCCTGCGCGGGGCGGGCCGGGTCGTACGACGGTGGCCGCGAGATGGCGTATCCGAGCGCGCCGTTGGACGGTTGCGCAGGGTGGGCGAGGCCAGAGGACGGCGCCGGCGGCATATCGGAGCCGATCGATCCGTTGCCGGGCCGGGTCGCGCGCGTGGCCCCGACACCGTCGGGAGTCATCGGGCGGAAGGTGGACCCCTCCGCGGGTGACGTCACCGGCGCCGGCCGGAACTGGCCAACGGCGGTGGGAAGGTGACGGGCGGGAGGAGCCGGCGGCGCGAACCGCCCCCCCGGGCCGTTGGCCGGAGGAGCCGCCGGAATCCCGACGCTGTCGGGCCGCGGTGCCTCGTATCCCGCGGGTCCCGTCGGGGCAGGCTGACCCGGCGGCCGGCTCGCGCGCCCCACGATGTCGACCGGCAGTTGCGGTGGCGTGCCACCTGGCCTCCGGTAGACCACCGGCGTCGTGAGGCCGCCCTCTTCCCCTGTTGGCTCGGTCAACACCTCTCCCGCTGCACGTCCCCGCGGCCGCAATCTACCGGATGGAGGGTAGGGAAGCCCGCCGCCGGGACTGGGTGCCCAGCCTACGCCGTTCGACGGCAAAGCGACACCCCGGGCGTTGAGCGGCACCATCCCTCCCATGCCTGCTCAGAGCCGCGATCCCACCGCCCGCGCTCGTCCAGCGGCGCGTCGAGGCCGTACCTGACGGCGTCTGACGATCGGTCCCCCGTCAAGCCTTCCCCGACACTTAACCCCGTCGCCGCCAGTCGTTCACGGGCGATCTCGCATCGTGTGGGGTGCGGCCGGACGGGAGATCGTCCGCCGGCTCACCTCGAAACCCCACCTCCGTGCGGGCCCGGGCCGGCTTGCCGGCCCGGGCTGTCGCGCGCTCGGCGGGGCCGGGAATCGCGCCGGCGCCGCGACCAATTCCGGGCGTGGCCTTCCCGGCGCGGGGTGCTCGAAGCCCGGCCGACGTGCGCAGTTGTGACGGTCCGGTGACGCTGCCGTCAGCCGGGTTCGGGAGCCGGCGCATAGGCTCTGCGTGGGGTTGGGCGGCGAGCCCGGCCCCCCATTGAGGCAGGTGTCGTTGAACCCATTCCAGAGCGGGCGCACCCGGCCGTCCCGCGGAGCTCGGCGGATCGCCGGCAGCTTCGCGGACTGGCTTTTGCGCGCCCTCTCTCGCCCGCTGATCGCGCCGGCTCTGGCGGTCTTCATGGTCGCTGTCTCGGCCGGTTTCGCGCTCCATGGCCTCCTCACCCCGCTGCGCACCGACTACATCGCGATGCTGAGCGGCGCCCGGGTGCTCGCCGATGGAGGCTGCCTCTACTGCCACGCGGCCCAGTTGCAGGCCCAGGCGGTGCTCCTCGGCCACCCGCACCCGGCCTGGGACCCCTTCCTGGATACCCCCCTGGTGGCCCTCGTCTACCGGCCGTTGCTCGCCCTCCCCGCTGCCGCGGGCTTCGCCGTGTTCCTCGCCGCCTCCGCTGCCTGCGTTGGGCTCGCCGGCGTCCTCCTTTGGCGAAGGATGGGGCTTGCGATCCACGGCACCCGGGGGCTCCTCCTCCTCGCCCTCGCGCTCGGCTCCGTCCCGGCGGCGTGGAACTACCGGTTGGGCCAGACCGACGCCCTGCTCGTGCTCCCCCTGGTGGCGGGGACGGTGCTGCTCGTGGCCGACCAGCGGTTCGTCGCGGGCCTGCTGTTCTCACTGCTCCTGCTCAAGCCCCAGACCATCGGCCTGCTGCCGGTCGCCCTCCTGGTGGTGGGGGAGTGGCGGGTGGTGGTAGGGATGGCGGCCGGGGCGGCCTGCCTGGCAGGAGGCTCGCTCTGGTTGGTCGGGCCGGGCGGGCTCGGCCAGTGGCTCACGCTCCTCGGGTCCGCGGGACCGGCCCTCGCCACCAGCAACGGCCTATCCGGGGCGATCGCCAGCCTGGGGGGCAACGGGGCCGGCTTCGCCGCCGCTGCGGTGCTGGGGCTCCTCGCGTGTGTCTGGATGTTCTGGCAACGGCGCACCTTCACCGGCCGGCCCCTCCAGGTAGTGGCGCTGGGGATCGCCGTCTCCCTTCTGCTCGCCCCCCACGTCTACGCCTACGACCTGATCATGGCGGCGGTGCCCCTGATCGTCATAGCTCAGCGGGACCTGGCAGCCGCGCTCGCGGCGGCGGTGCTGCTCAACGCCGCCCACCTGGTCGACACCTTCTTCATCATCTCCGGCCCACACGTGGCGGCTCTCGCCCTCTGCGTCATCGTCGCTCTGGTGATCCTCCGGCCCCCGGACGGAGCAGCCCATCCGGTCGGGCGACCGGCTCGCGCTCAGCTCTCGGTGGCCAGGGCCACGACGACCGGGGCGTGATCCGATGGCGCCGTGCCCTTGCGCGCCTCCCGGTCGATGTACGCGTCGGTCACCCGTGAGGCCGGCGCCCGGCTGAGCAGGACGAGGTCGATGCGCATCCCCATCCCCTTGTGGAACATGCCGGCCCGGTAGTCCCAGTACGAGAAGGGCCGCCCCTTGAGGGCGCGTGGTTGGGTGTCGCTCAGGCCAAGCTCCAGGAGCTCCGCCAGAGCCGCCCGTTCGGGAGCGCTGACGTGGGTGGAGCCGGCGAACTCCGCCGGGTCCCAGACGTCGTCGTCAGTGGGGGCGATGTTGAAGTCGCCGCAGACCGCCAGCTGCTCGCCGGCACCGAGCTCGGAGCGGAGCGCGTCGCGCAGGGCGGAGAGCCAGGCGAGCTTGTATGCGTAATGCGGGTGCTCCAGCTCACGCCCGTTGGGGACGTAGATCGACCAGACCCGCACTCCTCCGCAGGTCGCGGATACCGCCCGCGCCTCCACCTCGGGGAAGCCGGGCTCACCGGCGAACCCCGGCGTCACCGCCTCGAGCCCTACCCGGGAGAGGATGGCGACCCCGTTCCACCGGCCGCTGCCGTGTGCGGCCACCTCGTAGCCGAGTGCCGCGACCTCCGCTGTCGGGAAGGCGCCGTTCGCCACCTTCGTCTCCTGGAGGCAGAGGACATCGGGGCGGGTGGCGTCCAGCCAGTCGAGCAGGCGCGGCAGCCGCGCCATGATCGAGTTCACATTCCAGGTCGCGAGCAGCACCGCCTGAGGATGGGGAGTCGCGGGGCGCCACGTCAAGGACCTTGCGGCAGCCGGCCTCCATGCCCGGCACCTCAGGCTGCTTCCCGGGCTCTGCTACCGTTGCCTGATGCCCTTCGGGCTGGCGCTGCTGGCGGCCTTTGGATGCTCGGTGAGCACCGGGGTGGCGGCGGTGTTGCAGAAGGTCAGCGCCGATCAGGAAGAGCGCGCGTCCTCGTTGCACATCGGGCTTCTGTGGCGGCTGCTCGACGACTGGCCATACCTGCTCGGGCTCGCTCTCGACGGCATCTCCTTCCTGCTCACCGTCGTGGCCGCGCAGAACCTGCCCCTCTTCGTCGCCGAGCCGGTCATCGCCATCAACGTGGTCATCACCGCCGTGCTCGAGCGGCTTCTCTTTCAGCGGCGGTTGCGCGGAGTGGCGTGGGTGGCCATCGTGGGCATCCTGCTCGGGCTCTCCCTGCTCGCCCTCTCCGGCGGGCCTGAACGAGCCCGCACCGCTGTCGCTGCGATGCGCTGGGCGGTGATCCTGCTGCCCCTGGGGGTCGCCGCTGCCGGTGCCGTCGTGGCCGGGCGCAACCGGCAAGGCGCGACCGTCGCGCTCGGCGTCCTGGCCGGCGTCACCTTCGGCGGCACCGCCATCGCGGGCCGGATGCTGGTCATCCCCCATCCCTTCTGGCAGCTTCTGCTCAACCCGCTGCTCTGGTCGATGCTCGCCTACGGGCTGGTCGGCCTCCTGCTCTTCACCATCGCCCTGCAGCGCAGCCACGCCAGCGTCGTCGGCGCTTCGACGACCGCGGCACAGTCGATCGTCCCTATCGCGGTCGGCATCGCCTTCCTGGGGGACAGCCCCAGGAACGGCGCATGGGCAGTGGCCGTCGCCGGCATGGTGCTGACGCTCGCCGGGACTCTGGCGATCGCTCTCACCAAGGTCGTGCCGGACCTCGCCGGGTCCGCCCCTGGGTAGCCCCAGAAGACACCCCTAAGCCCGGATCCACCGATGAGGAGCAGGGCGACGCTCTAAGGCGAGGGTATTCGGAATCAGCAAGGCCGGACTGCAGGTGAGGTCTGGTGGTCGGGCTGGGTGACGGCTGATCGAGTCGGATG
>JBEKGP010000047.1:0-19860 GCA_050012735.1 Candidatus Dormibacteria bacterium
CAACCGGCGACACCTGCCCAACGCAACTGAAGGTCAGTGATGCTGAAACTCGAGAACTTCGACGCGCTCCGACTCTCCATCGCCAGCCCGGAGATGATCCTCTCCTGGTCGCACGGCGAGGTGACCAAGCCGGAGACGATCAACTACCGCACCCTCAAGCCGGAACGGGATGGGCTCTTCTGCGAGAAGATCTTTGGCCCGACGAAGGACTGGGAGTGCCACTGCGGGAAGTACAAGCGCTACCGGTACAAGGGCATCATCTGCGACAAGTGCGGCGTCGAGGTGACCCGGAGCAAGGTCCGCCGGGAGCGCATGGGACACATCAAGCTGGCCTCGCCGGTGTCTCACGTCTGGTACTTCAAGGGCATCCCCTCCCGCATGGGGCTGCTCCTCGACATGAGCCCACGCAACCTCGAGAAGGTCCTCTACTTCGCCAACCACATCGTGACCTCGGTTGACGAGAAGGCGCGCCAGGATCTGCTCGCCAAGCTCGACCCGGACACGGACGAGCGCGTGATCGCCCTCCGCGAGAAGCTCCGTGGCGACAGTGGCATTTCGGACCTCACCGAGCGCGTCGCGGCCAAGGGAGCCGAGCTGGCCGAGCGCATCGCGAGCATCCAGGCCGAGCGCGACCAGCGCCTGGCCGCGCTCGAGCACTCGGCCTCCGACCTCGACGAGCGCATCCAGCAGCTGAAGGGCAAGAAGGCTCCCGCCCGCTTTATCCTTGGCGACGGTGTCGAGGACGAGGTCGTGCTCGAGAAGGGGAAGGTGCTCGACGAGGACGCCGCCCTCCTGGTCCAGGACCACCTCACCCAGCGCCGCGAGGCGCTCGAGGAGGAGACGGCGCGCCGCAGTCTGGCCGCCCAGGACGAGAACGCCGCCGAGATCGCCCAGTGGCGTGCCGACGCCGAGGGGGCACGAGCCGAGGCCGCCCACGCCGGAAGCGGTGAGCTGGAGAGCCTCCGTCAGGAGATCGAGAACAGCCGCACGCAGCTCGAGGCCCTGGCGCCCCGCGAGCTGCTCACCGACACGCAGTACCGCGAGCACGTCGAGAAGTTCGGCAAGGTCTTCAAGGCCGGCACCGGCGCCCAGGCGGTCCGGGAGCTGCTCAACCAGATCGACCTCGCCGCTGAATCCCTGCTCCTCCGCGAGGAGTCCAAGTCGACGAGCGGCCAGCGCCGCCAGAAGGCGATCAAGCGCCTCCGCGTGGTGGAGGCCTTCCGCAAGTCGGCCACCAGCCCCACCTGGATGATCCTCGACGTCCTGCCGGTGATCCCGCCCGAGCTGCGTCCGATGGTGCAGCTGGACGGCGGCCGCTTCGCCACCAGTGACCTCAACGATCTCTACCGCCGGGTCATCAACCGGAACAACCGGCTCAAGAAGTTGCTCGAGCTGGGCGCCCCCGAGATCATCGTCCGCAACGAGAAGCGGATGCTGCAGGAGGCGGTCGATGCCCTGATCGACAACGGCCGCCGCGGCCGCGCCATCACCGGCACCGGTAACCGCAAGCTCAAGTCGCTCTCCGACATGCTCAAGGGCAAGCAGGGCCGGTTCCGCCAGAACCTGCTCGGCAAGCGCGTCGACTACAGCGGGCGCTCGGTCATCGTGGTCGGCCCGGAGCTCAAGCTGCACGAGTGCGGCCTGCCCAAGAAGATGGCGCTGGAGCTGTTCAAGCCCTTCGTCATGCGCGAGCTGGTGTCCCAGAACTACACGCAGAACATCAAGAGCGCCAAGCGCATGGTGGAGCGGGTGCGCCCCGAGGTATGGGACGTCCTCGACCAGGTCATCAAGGAGCACCCGGTGCTCCTCAACCGGGCGCCCACCCTTCACCGGCTCGGCATCCAGGCATTCATGCCGGTGCTCGTCGAGGGGCAGGCCATCCAGATCCATCCCTCCGTCTGCAAGGCATTCAACGCCGACTTCGACGGCGACCAGATGGCCGTGCACGTCCCCCTCTTCAGCGGCGCGATCGCTGAGGCCCGCAACCTGATGATGTCTTCCAACAACATCCTCAGCGCCTCGGACGGCCGGCCCGTGGTGGCACCCAGCCAGGACATCGTGCTGGGCGCCTACTACCTCACCCAGGAGGGTCAGGACCGGCCCACCGACCCCGAGGCGATCCGCCACCTGCACACCTTCGCGAACTCGGAGGAGGCGATCATCGCCTACGAGCACGGGCAGATCTTCCTCCACCACTACGCGCGGGTCCGGCTACCCCGGCACCTGCTCGTGGCTCGCCGCCAGGGTGACGAGGACCCCACCGGCACCGAGCTGGTGGTCACCACGGTGGGACGGCTCATCTTCAACGCCGTGCTGCCGATCGGTGACATCGCCACCGAGAGCAACCTCCCCTCCATGGTCTTCCGGAACGAGAACATGGACCAGCGCAAGCTCGCCCAGATCGTCAAGGAGTGCTACGAGCTCTACGGCTCGGGGCGCACCGCGGTCATCGTCAACAGCATCAAGAAGCTCGGTTTCCACTACGCGACCGTCGCCGGCGTGACCATCGCCGCCATGGACATCAAGACCCCGGCCGGGAAGGCGCCGATCATCGCCGAGGCGGACAAGGCGGTCGAGGAGATCGACCTCCAGTACCGGCGCGGACTGATCACCGACGACGAGCGCTACCTGAAGACCGTCGAGATCTGGACCAAGGCGACCGACGACGTCACCAAGGTGACCATGTCGTCGTTCGACAAGTTCCACTCCGTCCTGATGATGTCCCAGTCAGGAGCCCGTGGCTCGACCCAGCAGATCCGCCAGCTGGCCGGCATGCGCGGCCTGATGGCCGACCCCACCGGCCGGATCATCGACCTGCCGATCAAGGCCAACTTCTCCGAGGGGTTGACCGTCCTCGAATACTTCATCTCCACCCACGGAGCCCGCAAGGGACTGGCGGACACCGCGCTGCGGACCGCCGACTCCGGTTATCTGACCCGCCGCCTGGTGGACGTCGCCCAGGACGTGATCGTCCGCATCGAGGACTGCGAGACGACGGCCGGCATCTGGATCGAACTCGTGGACGACGAGCTCAAGGATCGCGTCATCGAGCGCTACTCGGGTCGCATCCTCGCCCAGGACATCACCCTGGGTGACGAGCTGCTGCTATCGGCCGGCGAGGAGATCAGCGACGAGGTGGCTCGGCGCATCTTCGCGGAGCGGAGCAGCATTAGCCGGGTCAAGGTGCGCAGCATCATGACCTGCAAGGCCCGCGAAGGCGTGTGCCGCGCCTGCTACGGCCGCAACCTGGCGACCGGCCGGATGGTCGAGATCGGCGAAGCGGTGGGCGTGATCGCCGCCCAGTCGATTGGCGAGCCGGGCACCCAGCTGACCATGCGGACCTTCCACACCGGTGGTGTCGCCACCGGAGGCGCCGACATCACCCAGGGTCTCCCCCGGGTGGAGGAGCTGTTCGAGGCCCGGGTCCCCAAGGGCAAGGCCCTGATCGGCGAGATCGACGGCGAGGTGGAGATCATCCGGAGCGACAGCAAGTCGCTCAAGGTCAAGATCTTCTCGCGCGACGTCTTCGACTCCGGATACCCGGTGCCGGCGCGGCACTCGGTGATGGTCGAGGACGGCATGCCGGTCAGCGAGGGCACCGAGCTGATTCGCGGTACCGACGAGCACGGCAGCGAGATCTCCATTCGGAGCAAGTACGCGGGTGTGGTCAAGATCGGCAAGGCCGAGGTCACAGTCCGCACCACTGACGAGGAAGCCCGCGAGTACGCGGTGCCGGCCTCGTCCGAACTGGTGGTTCGCGATGGCGACCACCTCCAGGCGGGGGACCGCATCACCAAGGGCTCGATCAGCCCTCAGGAGCTGCTCCTGGTCCGCGGCCGCGACGACGTCCAGAACTACCTGGTCCACGAGGTCCAGTCCGTCTACCGGAACCAGGGCGTCGACATCAACGACAAGCACATCGAGGTGATCGTCCGGCAGATGATGCGGAAGGTCCGCGTCGACGCCTCCGGCGACACCGAGCTGCTGCCCGGCGAGATCGTCTCCCAGTTCGAGTTCGAGGAGGCCAACGCCAAGGCGCTGAGCGAGGGCGGCGAGCCGTCCATCGCTCAGACCGTGCTGCTCGGCCTCATCAAGGCGGCCCTCAACACCGCCTCCTGGCTCTCCGCCGCCTCCTTCCAGGAGACCACGCGGGTGCTCACCGAGGCCGCCATCTCCGGCAAGATCGATCGTCTGCGCGGTCTCAAGGAGAACGTGATCATCGGCAAGCTGATCCCCGCAGGGACCGGCCTCGACTACTACCAGAAGCTCCGCGATGAGGCCGTCCGCCTCTACGAGGAGGACGACAGCGCCGCCATCGCGGTGACCACCGATGGTGAGGTGATCATCGAGGAGCCCGCGGCCACCATCGGCGTCGCGGACGACACGCCGCAGGCTGCGGACGGCGCCGGAACCCTCTGACCCCGCGAGCGCGGGGGGCCATCGGGCCCCCCGCGCCCCGGCGGCAGTGCCGCCGGGGGTCTCTCATCCCCTATCCCGGCATCCCGGCGCGGCTACGCGCCGGACCTGATGGCGGGTCCAGCCTGAGCTAGCGCCTCACCTGGGGCCATTCGGCACTGAGTGCGGTCCGCACGGTCATCTCCGCTCCGTGACCCTGCAGCTCCGCGGTGCGCTCCCAGGGGCGGCCCACGGTGTCGCGCAGGCTCTGCCTCCAGTGGCCGCGGACGGCGCGCTGGACCTGGAGATTGGTCCACCAGACGGGCACGTCGGCCACCTGGTCGCGCCGGAAGCGGATGTGCATGGCCAGGATGCGGCGCCGAACCGGCATCCCGAAGTCGGGGCGGTAGAAGAGCTTGTAGGCGAGGTAGACGATGAGGCAGCCCGCGAGGGCCGCGACCCCCGTCGAGAACCCGGTCGAAGTCAGGATCGAGGCGAGGAAGGAGGTGTTCATCGCCATCAACGATAGGGCCACAGTCAGTTGCCTTGGTGCGATTGCAGCGTAACGGGTTCGTGATGGCCGAAAATTCGCCGGTCCCCAAAAAGAGGGGCCGCCGGTGACTTGCTGTCGCCGGCGGCCCTTGGGAAGGGAGGGCAAATGCTTGGAGCCGGCGCGCCTCAGGCGCCATCCGACCTCCAGCATCATCAGGCCGCGACGGTGACGTCCTCATGCTCCGCCGGTCACGGGTCCGCGACGTGCCGACGCCGATCTTGAAACCGCACGACCCTCTGGCAGGCCGCATCCCCATTGGGGACGGTCTCAGTGCCGCACCGCCCCCATGCCCCCCGCGGCCGCGAGCTCCCCGATCAAGTCGTCAGCCAGGAGGCTGCTGACCAGTTCGGTCACGCCCTCGCCGGCCGGCCGGCGAGTCACCAAATCCGCCGCCGCCTTGACCTCGTCCAGCGCGTTGGCGACGGCCACCCCGCACCCGGCGAAGGTGAGCATGGGCAGATCGTTCTCGGCGTCGCCCACCGCGACGCACGCCGCGGCGGTCTCGCCGATTTCGAAGAGAGCCGCGGCGGCACCCGAGAGCTTGCTGACGCCCCTGGGGAGAATGACCACTCCGCCACGGTTCACCACCAGGTCCAAGGAGAGGCCGAGGTCCCGGATGGTGTCCCGGATGACCTCCAGATGACGGGCCGAGGCGGCGTAGACGGCCCGCCCCACGGCCAGCGGCTCGACGCCGCGGCGGTGCAGCTCCGGCTCCAGCCGGCTGGAGACCGGGGCGCAGAGCAGCCGCTCGGTGCCGGCGGAGGGGTCGACGAGGAGAGCTCCGTTCTCGAGGACGACTCGGTCGAAGACGTCCCACCTGTCGAAGACCATCTCCAGCTGCGAGTCGGTGCGTCCGGTGACCAGGAGCAGCCGCCGCCCGCTTCGCCGCACTCGCTCCAGAGCCGTCAACGTGGCTGGAGCCACCACGCCCTCGGTGGCGATGGTTCCATCAAAGTCGCATGCCAAGACGCGGAACCGCACCACCCCATTGTGTCAATCGACGGCTCCTGCCCGACTCCGCTGTGGGGGTGGCCCTCGCCGATCGCGCCCCTCCCGAGCGATCAATGCTCGAAGCTCACCCTGATCTCGGTCCCCTTGCCGATCTGCGAGCGGATCTCGAGCCGGCCCTTCTCCAGGTCGGCGCGCTCCCGCATCGAGATCATGCCGAGGTGCTTGCCGGAATCCAGCCGCCCCTCGGCGGCGGCGACATCGAAGCCGACGCCGTCGTCGCGGACGATCGCCGAGACCGCGTGCGGCTGAAAGGCGACGACCACCTCCACGTTCTTGGCCCGGGCGTGCTTCCTGGCGTTGTTCATCGCCTCCTGGATGATCCGGAAGAGCGTCGGCTCCAGCGCGCCGGGCAGTCGCGTCTCCTCCCCGATGACCCGCAGGCTGGTGGTCACCCCGCTCAGCTCGAAATCCTTGGTGAACTTGCGCAGCGTGGGCACCAGCCCGAGATCGTCCAGGGTCATCGGACGCAGGTCAAAGATCAGCCGCCGCGTCTCGTCCAGGACCCCTCGGACCCCGTTCTTGAAGTCGGCCAGCTCGTTGACGACCAGCTGCGGATCGCGGCTGATCAGCCGCTCCAGGATCTCGGCCTGGAGGACCAGGTTGGCCATGGACTGCGCAGGCCCGTCGTGCATGTCCCGAGCAATCCGCATCCGCTCCTCCTCGATGATCTGGAAGACCTGTCGGGAGGTGTTGCGGAGCCGGGCTGTGCCCGCGGTCGAAGCGGGCGAGGCGGCACTCGCCGCCAGGTCGTCAAGGCTCCGATAGACCTGGCGGAGGAGCTCCTGCTCATGATGGATGTCGTTCATGCGGGCGGCGGTGTCCCGGGTCCTTTCCTCCAAGGAGGCCAGGTCCGCCCGGGTCGAGGAGACCATCCGGAACTGGGTGTCGATGTCTTCGACGGCAAAGCGCTCGAAGTTCTTGAGGACGTGGCTCCAGGCCACCTCGGCCTCCTCCAGCCGATCCCGCAACTGGTCGCGCCGCTCGACAGCGTCCGCCTGACGTGCCTCAAGGCGCAGCGCCACCCCCTCTAGGTCCTCGATCCGCTTGGTGATGAGGAACCGGATGCCGGAGATCGCGGACGGATTGACCGGCCGCGCGGTCTCTGCGGCCACGGTCAAGCGAGCAAAAGCGCGCGGAACACTGCGCGGCCATGATACCGGCGACCCGGGGAAGGCGACGGACGCATGGCAGTGACAATGACGCCGCCGAGGCGTGACCGCTTCGGTGGTGCGGTCGCGAGCCGGTGGTGAGATCGCCGGCGCCGAGCGCGTCGATCGAGTGGCGAAGCCCTCGCCCAGATCTCGCTCATGGCACCGTGGCGTCACGGCCGGGTGGTCAGGGACGGAGCTCTGGGAAGGCCCCACATCGGGTCTGTGACAAGCCGGTTGCGCCGTCACTCCCTCTTTACACCCCGAGGGTATAACCGCCTCCTGGGCCACCGCCGTCCGCCGTGCCTACGATCGTGGTGGGTGGGCGGAAACCAATGAGGACGAGAGCGATGAGCGACACGCCGGGGCCGACGCGCATCCTCGTTGCCGAGGATGACCCGGCGCTGCGCCGCCTCGTCGACATGCTCCTGAGCAATCAGGGCTACGACGTCCTCACCGTCAACGACGGTGCCGACGCCCTGGCTGCCGTGGAAAACTGGCCGCCCGACGCGCTGGTCGTCGACGTCATGATGCCCCGCATCTCTGGCCTCACGGTCTGCAGGGAGCTCCGCGCCGACCGACGCTTTGCCGCGGTGCCGATCATTCTTCTCACCGCGCGGGTCTTCGACGAGGACATTCAGGCGGTGATGGAGCTCGGCGGCATCGAGTTCATGAACAAACCCTTCAACCCGCGCCAGCTGGTGGCGGTGCTGGAAAGCCTGGTCACCGGCACGCTGCCCGCCGACCCCTCGCCGATCATGGCCGCCGCCCATCCCGTCGCCTCGGCCCCGGCCGGGGACGGACCGGCTCGGCGCTGAGCCGGGACGCGCGGGGGTTTGGGCCGATGGGCTCTGGCCTCATCACGGCTGCGCCGGACGCCGCCGGCGGCGCCGTCCCCCCTCCGCTCCCTCTGATGCGGCGGCTGCACGACCTCCTGGACGAGTGGAGCACCCCCGGGGGACTGCTGGTGGTCGGCGCCTTGCTGATCACCGCCATCGCCGTGACCTCGGCGATCACCGACCCTGACTTCTGGTGGCACCTCCAAACCGGCCAGCTGCTGATCGCCAACCACCTCCAGCTACTCGGCCACGATCCGTACACCTATACGGTCGCCGGCCATCCCTGGACCATGCACGAGTGGCTCTTCGAGGCCGGCGTCGCCGCCCTCTACAACATCGGCGGGATGGGTGCGATCGTTCCCGTGCTCAGCCTGCTCACCTGGTTCGGCGTCGTCTTCATCCTGCTGCGGGCCCGACTCCACACCGGGAACCGCCTCAGCCTGGGCCTCGGTCTGATCGTGGCCGCGCTGGCGGCCAACCCGATCTGGGGCCCGCGCGACCAGATGGTTGACTTCACCCTCAGCTGCCTGGTGCTGCTGCTGATCGAGCGGTACCTCCTGCGCGGCGGCCGCGTGCTCTGGTTCCTGCCCCCCCTCTTCCTGGTGTGGAGCAACCTGCACGGCGGCTTCGTCATCGGCCTGGTCTTCGCCGCGCTGATCGTCGCGGCCGAGGCTGCGGGCCTCCGCCTCGGCCTCCCCGACCCGGTGCCACCGCGAAGGATCGCGACCCTGGCCGGGGTGACCGTCCTCTCCACCCTGGTGTCGATGATCAACCCCAATGGGCCGGGGATTCTCATCTACGCCGCCGAGACGCTCGCCTCACCGGCCCAGCAGGCCCTCATCCTCGAGTGGCAGTCGCCCGACTTCCACCAGCTCGAGGTGCGCGGATTCGCGGTGATGCTGGTCAGCCTGTTGGGATTCCTGATCGTCAACCGCAGGATCCGGGCTCGTGACGCCGTGCTGGTGGCGGCAACCAGCGTGCTCGCCCTCGAATCGGTGCGCAACGTCGCCCTCTTCGTGGCCGCCTGCAGCCCCACATGGATCGAGCAACTGAGCCGGCTGCTGGACCGCCTCCGGGCGGGGACGGCGCTCGCTGCGCTGCGCCGGACGGGCTCGCGCGCGGGCAACCCGGTCCTCGCCGCAGCGGCGGCGCCAGCCCCATCCGGAGCCCCCGGGATCGCGACGGCCCCGGCCGTCGGGCCGGCCGGCCGCTCGCTGCCCCCGTTCCGCGTCCGGGTCACCGCCCTGACGGCGATGACCGCCGCGCTCCTCGCCGGCTGGGTCGGGCTCCGCCTCGTCCCTGCGATGACCACCACCCCCACGGCCCTCAGCTACGCGGAGACCTACCCCGTCTGCGCCAGCGCCTGGCTGCGCTCCGCGCCGGGTCACCTGCGGATCTTCAACCAGTACGGCGAGGGGGGGTATCTAGCCTGGAGTCTGGCCGGCACGGGGGACAAGATCTTCATCTTCGGCGATGCCGCCCTGATGGGTGACAGCCTCCTCTACACCTACTCCGACGTGGCCGACGTGACGCCGCAGTGGCAGACCATCCTGCTTCACTACGGCACCCAGGTGGTGCTCTTCGACACCGGCAGCGCCCTCGACCATGTGATCGAGACGAGCCCGAACTGGGTGAGGGTGTACAGCGATCCTCACAACCAGGCTTTTGTCCTGAAGAGCGAGCTGGCCTCTCTCCACCTCCCGCCCCAGCCGGCACCCACCGGGACCTGCGCCCAGCTTGCCGCCCAGGACAAGGCGACCTCCTCGTGACCGCGCCACCCACCGTGGCCGCCCACGATGGCGCCGGGACGGGCGCCCCGCGGTCCGGGTCGCGCGCGGTCAATGTGGCCTGGCTCCTCGGCGGCTTCTGCATCACCCTCATCTTCACGGTCCAGCTCTTCCGCTACGGCGACGAGTGGTGGCACATCGCCCTGGGCCGGCTGATCCTGAGCCACGGCATCCCCGCGGTCGAACCCTTCAGCTTCGTGGCGACCCAGCACCCCTGGGTGGAGCAGCAGTGGCTCTACGAGGTGGTCCTTGCCACCCTGGTCCGGCTCGGAGGCGACGGCGTCGCCTCC
Source organism: Candidatus Dormibacteria bacterium (assembly GCA_050012735.1). Classification (GTDB taxonomy): domain Bacteria; phylum Chloroflexota; class Dormibacteria; order Aeolococcales; family Aeolococcaceae; genus Changshengia. Next base: position 10,024 of record JBEKGP010000047.1, read on the forward strand.
CTGGCCCTGGGGCTGGTCGGAAGCCTGGCCCTGCTCGTCGCCGCCCTCGCCGTCCCACGACAGGCGCACGTCCCGCGGGGCTGGAGCGCGGCCGCGATGGTCCTCTGCGGCGTCATGGCGGGCATGGCCCTCGGCGTCCGCGCCGAGACGGTGAGCGCCCTCGGCGTGGCCCTCACCCTGCTGATCGTCCAGCGCTGGCGGGACGGCAACCGATGGGTGGTCTGGCTGCTGCCCCCGCTGTACCTGCTCTGGGCCAACCTCCATGCCGGCTTCATCGCCGGTCTCGGGGTGCTGGCCTTCACCCTCGTCATCCACCGCGCCTCACGAAGCCGCACCTCGCCGGTCCCGGGTGGGCTCTCGCTGGCCGTGATCTGCGTGGGCGCCGCCGCCACCGCCGTGCTCCTCGGCCTGCTCGCCGGAGCGGCCATCCTGGTCCTTCTCTGGGCGGTCTTCCGCCCCGTCCCGGTGGACCCGGGAGTCCGCCGCCGGCCCCTGGTCATCGCCTCGGTGACCGCCACCGCCCTGACCCTGGTCAACCCGGCGGGACCGGGCCTGTACGGGTACATCGCGGAGACCATCAGCAACCCGATCCTCTCCCAACTGGTCTCCGAGTGGCAGTCGCCGAACTTCCACGACATGCTGACCCGGCTGATCGAGGTGGTCGCGGCCCTGCTGGTCCTGGTCTGGTTGCTTGGCCGGCGGCCGCGAGTGCCCGACATCCTGCTGGCCACCGGCGCCTTTCTCCTCACCCTCCAGGCCGTGCGCAACGTCAGCCTCTTCGCGGTGGTGGCGATCCCCATCCTCGCCGAGTACGGCGCGGCAGCCTGGACGGCCCGAGGCCCGGTCCGGCTGCGCATCCACCTCGGCACACGGCTGCCCGCCGCGGTGGCGCTGGTCGCCGGGATCGCGGTGAGCGCCGCCTCCGTCGCCGTCATGGCGCCCCAGGCGTCGACCTCGTCAGCTGCCCGATTCGAACAGACCCACGAGCCCGAGAGCGCCGCCACCTACGTGGCCGCCCACTTCCCCGGGCAGCGCCTCCTCAGCTCGGACGGCGACGCCGGCTACCTCGCCTACCGCTTCCCCACTGGGCGCGTGGTCTTCGTGTACGACGAGATCGGAGTCTTCGGCGGCGGTCCGCTCACGGACTACATCGACATCTCCACCATCTCCGGCACCTGGAGGGATCTGCTCGTCAAGTACGGTCTCCACCACGCCATCCTCGGATCCGCCAGCGCCGACGTCTCCGCCCTGCTGGAGCTCGGCTGGACGGTCAACTGCTACGAGGCGCCGAGCGGCCGGGTGGTCATGTCGGCGGGCGGCTCGCCCCCCGCTTCACCTCCTCCCCCACCGTCCCGCGCCCCCGCCTGTTAGCGGGGTACGCAAGAGCCCCGAAGGTCCGGTGGCGCCCTGCCCGTCAACCCCGGTGGGCCAGGATCCGGGCCGCGATCCGGAATGCCTCGCCGCTCAGCGAAGCGGACCCCTGGCGCCGGGCGTCGTCGCCAATCTGACGGAGGACGGCCGCCGCCGTCTGCCGGTCCTCGGCGGTCCGGGCGGCCAGGGCAGCCTCCTGCGCATAGGCGAGAGCGACCACCAGCCGATCGCCCTCCAGGGCGATGGCGGCGAGAGCGCGGAGGGCCGCACCCCGCAGGGTGTCGTCGCCCAGGTCGTCGGCGCTGGCTCGGCAGTCCTCGAGGTAGCGCGTGGCCCGCTGCGCCTGACCGCGCCGCCAGTGGCTGATGCCAAGGTCATGAAGGATCTCGGCCACCCCGCGCGCGTCGAGACCGGCTTCGCGGAGGGGCATCGCCTGACGAAGACGAGCCTCCACGTCGTCCCAGCGCTCCTCCGCGGCCGCCTGGGACGCCAGGGTGACCAGCCCGTCGGCGACCACCTGCACCTGGGGGCCCTCCGGGACCTCCATGGCACGCTGGAACATCCTCTCCGCACCGGCGGCGTCCCCGCGGGCGGCGGCCAGACGCCCGAGGTTGGCGGCTGCGGCGGCCTGGGTGCGAGGGTCCCCTCGCGCGAGTGCCTCCTGCCAGCGGGCCGCCGCGGTCTTGGCCTCGCCACTCTCCGCCGCCGCGGAGCCGAGCTCGAGCTGAACCGCACCCAGCACCTCCCGGGGGCTGCCTCCCGAGAGGCGCTCAGCCGCAGCCAGGTAGGCGGCGCCAAGTCCGGCGTCGGGACCGCTGACGAGAGCGCGGCCGAGAGCGGCCAGAGCCACCGCGCAAGCGCCCGCGTCAGCAACCGCCCACTGCTCCAGTGCCAATCTGACGCTCGCCTGCGCCTCCGCCCTCGCTCCGTGGAGCTCCTCGCAGAGACCGCGCCCCAGCAGCTCGAGACCGCGCCACGCGGGGGATGCCTCGGCCGCCAGCAGCCGGTCAAAAGCCGCGCCGGCGCCGGCTCCCTCCATGCGCAGACGGTTCAGCGCGGACAGCAACGGAGCGGGGAGCGGGGTCGCGTCGGCCGGTGTAACGGGGGGTGATGCCGCATCGTTACCGGAAGCGCTGTTACCCCCGCCCGGAGCGGACAGTAGGCTCATCGACGTGAACCGGAGGATCGGTGCGCCTCGATGAGCGTGACTCCGCAGGTCGCGATCGGCAACGCGGACGCGCGCCCGCCGGCCGAAGCGGCTGAGAGGACGCCGCAGCACACGATTCCTGACCTTCCGACGGTCCTCGATCGCGACCGCCGCGCCGGCATCGAGCGGGTGATCGAGCTGGCGCGCTGGATCGTGCTGATCTTCGCCGCCGTCAGCGTGAACTTCCCCGGCGAGACGAGCCCCAACCGCCCTGAGGTCGACCTGCTGCTCGGCATCTGGGCCATCTTCACCCTGGCGACGACCATCGCTCTCCTGACCAACCGCCTGCCCACCCGACGGCTACAGTACGCCATGCTCGCGCTCGACATCGCGATCGCGAGCGGCCTCGTCGACCTGACCGGGGGGTTCAGCACACAGCTGGGCCTCGTCTTCTACCTGGTCATCATCGCCAGCAGCCTCCGCTTCGGCCTGGGTGGAAGCCTCTTCTGCGCGGCGACCATCGCGGCCATCTACCTGGGCATCGGCTTCGCGACCGGCGGCAAGCTCAACGGCTCGACCGTCAACCTCTTCGCCGAGCGCCTCTTCCTCTTCATGGTCATCGCGCTGATCAGCGGGCTGATCTCGCGCGAGATGGTCCAGAGCCGAGCTCGCCAGCTCACGCACACCTACGAGCTGGAGGCGGTCGCTTTCAACGAGCTGCGCGAGGTCGACCGGATCAAGAGTGACTTCATGATGCTGGCGTCGCACGAGCTGAGGACCCCGCTGACCAAGATCAAGGCGTGGGTGAGCCTCATGCAGGACGCCGGCGACCGGCTCCCGGCAAGCGCTCGTGAGGAGGGCATCCGGGAGCTGCGCTCGGAGTCCGAGCACCTGGCCAGGCTGACCGACAACCTGCTGGCGATCGCCCAGCTCGAGTCCGGCGAGATCCGCCTCAAGACCACCGCATGTGAGCTTGACGTCGTGATCGGCGACACCATCGCGCGCTTCATCGAGTCCGCCGACCGGAGCCGCTTCGCGGTCAACATCCTCCCCGACGCCTCCCGAGCGATGGCCGATCCCGAACGCCTCTCGCTCACCCTCGCCTGCCTCATCGACAACGCCCTCAAGTTCTCCCCGGAGTCGGAACAGGTGACGATCTCCACCCGGCGCGACGGGCCCTACGTTCTGATCGGGGTTCGCGACCAGGGCCGGCGCATCCCCGAGGCCGAGGCCGATCGGGTTTTCGCCTCCTTCTACCAGGTGGAGTCCCCGCTGCTCCGGCAACGCGGAGGCTTCGGAGTGGGCCTCTACCTGGCGCGCCAGCTGGTGGAACGGATGGGCGGCAGGATCTGGATCGACAACACCCGGGTCCGTGGCAACACCTTCATCGTCGCCCTGCCGGGGCAGTTTTAGGTGCGCACCCGAGGGGCGGGAGGCCACCGCCATCTCGGCATGGTAAAAGCTCGCAACACTCGGGTAACCGAATCAGAGCCTTCGCGATCTTAGTGGTAGCGTCGTGGCGAGCATCAAGCCGTCGTAACGCGGAGGCCATTCCAGGGAACGACAGGATGAGCCCCTTCACGGATTACAGCGTTCTCAACCCGGCAGCCTCGCTGGGCGGCCGCACCGGGGTCGCCGAGGCGACCGTCCTCGTCATCGACGACGACCCCTCGATGCACGACATCCTCACCGTCCTCGGGCAGCAGCACGGCTTCGGCATCCAGTTTGCGGAGGATGGCCTGGACGGGGTGCGTCTCGCCGAATCCAGTGACATCGACCTGGTCATCCTCGACCTGACCCTGCCGGGCCTCACCGGGTTCGACGTCTGCCGGCGCCTTCGGGCCGCCGGTGTCGAGGTCCCGATCGTGATGGTCTCCGCCAGTTCCGACCCCGTCGACGTCGTGGTTGGCTTGGAGATCGGCGCCGACGACTACATCATCAAGCCCTTCGAGGTCAGGGAGCTCGCCGCGCGCATCAACGCCAAGCTCCGCCGTCAGCGGACGACCCAGTCCCAGGTCCGGCCGGGACGCCTCAAGTTCCCCGGACTGATCGTGGACGTGGGCCGCCACGAGGTGCTGCGCGACGGCAAGCCGGTGACCCTCACCCCCACCGAGTTCGACCTCCTGGCGCTTCTCTCGGCCTCGCCGGGACGGGTGATCTCGCGCTCCGAGATGATCCAGAAGGTCTGGGGCCAGGGCGCCGATCTCGACCTCCGCTCGGTGGACGCACACGTCTACCGGCTGCGCCGCAAGATCGAGCCGGAGGGACCGCGTCCCACCTACATCCACGCCGTCCCCGGGATCGGCTACCGCTTCGAGCGGCGCGGCCTCAACGAGCGCCTCGCCAAGGCTCAGGAGGCCCCTGCGGAGTCCAACGGCCTCCAACCGGTCGCGGGCTAGAGCCGGTCATCTCCTGCGGCGGCCATGCCCGGGGTGAGGGGAGGCCGGACAGCCACACCCGTGCGCTGGTGTGAGCAGACGGCCATCGGCCGAGATGTCGCGGGGTCCTGTAGAGCGGCCCGCGCCGCTCCCATCCGCCGGCCCCGACCCTGCCGCCAGGGTCAGCCCAGACCGCTGTGGCGACGGCGCGGAGCGCGGTGGTGTTGGCCGTCCGGCTGCTGCAGCACCCACTGACCCCGCTCGTTGAGCTCAGCCGGCCGAGCGTCCACGAGCTGATGGGTGAGGAGCGACAGCGTCCTGCCCTGGGGCAGCGAAAAGTCGAGGCAGGGCATGACGTCGCCGCTCCAGAGGCGACGCTCCGTCTGGCCACCGTAGATCGCAACGCTGCGGGTGACCCTGCGCTGGCTGGATCCGCCCACGGAGTACGAGATCCGGTACATCTCTCCCGATCGCAGCACGAAGTGGTCCACAGGGTTGGTTCCGTCGTCGCGGAAGCCATCCCGGGTCAGGCGACGACGCGGCGTCGTATCGGAGCTACTGAAGAGAGTGGGTTGTACGGTCATCTTGATGCGATTATCCGGTGAGGCTCCAGCCATTCCGGCAGATGCCGGGTCGCGGGCGGGTAACGGTCGGGTCGCCATTCGCCAGCCCCGAGCCACCAGGGGCGCCGCCACACCGCTTTCGCAGGCAAGATACGACGAGGCGAATCGGACGCCTGACGTGACCGGATTCGATCAAGGTCCGGTGACGTGACATCTGCAGCCCCGGAGGTGAGCATGGGCATCGGGATCGCCTGCGTGTCCGGGAAGGGTGGCGTGGGCAAGACGACCACCGCCATCAATCTGGCGGCGGCTCTCGCCGAGCGCGGCCGGCTGGTGCTGACCGTGGACTGCGACCCGCAGTCCAATCTCACGAGCGGCCTGGGGCTGAACCCCTACGAGATCCGGTCCAGTCTGGGCGACGTGCTCATCGGTCGGGCGACGGCGAGCCAGGCGATCGTCACCACCGAGTGGGCAAACCTGCATCTGCTCCCCGCGACGCCCGACCTCACCGCGGTCGAGGCGGAGCTCCCCTCAGGGCTTCACCGGGAAACCCTGCTGCGCGACGCCCTGGACCGGGATGGGACCTCGGCCGCCTACGACTTCATCCTCTACGACACTCCCCCCAACTTCGGTTTTCACACCGTCAACGCCCTGGCCGCGACCCACTACGTGATCATCCCGCTCCAGATGTCGGGCTTCGCCGTCCGCGGGCTCAAGGAGGTGCTGCGGGCGGTCAGCCTGGCGCGCAGCCGGCTCAACCCAGAGCTGCAGGTGCTCGGCATGGTGCCCACCTTCGTCAACCTCCGCACTAACTTCAGCCAGCAGCTCCTGAGCGGGCTCGCCGACCTGGCCGGACTGCGCATCTTCCAGACCCTGATCCCTCCGACCGTGAAGCTGCAGGAGACATCTCTGGCCGGTGTCCCGATCGTCGCGTACGCCCCCGCCTCGAAGGCGGCCGCAGCGTACCGTCAGCTGGCCGAGGAGGTCCTCCAGAGTGTCTGACCCTTCCGAGGTCGAGGGCACCCCGAGCGAGTCCGCCAGGCTGGCTCTCCACGCCGGTCCCCTGGCTCGCTGGCTGGCCCCGACGTCCCAGTCACGGCTGGAGCGGATCCCCTGCCGCGAGGTCGACACTCGTCCGTGGCCCGACCCGCCGGACGGCGATCTTCTGGCTCTCACCCGCAGCATCCGCCACCGCGGCATCGTGGAACCGCTGCTGCTCCGCCCAATCGAGGACTCGCGCTTCCAGGTGGTGCTGGGTGCTCGCCGGCTGGAGGTGGCTCGCCGGTTGGGGCTGACCGAGGTCCCTGCCATCGTTCGAGAGCTCGACGAGGCGGAGGCCACCCTGGTCGCGGCCTGGAACGCCCTGCCCCGTCTGCAGCCCGGACAGATGGTCGAGGTGGCGGCGCGCCTGACCACGGCGGGTGTGACCGAGGCGGAGATCGCTCTCCTTCTCGCCAGCGGGGATCCGGAGACCCTCCCCGGGCCACCAGGCGACTGGCCTCTCCGCGCCGACTCCGTGCCGCTCCGCTTCGCCGGTTCGATGTCGCCGGTGTACCGCCTGCTGGACGCCCTCGGGCCCGAGCGGAGTGCGGCACTCTCGGCGCTGCACGGGGTCGACCCCGCGCGGCTCGCCGGCTCCGTCTGAGAGGATCGTCGCAACCCGAACCGTCACCTGGGATGAATGCCGCGTGACCAACCGCAAGCCCAAGCCGGCGCACTCCGAGGAGGAGCTCCTCGAGCAGTGGGACTTCCTGGACCGGCTGGTGGAGAGGCAGGCGGCGCAGCTTCGAGCCGGGATCCAGGACGCGGAGGAGGCCGATGAGCCCGCCGCAGGGCTCGCCGAGATCGAGGGCCTGCGCCAGGACCTCGACCGCCTGTGGGCAGCGCTGCGATCCGCGGAGGCGGCGCGCGCCGTCGCCACCGAGGAGGCGCGGCGGTCCCGTGAGGCGCTCACGGCCCTCACCGCGACGCAGCAGCAGCGCCTGCCCGAGGAGCAGGCCATGCGCCAGCGTCATCGGGCCCTGGAGCGTGAGGCGTCAGGGTGGAGGGAGCGCGCGTCGGCGGCCGAGCGAGAGCTGACGGCCAGGGACGAACGCGCGCGCGCGCTGCTGGCCGACCTCACCATGCGGATCGGAGCAGCAGAGGCGTCGCGCCAGCAGGCTGAGCGACGGCTCGCGGACGCTGCGGCTGGATTGAATGCTGCCCAGGTCGAGATCGAAAGCCTGCGCGCGCAGCTCGCCTCGGCGCAGCACGGCTTCTGGCGCTTCGGACGTCGCTGAGGCGGTCCCCGGTCCTCTACGCTGAGGCGTTGGCAGCGGCATGCCGGCCCTGGGCCATGGCGATGAACTGTCGCAGGGCCGCCGCCGGCACCGGCCGGGTGGCCACCTCGTGGAGCAGGCTCTTCGCCTCGTCGAGCAACTGCGGGTCGGGGAGCTCACCCTTCCCGGATGTGGCCACCACCCATCCCGACGAGAACCAGAGCACCGTCTCGAAGGCCAGCCCGCTAACGATCAGGCCATTGAGCAGCGAGTCGGTGATGCGAGAAAGCGGCCTTTTCGCGTTACTGACAACAATGCCCCGAATCCGCTCCAAAACGCCCAGCTGCTCGGCGAGCCCGACCGTCAGCGCCGCGGCCCGCAGCGATAACAGGTCGAGCGCGGTCGGGATGACAATCCGGTCGGCCACCGACATGGGGCCCAGCAGCGACGGCTCGTGAGGGTGTGTGTCGATCAAGACAACGTCAGCATCTTCAAGCACAGGCTCGATGAATGCACGAAGCTGCTGCTCATGCAGGGGCTCGTGGTTGAGGCTGCGGTGGCCGGGAACGGTCTTGATGCCGAGCGGGTGATCAACGAGCGCCTCCCGGAGGGTGACTCGTCCGTGGAGAACGTCGGCGATGCTGGTGCTGCGCTTGGCCTTCTCCAGAGCGTTGCTCAGGCCCCCGGTGGGATCGAGGTCGATGGCGATGACGCGCAGGCCACTGGCTGCCGCGGCCGCCGCCAGTGCGTAGCTGGTGGTTGTCTTGCCAACGCCACCTTTCAGTGACGCGATTGTGATTATTTCTGCAGCCACACACGTAGAATATCTCGGGATGGCAACAGCCGCACCCTTTGTCAAACTCCTGCGACAACTCGCATCAGCCAAAGACGACTACCGGACTGGTGCGCTCGACATCACCTGGGTAGGCGGTACGGCGAGCCTGTTTCTGGTCTTCGGACAGCCGAACCACGCGGTCGCGGAGGTGGGCGGCCGTCACCTGGAGGGGGTGGAGGCCCTGGCGGCGCTTGTCACCCAGCTGCCACCGCAGTTTGAGCTGTCTCCCTGGCGTAAGGAGGTGGTGCGGACCGAGACGCTCAGCTGCTCCCTCGACGAGCTCATGGAGCCGTTTGCCCAGCTGGCCGGCGCCGCCTCTCCAGGCGACACCCTCGCCTCTGGCTCGGTCGGATCGAGAGCCGCCAACGGCAGCTCGGCGCCCGAGACCGATTTCGGTCTCGCCGATTTCCCACTGCTCCCGCTCGGGCCCTCCCTCTGGTCTGACGCGGCAGCGAGTGTCGTCCATCTCGACGTCCTGATCCCCAACCTGCCGGACGCGCTGATCGTCCTCACCGGGCCCAAGCTGCGTGCTGCCGCGATCGTCGTCCGTCAGCAGCTCATCGACGCGGTCTGGGTCGACGAGGAGGACCGCCTGGTGGGCGAGGCAGCCGCCATGGCCGTGATGGGCGCACGCGTCGGCAGTGTGTCCGGCTATCGGCTGGAGACCCCCCAACTCGCCGAGGCCCTCACCATGCTCTGGCGCTGCCGGGCGGTCTACCGCGAGATGCCCGCCTCCTGGGTCAACGCCGCCAACCTCCTCGAGGATCTCGAGGGGCGCCGCCGCGACAGCGCGATCGTGGTGACCGGCGGTGTGCGCGGGGTGGCCCTGGTCGCCGGGGGGAAGCTGCTCGGTGTCTACACAGAGACCGACCGGCAACCGGTGGCGTCTCCCCAGAGGCTGACCGAGCTGCTGCGGGACCCGCGCGCGAGGGTCACCCTCCGCCAGAGCCCGGAGGAGCGGCAGATCAACCACTTCCCCGAGATCGCGTACCACGCCTTTGTCGACGACGCTGCCAAGGCACCGGCACCGCTCGCCGAGGTGCTCGCCGCCATCACGGCATCCAGCCGGTCCGCGGCCTCCGCGCCGCCCGCGACCAACCCGAGCGACTCCCTCGACGCCACCGCCGAGCAGGAGCTCACCCCCGCGGAGCCGGAAAAGGCCGCAGCGGAGGAGCAGGGGCCAGACGTGGAAGCGGGAGGGTTGGCCGCCGAAGCGCCTGAGCTCGCCGCCGAAGCGCCTGAGCTCGCCGCCGAAGCGCCTGAGCTCGCCGCCGAAGCGCCCGAG
>JBEKGP010000048.1:0-34834 GCA_050012735.1 Candidatus Dormibacteria bacterium
GCGTGTGCCCGGGGGTGTGGAGCACCGCGAGCTCGAGCTCCTGCCAGGCGATCACCTGCCCGGCGCTGAGGTCGTCCTCGCAGACCACCTCGGGCAGCCCCGCAGGGATGCCGGGGAAGGCTCCCGGGTCGGCGAGCAGCCAGCGGTCCGCGGGATGGATGGCGGCGGTGCAGCCGAGGGCCGCCTTCATGGCGGGCACCCCGACCAGATGGTCGAGGTGGCCGTGGGTGAGCAGGATGCGGTCGGTGGCCAGCCCTGACCCCTCCAGGAAGCGGAGCGCGGCGTCAGCCTGCAGCCCCGGGTCGATGACCAGGCAGCGCTGCGTGTCCCGGCGCCGCAGGACGTAGCAGTTCTCGTCGTAGAGGGGATCGGTGAAGACGTGGAGCTGGACGAGGTCGCGCAGCACCTCCATCAGGCGCCGACCGTCAGTGGGAGCGTTTCGATGGCGGCGAGGATAGCGAATCGGCCAGCCCGGGCAGACCGAGCGTCGCCGGCGGCCGGGAGCGACGAAGTGACCAGGCGGGCTGGCGCGACACGAATTCGTAGAGGGCCGCCGGGCGCCCGGGGGCACCCTTGGCGACCAGCCCGGTGGCCTGCACCAGGCCGCTCCGCTCCAGCTCGCGACGGAAGTTGCTCGGTTCGTAGCGGACGCCGCTGATCGCCTCGAAGACGCCGCGCGCCTGGGGCATGGTGAAGCGCTCGGGGAGCAGCCCGACGCTGATGTTCGACCACCAGAGCTTGCCCCGCAGCCGGTCGACGCCGTCGCCGATGATCCCGCCGTGATCCAGGGCCAGGGTGGGCAAATCGTCCACCGGCCACCAGCGCGCCTGGCTCTCGTCGGCCCGCAGCACGGCCGCGTCGATCAAGGCGAGATAGGCGACGGTCGGGATCCATCCGCGGGGATCGCGATGCGGTTCCCCGTAGGACTGGAGCTGCTCCAGGTAGACGGCACCCACCCCCGTCTTCTCGGTGAGCTTGCGCTGCGCGGTCTCGGCGGGGCGCTCGTTGCGGCTCATGAAGCCGCCCGGGAGGGCCCATGCGCCGGGGTCTGGGGGATCGTCGCGACGAACCAGCAGGACGTGGAGGCGTCCGCCCAGGGGAGCCAGCACCACGGGCACGGCGGTCATGCCCGCCGGCGCGTCGAATCCTGCCGAGTTGCGAGCGGTCAAGGGCATCACGGCGACGCTATCAGGTCCGGCTCCCCACCGCCTCAACGCCGCGACGACTGCGGCGGCGCGCCATCGCGAGCAGGCGGGCCGGCCCGCTCACCCCCTGGGGTGCGAGGAGCCCGACGGCCAGCCCGAAGTGGCGTTCACCGACCGGGAGGGCACATGAAAGTCGTTCCGCCTTTCGGCGGGCGGTGGGACGGACGGGGGAGCATGCGGCTTCTCGTCCTCGCGCCGCCGCACCTGGTATCCGACGTGCTGGGGCGTCCTCGGGCAGTCCAGCGAAGGTGCCGCATAGCCGGCAAAGGTGCCCCCCTGCCGGTGCCCGGCAACGGTTCGCTGCCGGGGTTGGAGGCGGAAAGCCCAGCGGACCTGGTTGAGCAGGAGAAGGCAGGTGGCCCCGGCGGCGGTGACCAGGGGCAGGGCGGCGAGGCTGGCACCGTAGGCGAGCGCGATCGAGGTCAGCGCGATGGCGCACGCCTCGATGAGAAGGACACCGTAGCGAGCCACTCGCCGGCGGTCGGCGAGGCGGTAGACCAGGTCCAGCTCCACCACGGAGACGGCGGCGACGACGATCAGGACGGTTCCGTGATCCAGACCACCCAGGGGTAGCCGCACGGCATGGGTGGAGTCCAGGGTGAGGACGACGGAGGGGAGCAGCGCCGGGAGCAGGCTGACGAGGAGCAGCACGCTGAGGATGCGCACCACCAGGAACGTCTGGCAGGCGGCGATGGCCGTGCCCACCCGGCGCTCGATGTCGGCGGCCTGACGGTGCCCTCCCTCGAGGGTCACCACGTTGCCGCACTCGGAACCGGGCGCGTAGCTCATGTGCGATTGACGTTAGCGAGGGGATCGTCACCCTCAGTTGCGAGGACGTAACAGGCGGGATACAGCGCGCCGAAGGCCGGCCCCGCCCGCCGGGCCGTCACGACCACGGCCCCGCCCAACTGGTGAGACTCCCCCCATGCCGCTCGTGCCAGACTGCCACCCGGACTGGCATGATCGCTACCGCGGTTGCACCCAGGGGATGACGTGGATTCTTCCGAACCCACCTTGAGCCCGGAACAGGCCGAGGCGCACCGGCACCTCATCCTGTTCCTGCGCGGGCTGAGCAAACTCGACGCCGCGCTCGGTCTCTGGCGGCCTGACTACGGGCGGCTCCGGGCGTCCGCGGCAGCTGCCGGCTCACCGGCGAGCGAAGCCGACATCACGGAGGCACACCGCCTCTATGCGGATGGCCTCGGCTACTTCGCCGATCGCCCGGGAATCGCCCGGACCCTCAGGATGGCCGCCGCCAGCGACATCGCCGCCGCCATCGAGGACTCGATCATCAGGTTCGGCACGCCGATCGCCCCCGTCGAGTGGCTGGTCTCACCCGCGGCTCGCGCCGATCTCCGAGCCCCGGGTGGGCAGCCCCCGGGGATTGCGATCTCCGAGGCGGACATCCTGGCCGCCGGCGGTCGTGTGGCCCTCAGCCCCTGGGACGCTGAGCACTCCGCCGCGGCCCCGCCGGCGGGCAGAGGCGCGCCGGTCCGGAAGGCCCCTCCGCCAGCACCCCGAGGATCCGAACCGGCGGTGGCTCGCCAACCCGTCAAGCCCCCGGTCCAGCGGGGCCCCGCCAGCGACAGGTCCCCGGGACAGCAGCCTGGCAAGAGGGGCGTCCTGATCGGTCTGGGCGTGGCCGCTCTGCTGGTGATGATCGTGCTCGTCGCCGCAGCCGTCTTCAGCGCCAAATACCTTCTGGGCGCGGGCCCGACGGCGCCCGGCGCGGTGGCATCGCCGGCCCAGGCGACCCTGCCCCCCTCCGACCTGCCCAGCGGCTCACCGGCGAACGTCCTCGCCCCTGTCGCCGCCTGCACCACGCTCCCCTCCGGGAAGCTGCCTACGGGGCTCACGCTCTCCTCCACGACGAGCGGCATCGGCACCGACCCCGCGGCCGGGTATTCCAACCCCTTCATCACCATCCAGTTGAGCGGCCCCGTCCAGTCCTCCACCCCGGCCTTCAGCCTGATCGCAGCGGTCCTTCCCTTTGATGCGACGGCGCCCGCCAGCGCGACGGCGTCCGCGACCAGCGGGCCAGTCGACCGCGCAGGCACCCTCCAGCTGATCGCCTTCTGGAGCGGGAGCCAGTGGCACGGAGCGCTCCGGAACTGGTCGGGGTCGGCCTGGTCGTCCATCCTGGTCGACGCCGCCTCAGGGGTAGACGTCGTCCAGAACGGGCCTGTGGTCACCCTCTACTGGGAGGGGCTCGCCGCCGGGGACAAGTACGGCGTGATCGTCGCCAGCTCGACGGGCTGCGCCGACCTGGGGTTGAGCTCCTCGCTGGTCCCCGAGCAGACCTACGGCGCCACGCCGACGCCCTGAGGCGCCGGGTCTCAGCCGGCGGGGATGGGCCGCGCCTGCGGCGTCCAGGCCCAGGCGCCCTCGGCGCCGCGGAACATGGACAGCTCTTCGGCGGGGCGCGCCCCGCTGAAGAGGAACCCCTGCCCGCCGTGGCAGCCGAGGTCGCGAAGGATCGCGGCCTGCGCCGCCGTCTCGACGCCCTTGCCGACGCAGAGCCAGCCCGCGGCGCGGACCTGGGCGGCGATCCTGGCCACTCGCGCCCTCCGTTCGGGGTCGGTCTCGATGCCGTCGAGCAGCCCCATCCGGAGCTTGACCATGCGGATCGGAAGGTTGCGCAGCTCGTCGGTCAGCTGACCGTCGTAGTCGTCGGCGACCAGGGTGATCCCGACGGCGGCGAGGTCCCGGAGGATGCTTCGCGCCGAGAGCTGGTCGCGAGCGAGCAGCTTGAGGGGGATCTCGAGGATCAGCCGGCCCGGCGCCAGTCCGACCTCGGCAAGAATGTGCCCGACACTCGCCACCAGGTTGGGGAGGAAGTACTCCTGGGGAGAGAGGTTGACCGAGAGGGCCGGCGCCGACGCACCGTTGACGGCCCACCTGACCGCCTCCGTGGCGGCCTCGTGGAGGATGGTCTGGCCGATCCGCGTCATCAGACCGCTGCGCTGGGCGGCCTCGACGAAGCTGGCGGCGTCGAAGAGACCGACCTGGGCCCGCTGCCATCTCATCAGGGCTTCGAACGAGGTGAGGGCCCGAGTCTGCAGCTCGACCACCGGCTGGTAGAAGACCCGGAACTCGTGATCGTCGACGGCGTGGCGAAGAGCGATCTCCGTCTGGCGCTGAGCGGTGACGCGGGCCTGCAGGGCGGTGTCAGCCAGCTCGTAGGCGGCACGACCCCGACTGCTGAGTCGGGCCTGTGCCCCGCGGGCCTCGGCGAGAAGCGCGGCGACCGTGGCACCGGCCTCGGCCACCCGCGCGCCGCGCGCGGCGATGCCGATGGCGATCGTGATCGGCACGCTCTCCTCGGTGACGACGAGCGGCGCGCGGCAGGCACGCAGCAGGCGATCGGCGAGCGCCGCGATGGCCAGCTCGTCGCCGTCCCGGCGGGCGATCACGAGGCTGTGATCAGCGGTCCGGGCCATGGTGTCGCTCGGCCGGAGCACCGGCCGGAGCCGGATGGCGAGCGCGAGCATCAGCGCGTCCACGTCGCCGTGGGCGTAGCGGCCGGCGAGCGTCTCCAGGTTGTTGATGGCGAGCACGAGGACGGACAGCGGCCACTCCTCGTCCAGCAGTCCGATGAGGTCTGCCTCGCTCCGGACGGCGATGGCGTCGCCGACCGCCCGCGCCCGGGCGCGCTGATCGGCGGCGGCGAGCACGGCCTCTCCGGCCGACTTCCAGTCCTGGGCGAGGTTGATGATGCCGTCGGCACCGGCGTGGGCGGCCACCTCCGCACGCGCCTCCCCCACCTGGTCGTCGAGAACCAGCAGGGCGGCGTCCGGACAGGCCAGCCGCACCACGGCGACGGCGTCGTGCAGGGCCAGCAGCGAGAGCCCGCTCCGGCAGAGGACGACCGCCCGGGTCCTTCCCGACGCGGTCAGAGCCGCCAGATCCTCGGCCCGGGTGACCTCGCGGACGCGGAGGAGGGTGCCCGCGGTCAGCCGCTGGCGGACCGGCGCGGAGGTGGCGTCATCGTCCCGGACCACGACCACCTCGTCATCGACGGGCGCCACCTCGTCGATGTTGGCCTGAGCCAGCTTGCCGATCAAACCGCTCCCGCTTCCCCGGGATGTGGCCTTCCAGGTCATGCTTCCTTGATCCACCCTGAGATCTCGGCGAGGTGCTGGGCGCCGGCGGGCACGTGCAACCGCGTGCGGAGGCGCCGCACGCCAATGGTGGGCACTCGCGAGCGGTGGGAAGAGCGCCGTCGGCAGGGAGTGACACCGCCGATTGGCCCTGTCACATTCACGTTGCAATGGGATCAAGGGGACGGGGGCCGGCCGGCGTGATCGGCCAGGCGTCGCCCGCGCCTGTCCGGGGTACTGTGGCAGGGAGAACCCACGATCCGAGGACATGGCAATGACCGAGAGCACCCATCCGACGAACCTGACCGAGACCGAGTGGCGCGCACGGCTCTCCCCCGGGCAGTACTCCGTCCTGCGGCAGAAGGGGACCGAACCCGCCTTCACGGGACGCTACTGGCAGAACCACGACACCGGCGCCTACCACTGCGCCGGCTGCGGAGCCCAGCTGTTCCGCTCGGACACCAAGTTCGACTCGGGGTGCGGGTGGCCCAGCTTCACGGAGCCCGCCGACCGGGAGGCGGTCGACTTCCATGTCGACAAGAGTCACGGAATGACCCGCACCGAGGTGGTCTGCCGGAGCTGTGGCGGGCACCTGGGCCACGTCTTCGACGACGGGCCGGCGCCGACCGGGAAACGCTACTGCATCAACTCCGCCTCCCTCGAGATGATCGCCGAGAAGTGACGGGATCGCCGGCCCGGCCACCAGCCGGCATGGGGGCAGGGGCATTCGGGAGAGAAGCTCGGGTGCCCGGCGAGATCGTCGTCCGCCAGGTCCGGCCCGAGGAGTGCGCCGAGGCCGGACGTCAGACCCGTGCCGGTTTCGCGGGGCTGGTGGGCGTGGCCGATCCGGAGTACCTCGACCTGGTCGCCGACGTGGCCGGCCGCACCCAGCGCGGCACCGTCCTGGTGGCGGTCGATGGCGCCGAGGTCCTCGGCTCGATCACCGTGGAGCTGACCACTAGGCTCGACCCAGCGCAGGAGCTGGCTCCGGGCGAGGCGCATCTGCGCATGCTCGGCGTCGCGCCAGCCGCCCAGAGGCGTGGTGCCGGGCGTGCCCTGCTGGACGGGGCCGCCGCACTGGCCCGAGCGGCCGGGAAGAGCCGGCTCACCCTCCGCACCCTGCCGGAGATGGTGGCGGCCCGCCGGCTCTACGAGGCGATGGGCTTCGAGGGTGGCGTGCCGGAGGAGCACGCGCCCGGACGCATCCACTACAGCTACGAGCTGCGGCTCAGGCCGGACGAGCCCACCGTCTGAGCTCCGCCCAACTCCACGTGGGTGGCCCCCAGGGCGGCGAACTCCGGCACATCGGTCTCCGAGGAGACTCTGAGCAAACTCACAGGTTCGGGTGCCACCATCGGGAGCATGGACGGTTCCGAGGCCACGCCCACCCGGGTGCTCGTCGTCGATGACGAGCGCAACATCACGGACCTGGTCACCATGGCCCTCCGCTACGAGGGCTTCGCGGTGGAGAGCGCGGCGACCGCCCGCCAGGCCCGGGAGGCGGTGCTCGACCACCATCCGGACCTGATCGTCCTCGACGTGGGGCTCCCCGACGGGGACGGTTTCAGCCTCACCCAGCGCCTCGTCGCGGAAGGTCACCGGGTACCGGTCATCTTCCTCACCGCCCGCGACGCCACCGAGGAGAAGGTACGCGGGCTTACCGTCGGCGGCGACGACTACATGACCAAGCCCTTCAGCATCGAGGAGCTGGTGGCCCGGATCCGCGCCGTCCTGCGGCGCTACCAGGGCAGCCCGGCTGCGACGTCCACGCGGCTCACCGTCGCCGATCTGGAGCTGGACGAGGAGAGCCACGAGGTCTGGCGCGCCGGCAGGCTGATCGAGCTGACCCGAACCGAGTTCCGGCTGCTTCGCTACCTTCTCGTCAACGCCCGCCGGGTGCTCTCTCGATCCCAGATCCTCGACCATGTCTGGGACTACGACTTCGGCGGCGATGCGGGGGTGCTGGAGACCTACATCAGCTACCTCCGGCGCAAGGTGGACTTCATCGATCCCCCGCTGATCCACACCGTGCGCGGGGTCGGCTACGTGCTCCGGCCCCCCCCGCCCGGCGTGAGATGACGCTGCGGGCGCGACTGCTGCTCGCCCTGGTGCCGCTCTTTGTCCTCTGCCTGGTGGCGGCGGACGCGGCAACCTACGCGGAACAGCAGTCCTTCCTTTACGGGCAGCTCCAGCAGCAGGCGCGGAGCGGCGCCAGCCTGGTGTCAGGCTCCGTGCCCGGTGGCGGCGGCCAGGCGGGCCCCAACGGTGGCGGCCCCGGAGGGCCCGGATCGCCCCCGGGAGTGGTCTGGGGTGAGGTGCTCTCCGCGACCGGTGCTGTGGTGGGCAGCCCCGAGTTCCTGGGCGTCCCGACCCAGGATCAATTGAGCGCCACCGCCAACCGCCCGGTGCTGCCTGGGCTGATCGCCTCCGAGCCGGGGCAGTACCTCACCGTGAGCGGAGTGGGCAGCTACGGCCAGTACCTGGTCTACATCGAGCCTGCGGGCGGAGGCAACGGCGACATCGTCGTCGCCGCAGTTCCCATGGACAATTTCGATGCCACCCTCGGCCACCTCCTCCTGCTGGAGCTGCTGGTGGGCGCCGGTGTCGTGTTGCTCCTGGTCCTCGCGACGTGGCTGATCATCCGGCGGGGGTTGCGGCCGCTGGCACGGATGGGCGAGACGGCCCGGGCCATCGCCGGCGGGGAGCTCGGCCGCCGGGTCACTCCGGCCGACTCCGCCACCGAGGTGGGCCGGCTGGGGCTCGCCCTCAACAGCATGCTGGATCAGCTGCAGGCCGCCTTTGGTGAGCGCGCGGCCGTCGAACAGCGCCTGCGCCAGTTTCTCTCGGACGCCTCCCACGAGCTGCGCACCCCGTTGACGTCTATGCGCGGCTACGCCGAGCTGGTGCGCCGGAATCGCGAGATGAAGGCCGAGGAGCTGGAGCTCGCCCTGCGCCGCATCGAGGAGGAGGCGCGACGGATGGGCTTCCTCGTCGACGACCTCATGCTGCTGTCCCGCCTGGACCAGGGACGTCCCCTGGAGCGGGCCCCGGTGGACCTGGAGGCGCTGGTGGTGGACGCCTGTGCCGACGCCCGGGTTGGCGACCCCGCACGCGCCGTCACCACACATTTCGGCGCACCCCTGGTTATGGCCGGCGACGAGCCACGACTGCGCCAGGTGATGGCCAACCTGCTCCGCAACGCCCTGGTCCACACTCCCGCCGGGACCCCGATCGAGGTGGTGCTCCACGAGGAAGGGGGGTGGGCGGTGATCGAGGTCGCCGACCACGGCCCCGGGATCCCCGCCGCGGCGAGAGGCCCGATCTTCGAGCGCTTCCACCGGGCCGATCCCGAGCGGAGCCGGGATCAAGGGGGCAGCGGCCTCGGGCTCAGCATCGTCGCCGGAGTGGTCGGTGCACATGGCGGACGGGTGGGGGTCACGGACACCCCGGGCGGTGGCGCCACCTTCCGGGTGGAGCTGCCGCTGGGCCGCTGATCAGGGCCCGTGGAAGAACTCCGCATCGAACTGGCGAAGCCTGGTACGTGCGACCGTCTGTGCGTTTGCGCTCGCGAGGAGCGCCATGAGGTTGCCCAGCGATGCGAGCGCGGCAACGACAGCGCCGGCCCCCCAGGCGGGATCGTAGCCACCACCGAAGTCGTTCAACCCCCCGACCACGAGCAGGGAGAAGAGACCGGCCAAGAGCGCGACCTCGATCGCCCAGAGCGCGATGGTCTGTCCGCGACGTCCCCGCTCCGAAGCGGTCAGATCGGCCCGCCGAGCCTCGAGAGTGGTGCGCCGCCACATCTCGGCCTGGATCTGGCGCTGCGTCCGGTCGTCGGAGTTTGCCCGTGCCGCCTCCACCAGCTCGAAGTCGGAGAGTTGGCTGATCTCGCTTCCTGGCATGAGCATCTGAAACCTCCGGCACATCTCCGCTCGCACGCCCGACCTCGGGCGAGCGTGCGCCGGGCCTTGCCCGTCGCGCCGGATTCTGACAGTCCCGGTGCGCCTATTTGTGCACCCGGCCGTGCCCCTCTGAGCCGGTGAGCCGCGCCGGCGCAAGCCCCGTGAGAGCGACCAGAGACGGGGCAGGGGCACCGGCGGGTGTGGCCGCCCGATGCGGCGCCCGTCCGTCCCCGGTGGTGGCCCGTAAGACAGTCCGCGTCCTTCGCAGCCGCCATACCCCGCGCAGGTCCTCGAGAGCAGTGGCCGGGATGTCGACCCGCGAGTCGGGGTCGTCGATCCAATCCACCGGGACCTCGTGGATGCGGAGTCCCTCGCGCTCCGCCAGCACCAGCAGCTCGGTGTCGAAGAACCAGGAGCGGTCCTGCACGAGCGGCACCAGGCGGCGGGCGACGTCGCCGCGGACCGCCTTGAAGCCGCACTGCGCGTCGCGGAAGCGGACCCCGAGCACGAGTCGCAGCAGCAGGTTGTACCCGCGCGAGATGACCTCGCGCCGAGGGCCGCGCCGGACGTGCGCGCCGGCGGCCAGGCGGCTGCCGATGGCCAGGTCGCTGTGGCCGCTGATCAGCGGCGCGACCAGGGGCAGGAGCGCCTCCAAACCGGTCGAGAGGTCGACGTCCATGTAGGCGACCACGTCGGCGTCGCTCTCCGACCAGGCGGCGGCCAGCGCGCGACCGCGCCCCCTCTCCTCGAGGCGGAGATAGCGGACCGCGGGAAGCTCGGCGGCCAACCGCGCACCGATCGTCGGGGTGGCGTCGGTGCTGGCGTTGTCGGCGATGGTGACGAGGGCCGGGAAGGGAAAGAAGCTCTCCAGGTAGGCGTACAGCCTGCGCACGCCGGGCTCCAGGTCGCGCTCCTCGTTGTACACGGGAACGACGATCTCGACCGAGGGCTCGCGCTCCCCCAGGGCCTTGCGCTCTCCCGACCGTGCGTGGTCCAGGTCGGTCGCCGCGTGGTTCATGAAGGCCACGATCCGCGCCCGGGCTTGGCCCCGTCTGCGAAGCACCTGGGAACTTCATGAGAATCGCCCCCACCCCGCCCTACGCGCAGCGGGTGGAACGTTCACAGGAATCTCCCAGCACCCTCCCAGCCCGCTCTGCGCCGCGCTCGTCAGGGTGATGGCATGACAGATCACGCCGCCACCTCCCCGGGCCTCGCCAGCTCCGGCGTGGCGGCTGCGGACCGTCACCGCCGCACCCTCCTCGCGGCGGTGCGCCGCCCCAGCTGGACGACCCTCTCCGTGGTCGGTCTGCTCGCGGCCACCGCCGCCCTCTACCTCTGGAGCCTCGGCGCCTCGGGCTGGGCCAACGGCTTCTACTCGGCCGCGGTCCTGGCCGCCACCAAGAGCTGGAAGGCGTTCCTCTTCGGCTCCTTCGACTCCTCCAACTTCATCACCGTCGACAAGCCGCCCGCCGCGCTCTGGGTGATGGACATCTCCGCCCGTCTCTTCGGGGTCAACGCCTGGAGCATCCTCGTCCCCCAGGCCCTGGAGGGGGTCGCCTCCGTGGCTCTGCTCTACGCCACGGTGCGCCGGCATTTCGGGCACGCCGCCGGGCTCATCGCCGGAGCGGTCCTGGCCCTGACCCCGGTCGCGGTGCTGATGTTCCGCTACAACAACCCGGATTCCCTGCTCGTCCTCCTGCTGGTCGGCAGCGCCTACGCGCTGACCCGCGCCCTCGACGGCGGGCGGACCCGCTGGCTGGTCCTGGCGGGTGTCCTGATCGGCTTCGGCTTCCTCGCCAAGATGATGGGAGCCTTCCTGGTGCTCCCGGGATTCGCCGCCGTCTACCTGCTGGGGGCGCCGGTGTCGATGTGGCGGCGCATCTGGCAGTTGCTGGCGGCCGGCGCCGCGGTGCTGGTCTCGGCCGGCTGGTGGGTGACCGTGGTCACGCTCTGGCCGTCCGCCGACCGCCCCTACATCGGCGGTTCCACCGACAACAGCGAGCTCAACCTGATCTTTGGATACAACGGCTTCGGACGTCTCACCGGCAGCGAGACGGGCAGCGTCGGGGGTGGCGCGGGCGGCGGCACGAGTGCCTGGGGACCCACCGGCCTGCTCCGGATGTTCAACAGCACCTTCGGCAACCAGGCGAGCTGGCTCATCCCGGCGGCCCTCGTCCTCGGCGCAGGTCTGCTCTGGCTGCGCTGGCGGGCCCCGCGCACCGATGGCAAGCGCGCCGCCGCGCTGCTCTGGGGCAGCTGGCTGGTGGTCACGGCCCTGGTCTTCAGCCTCGCCCAGGGCATCATCCACCCGTACTACACGGTCGCCCTGGCGCCCGCCATCGGCGCGCTGGTGGGCATGGGCGGGGTCGAGCTCTGGCGCCGGCGTGATCGCCTGGTCGCCCGTGCCCTGCTGGCCATCGCCCTGGCCGGAACCGTCATCTGGGCATACGCACTCCTCGCGCGGAGCCCGGATTGGCTGCCCTGGCTGCGCACCGCGGTGCTGGTCGCCGGGCTGGCCACGTCCCTCGTGCTCCTGGTGCCCCCGGTGAGGTGGCGAGCCGCCGCCCTGGTGCTCGCCGGCTGCGTCCTGGCGACAGCTCTCGCCGGTCCCACCGCCTACGCCATCGACACCGCGGCAACCCCCCACAGCGGCTCCATCCCGTCCGCCGGACCGGCCCTGGCAGGCGCGAACGGCGCTCCGGGGGGCGGCGGCACCGGCGGGCCGATCGCCGGCCTACCCGGTGCGGGTGGGACCACGAGCGGCCCTGGTGGCGGTGGCACGGGCGTCGCACCCAGCGGGTCCGGCCCCGGCCTCGGCGGCACCCCTCCACAGGGGGCGATCTTCAACGGTGAAGGGCCCACCCCACCCCGGGGCACCATCCCGAGCGGCACGGGCGGCTCCGCAACTCACGGGACCCCGCCGGTCGGTGCGGGCGGGTCGGGGACCATTCCGGGCGGCACCGAGGGCGCCTTCTCCCTGGGCGGCATTCGCGGTGGCGCCTCCAGCGGTGGCCTGCTCAACGCCAGCACACCGTCCGCGGCGCTGACCGCTGCCCTCGAGAAGGGCTCCAAGGACTACGCCTGGATCGCCGCCACCGTGGGAGCCAACAACGCGGCCGGGTACCAGCTCGCGACCGGTGACCCCATGATGGCCATCGGAGGCTTCAACGGCACCGATCCGTGGCCGGTGCTCACCACCTTCGAGAAGCTGGTCGGCGAGCACCAGATCCACTATTTCATCGCCGCCGGGAGCGGCGGCGGCCTGGGCGTCGGAGGTTCGGCCGAGTCCAGTGAGATCACCTCGTGGGTGGAGAGCCACTTCTCGACCACCACGGTCGGCGGTACCACGCTGTACGACCTGACCAAGCCGCTGGCCTCGAGCGCCGCCTGAACCCCCGGCCGAGCCGGAGGCCCTCGTGTATCGTGGTATGAGCCGGCGGGCTGCTCCCGAAGTCCGGCCCGCGGACCGCGACTCTCCACTCGTCCGGCTGCCACCAGGGAGGCGCACACCATGACGACGATTCCCGCAAGCGCGCTCAGCTTCGGGATCAAGACGACCCAGGCCGGTGCGACCTATGAGGAGATCCTGGGCACCTGGCGGGACGCCGACCGCATCCCCCTCTTCGAGCACGCCTGGCTCTGGGATCACATGGTGACCCGGCGCGGCGACGCGCGCACGGCGAACCTCGAGGCGTGGACGCTGCTCGCGGCCCTGGCGGCGCAGACCTCGCGGTTGCGGCTCGGGGTGATCGTGACCGACAACCGGCTGCGCTACCCGACCCTGCTCGCCAAGATGGCCGCCACCGTCGACATCGTGTCGAGAGGCCGGCTGATCTTTGGCATCGGCGTCGGGGCCAGCCTCAGCCGCACGCTCGAACCCGCCGTGCTCGACACGGCCCGACGCGAGTTCGATGCGTACGGGGTGCCGCTGGTGCCCACCCCGGAAGCCATCGGGGCCCTCGGAGAGGCGCTCACCATCACCCGCCGGCTCTGGACCGAAGCCGAGCCCTTCGACTTCGATGGCCGCTACTACCAGCTGAAGGGCGCCATCGGCGAGCCCAAGCCGTTCCAGCGCCCGGGGCCGCCCATCCTCATCGGCGCGGCCGGCGAGCGCCTGTCACTGCGCGTGGTCGCCGAGCACGCCGACATCTGGAACTGCCCGACCGCCACCCCCGAGGAGCTCACCCGGAAGAGCGCCATCCTCGACGAGCACTGCGCCGCGGTGGGTCGCAACCCCGGGGAGATCGTCCGGTCCCAGCAGTTGCTGGTCGCGCGTGACGACGCCGCCCGCGCCCGCGACCAGGTCCTCGCCTTCATCGCGGCCGGCGCCACCCACCTGGTGCTGGCGGTGCTGCCGCCTCCCTCGGCGGGCCCCGCCGCCCCCGCTGCGCAATGGCTGGCCGAGGAGATCGTCGAACCGGTGCTGGGCCAGGTCACGTAGCCGGTGTCCCCGCGAAGCCTGCTCCGTGGGGTGGTTGACCCGGAGGCGCCCGCCATCGACTAGGTCGCGCCGGCGCCTCGGCCGCTGCGGCTCTCGACAAGCACGGCCACCAGGCCCAGCAGCGCCAGCGCACTCCCAACCAACGGCGTGAAGCGGAGCCCAAGGGTGGAGAGGACGAGCCCTCCCATCAGCGGGCCCCCGGCGATGCCGACGTTGAAGGAGGCCGAGTACCAGGCCGAGGCGATGTCGGTGCGCCGCGGTGCCACCACCAGGACGTGGCTCTGGAGGGCGATGGCCACACCCGAGAGACCGATGCCGGCGCAGGCCTCGAGGACGATGGTCGCCGCCGCCGAGGTGCCGAAGACAAAGAGCCCGAGCAGCGCGGTGGTGAGCACCGCGACGGGACCGGCCCGCGCCAGCGTGGGGTGCCGGTCGATCAGCAGCCCGTTGACGAGGATCCCCGCAGCGTCGGCAATCCCGGTGAGGAGCAGCACCGGGGCGACGGCGCGAAGCGGCAGACCGCTGACCCGGGTGAGGAAGGCGGTGACGTAGGTCCAGGCGGTGAAGGAACCGCCGACGCAGAGGATGGTGGTGAGCACCGTGAGCCGGTAGCGGCGCGCGTCGGGGTGAGTGCCGACGGCGGCGTGCCCCTCGCCCGAGCGCATGGAGGGCAGGAGCACGGCCAGCGCGGCGAGATCGAGCAGCCCAAGCCCGCTCAGGCCGACGAAGGCGAGCCTCCAGCCGGCGAGCTGGCCGACCAAGGTTGCGACGGGAACCCCCAGGATCAGGGCGATCGAGCTGCCGGCGAAGGTCCAGGCGACCGCCCGCCCTCGAAAGCGCGGGGGAAAGAGACCGACGGCGACGACCGCGACGATGGACCAGAAGAGAGCCTGGGCAAGCGCGATCACCACCCGCGCCGCGATCAGCCAGCCGTAGCTCGGCGCCGCTGACGCCGCCAGGGTCCCGAGCACGAAAACGGCCAGCATTCCGCTCATGACCTGGCGGCGGGGGAAGCGCCCGCTCAGGTGCGTGAGGGGCGCCGACACGGCCACGACCACCACCGCATAGATGGTCACCAGCAGGCCGACGGCGGAGAGGGAGACGCGCAGACCCGCGGAGATCTGGGGCAGCAGCCCCACCGGCAGGCTCTCCCCGGTGACGAAGCAGAAGGCGGCGCCGCCGAGAGCAGCGAGGGCGCCCACGGCCCCCACCGGGTGCTGCGAGAAGAAGCTGTCGTCGGCGACGGCCGGCGCAGCCGGGCCCGAACCGCTCGAATTCACGCTCACTCCTCGCTATCGTCTCGCGGTCTGGAGCGCCCTGCGCCGCACTCTGGCGGCCAATGGGATCGCGTCCTCAGCCGGGAGCGTAGGTGTGTGTCGCCTCGTCGATGGTCGTCAGGTAGCTGGATCGCCCGTAGGCGGCGGCGTCAGCACCGCTCACCGTGGACAGCCGTCCCCGAACCTGGTCGACGCTCACGAAGCCCTTGCGGGCCATCCAGGCCTGGAGCCCGTCGAGCAGCGCCACCGCGTGCTCGGGCCCGTGGCGGAGCAGCGAGGAGGTGCTCATGACCACGTCGGCGCCGGCCAGCAGGTAGGCGGCCACGTCGTGGGCGCTCTCCACCCCGGAGCGCGGCAGCACCCCCTCGGCGGGGTTGGAGAGGGTGAGCCCGGACGTGACGGTGAGGGTGTCGGGATCGATGTCGGATTGTATGAAGCGGTTGAAGAGGACCAGGCCGCTGGCACCCGCCATCTGGAGGCGAGTCGCCATCTCCCCCATCGAGCTGAGATAGGGGGCCAGCTTGACCGCGATCGGGATGGTGACCGCCGCCCTCACCGCCGAGAGGATCTCGAGGTACCGCTCCTCGACATCGCGCGCCGGCGTCAGCGGATCTTCGGACAGGTAGTAGATGTTGAGCTCGAGGGCGGCGGCGCCCGCGCTCTGCATCGACGCGGCGTAGGCGGTCCAGCCCCCCGTGGTGGCGCCGTTCAGGCTCGCGATGACCGGGATCTTCACGGCCGCTGTCGCCCGCTCGATCAGGTTCAGGTACTGGAGCGGCTCCCCGTCACCGGAGGGCGCTGGGAGGTAGGAGAGCGCCTCCCCGAAACTCTCCGAGCCCGCCTCGGACAGGGCGGCGTCCCGCTCCGCCTCGCGCCGGATCTGCTCCTCGAAGAGGGATGGCAGGACGACCGCTCCGACCCCGGCGGCGGCGAGACGGCGGATCCCGGTCACCGAGCGCGTGAGCGGACCGGCCGACGCCACCAGCGGGCTCGGCAGGACCAGACCCAGGTAGGTTGTCTCCAGGTTCAATTCGGCCGCCCCTCCGCGCCCACCACCGCAGGGTCACTGGTCTCCGTCATCGGGAACCGGTCGCCGTGGGAGGCCATCTCCTCGTAGGTCGCCCAGCGCCGGTCGACCTCATCCTGGGCAAGGTGGACCAGCTTCTCCGCCTCAGCCGGATGGGTGCGGGCGAGGCTCCGGTAGCGGAGCTCCCGTCCGGTGTACTCGCTGAGACGCATGCGGGGCCTCGGCGAGTCGAGGAGGAAGGGGTTGCGCCCACCGTCACGGACCATCGGGTCGTAGCGGACCAGCGGCCAGTGCCCGCTGGCGACGGCCCGGTACTGCTGGTCCATGCCGTTGCGGAGGAGCACTCCGTCCTTCTCGATCCCGTGGGCGATGCAGTGGCTGTAGGCGATGACCAGCGAGGGACCGTGGTAGGCCTCCGCCTCGCGCAGCGCTCGGAGGGTCTGTTCGGGGTCAGCGCCCATCGCCACCCGGGCGACGTAGACGTTGCCGTAAGCGATCGCCTGGAGGGCGAGGTCCTTCTTGCCGACCCGCTTGCCCGCTGAGGCGAACTTGGCCACGGCGCCGAGCGGTGTGGACTTCGACGCCTGGCCGCCGGTGTTGGAGTAGACCTCGGTGTCGAGCACCAGCACGTTGACGTCGCGACCGCTGGCCAGCACGTGATCCAGACCGCCGGAGCCGATGTCGTAGGCCCAGCCGTCCCCGCCGACGATCCAGACGCTGCGGCGCACCAGCTGGTCCATGACGCTGCGCAGGTCGGTGACCGCGGGCCCGGCCCCCTCCCCCAGCGCGTCCAGGCGTCGGCGCAGTTCATCGACCCGCTCGCGCTGGGCCGAATATTCGGACTCCCGGCGCTGGGGGGCACCGAGGATCGCGTCGACGAGCTCCGCCCCCACCGCCTCGCGCAGCTCGCCGAGCCGCTCGCGGGCCACCCGGAGCTGCTGATCGGCGGCGAGCCGGAATCCGAGGCCGAATTCGGCGTTGTCCTCGAACAGCGAGTTGGACCAGGCGGGCCCGCGCCCGGCGGCGTCCCGCGTCCACGGTGTGGTGGGCAGGTTGCCGCCGTAGATGGAGGAGCAGCCGGTGGCGTTGGCGATCATCAGACGGTCGCCGAAGAGCTGCGACAGCAGCTTCAGGTACGGGGTCTCGCCGCAGCCGGCGCAGGCCCCGGAGAACTCGAAGAGCGGTTGCAGATACTGGGTGCCCCGCACCGTGCCGAAGTCGACGCGGGAGCGGTCGGCGATGGGGAGGCTCTCGAAGAACTCGATGTTGCGCCGCTCGGCGGCCACCCGCGGCTCGCGCGCCGCAAGGTTGATCGCCTTGTGCTCTGGGTCGGCCGGGGCGGAGACCGGGCAGGCCTCGACGCAGAGCCCGCAGCCGGTGCAGTCCTCCAGGTAGACCATCAGGGTGAAGCGGCTGTCGGGCAGGCCGCGCGCGTTGAGCGGCATCGACATGTACTGGTCCGGTGCCCCGGTCAGCTGCGCGGAGTCGTAGAGCTTGGAACGGATGACGCTGTGCGGGCAGACGAAGCTGCAGTTGCCGCACTGGATGCAGAGATCCCGGTCCCAGACCGCCACCTCGTCGGAGATGTTGCGTTTCTCGTAGGCGGCGGTACCGCTCGGGTAGGTGCCGTCGACCGGGAGGGCGCTCACCGGGAGATCGTCGCCGTGCCCGGCCATCATGGCGCCGATCACGGTGCGCGCGAACTCCGGGGCGTCCGCGGGGATCACGGGCCGGACCCCCCGGGTGGCGGTCACGGTGGTGGGCAGCTCGACACGGTGCAAAGCTGCCACCGCGGCGTCCACCGCCGCCTCGTTCTGGGCGATGACCTGGGGCCCGCGGCGCGCGTAGCTCTTGGTGATCGCGTGCTTGATCTCCGCGATCGCCTGCTCCTGAGGGAGCACTCCCGAGATGGCGAAGAAGCAGGTCTGGAGCACCGTGTTGACCCGTCCGGCGAGACCGGCCTCACGGGCCACCCGCCCGGCGTCGATGGTGTACAGGGTGATCCGCTTGGCGAGGAGCTTTTCCTGGACCTCGCGGGGCAGTGAGTCCCAGACCTCCGCCGGTGGGACCGAGGTGTTGAGCAGGAAGGTCGCACCCGGGGCCGCCCGTTCCAGCACCTCGGGGCGCTCGATCAGCCGGGGGTGATGGCAGCCGACGAACCCGGCCTGGTCGATGAGGTACGGCGCCCGGATCGGGTCCGGACCGAAGCGGAGATGCGAGACGGTTTCGGAACCGGACTTCTTGGAGTCGTAGACGAAGTAGCCCTGCGCGTGACGCCCCGGGTCCTCGCCGAGGATCTTGATGGTGTTCTTGTTTGCCCCGACGGTCCCGTCCGAGCCCATCCCGAAGAAGACGGCGCGGAGCGTCCGCGGCGACTCGATGTCGAGGGTGCGCTCGTACGGCAGGCTGGTGCCGCTCACGTCGTCGTTGATGCCGATCGTGAAGCGGGAGCGCGGTCGCTCCGCGCTCAGCTCGGTGAAGATGCCGGCGACCATCGCCGGGGTCAGTTCCTTGGAGGAGAGTCCGTAGCGGCCGCCGATGACGAGCGGCATGGGCTCGCGGGTGCCGGCGGAGAGCGCCTCGGCGAGCCCGCACAGCACGTCGAGGAAGAGCGGTTCGCCGAGCGCGCCCGGTTCCTTGTTGCGGTCCAGAACGGCGACGCGGCGGGCGCTCTCCGGGAAGGCCGCGAGCAGCTCGGCGGTCGGGAACGGACGGTAGAGGCGGAGCTGCACCACGCCGACCTTCTCGCCCTGCGCGACGAGGTGAGCCGCGGTCTCCGCGGCGGTCTGCGCGCCCGATCCCATCGCGACGATGACGCGCTCGGCGTCGGGGGCACCGTGGTACTCGGCGAGGCTGTAGCGGCGCCCGGTCCGCTCGGCCAGCGCATCCATCGCCTCCTGGACGGCGGCGGGGACCCGCGCGTAGAACGGATTGACCGTCTCGCGCGCCTGGAAGTAGACATCCGGGTTCTGCGCCGTGCCGCGGATGAAGGGCCGTTCCGGCGAGAGCGCCCGGCCCCGGTGATCGCGGATGAGCTCGGTGGGGACCAGCGCCAGCAGGTCGTCGTCAGAGAGCAGCTCGACCGTGTTCAGCTCGTGGGAGGTGCGAAAGCCGTCGAAGAAGTGGACGAAGGGGATCCGGGTGCGGAGCGTCGCGGCCTGGGCCACCACCGCCAGGTCGTGGGCCTCTTGAACGGATGCCGAGGCGAGCAGCGCGAATCCGGTCTGGCGGATCGCCATCACGTCGGAGTGATCGCCGAAGATCGACAGCGCCTGCGCGGCCAGGGAGCGCGCCGCGACGTGGAAGACGGCCGGGGTCAGCTCACCGGCGATCTTGTACATGTTGGGGATCATCAGAAGCAGGCCCTGCGAGGCCGTGAAGGTGGTGGTCAGCGCGCCACCCTGGAGCGAGCCATGGAGCGCCCCGGCGGCACCGCCCTCGCTCTGCATCTCCACAACTGAGGGCACGCTCCCCCAGACGTTCTTGCGGCCCTGACTGGCCCACTCGTCGGCCAGCTCGGCCATGGGGGACGAGGGGGTGATGGGGTAGATGCAGCAGACCTCGTTGAGCCGGTAGGCGACCGAGGCCACCGCCTCGTTGGCGTCGACGGTGGTGCGCATCAGCTCGGCTCCCCGATCATCTCGATGGCATGAACCGGGCACTGCTCGAAGCAGGTGCCGCAGCCCGTGCAACGGTCGTAGTCGAAGCGGTAGCGGTGTCCGACGCCGAGCTTGACCACGGCCCCCTCGGGGCAGGAGCCCAGGCAGCCGTCACACTCGAAGCAGTTGCCGCAGGAGAGGCACCGCTGCGCCTCGAAGACGGCCTCCGCCCGGCTGAGGCCGCCCACGACCTCGGCGAAGTCGGACACCCGCTCCACCGGCTCGCGCTCGGGTTGCCGGCGCGAGCTGGCGTCGGCGAAATACCAGGGATGGAGGCGGTCGAAGCTCGCCAGGGAGTGCTTGGCGATGGACGGCGCCGCGGTCTCGCGCAGGTATGCGTCGATGAAACGGGCCGCCTTCTTGCCGTGGCCGACTCCCACGGTGACCGTCCGCTCCGAGGGCACCATGTCGCCTCCGGCGAAGACCCCGGGGCACCCGGTCATCATCGAGCTCGAGACCACGACCGTCCCGTCGGCCTTGAACTCCACACCCGCCACGTGGCGGAGGAACCCGGTGTCGGCGTCCTGGCCGACGGCGAGGATCAGGGTGTCGGCAGCGAGCCGTTCCATCCGGCCGGTGGGCTGGGGGAACCCCTTCTCGTCCAGCTCCATGACCTCCACGGTCAGCTCGGGACCGTCGAAGGCGGTGATGGTCTGCAGCCAATTGATCTGCACCCCCTCACGCTCGGCCGCCTCGGCCTCCTCCTCGCTGGCCGGCATCCGCTTCCGGTCACGGCGATAGACGATGAGCGCCTCGCTGGCCCCGAGCCGCTTGGCCACCCGGGCCGCGTCCATGGCGGTGTTGCCGCCGCCGTAGACCGCCACCCGCCGGCCGAGGACCGGACGCCCGCCGGCCGCCACCTCGCGCAGGAAGGGCACCGCGTCGATGATCCGGCCCGCGTCCTGGGCGGGGATGTCGACGTGCTTGGAGAGGTGGGCCCCAACCGCCACGAAAACGGCATCGAATCCGCCCTGCGCCCGCTCGGTGGCGAGGTCGGTGACCCGGTGGCCGAGGACGAAGCGCACCCCCAGCGCCTCGATGCGGGCCAGCTCGCCAGCCAGCACGTCGCGCGGCAGCCGGTATTCAGGGATGCCGTAGCGCATCATCCCGCCCGGCTCCGGGCTCAGGTCGTGGATCTCCACCTGGTGACCCTGGCGCGCCAGCTGGTAGGCGGCGGAGAGTCCACTCGGGCCCGCCCCCACGACCAGCACGCGCTTGCCGCTCGGGGACGCGGCGGCGGGTAGCGGCCAGCCGGAGCTGAGGGCCAGGTCGCCGAGGAAGCGCTCGACCGAGTGGATCGAGACCGGGCTGTCCAACTCGGCGCGGTTGCAGACGTCCTCGCAGGGGTGGTAGCAGACCCGCCCGTGGATGGCGGGGAGCGGGTTGTCGGCGACCAGCTGCCGCCAGGCCTCCTCGTGGTGGCCGTCGCGGACGAGGCCGAGCCACGCCTGAATGTTCTCCCCGGCCGGGCAGCCGGCATTGCAGGGGGGAAGCAGGTCGACGTAGTTGGGACGGCGACTGCGGACGGGGCCCGCTCGCTGGGTGCCGTGAGCGAGGTCGGGAAGCTGCGTCAACTCAAGACGGCGAAGGCTCATCTCTCAACTCCGGCCCATGGGTTCGGTCGCTGCCGCTCGATTCGGGCTCGTCAACCCGGTCACCCCATCAGCTCTGTGAGAAGATCCTGGAATGGGCCCACCCGGCACACGGGAGGGGGGTCGATGAGCACACGGCGGCCCACATGCTAGCGGCCCGGGCCGGTGGCAGGGTGTGGAAGACCCTGCCAGGAAGCTGCGGCGCCGTTACGAGGAGGTGCCGGTCCCCCTGCCGTGGACCCTCACGCGCACCCGCTTCGGGCCGCGAAGGTGCCACACCCCGCCAGCGAGGTCGCGCCTGAACTGATCCACGCCGGCGGTGCGGCACAGATCGTCGATCCGGGCTCTCGCCAGTTGCTGAGTGGTCCATGGGTTCATAGTCATATCGGTATCTTTGCATGGCAATGACCGCATGTCAAGATACATTGTGATATAGTCTCGTGGCTATGCCGTTCTACCACGATCAGGAGGCCCCCACCGAGCGCCGGCCCGACGTGGCGGTGGCGGGGTCCATCGCCGTCGAGCTCGACTGGGTTCTGCACGCGGCCTCGCAACCCTCCTTCCGCCGTGACCACGCCACCCTGGGCAGGATCTACGACGAAACGCCCCGGCTGGGCGAGCGGGTGCGCGCCCTCTGGGGTGCCCCGGAGACGACGACAAACGGCGGTGGCTCGATGGAGCTGGCGGTCCTCGCCCACCACGCCGGCCTGCTGTTCACCCTCGACGCGGAGGAGCTGCTGGGGCGGTTGGAGGACCTCTGCGTCTCGGCACCGGTTGACCTGCGGCTTGCCTCGGAGACCGAGGAGGATCGGGCGGCCCTGCGCAACCGCCTGGCGCGGCTCCGCTCATCGGCGGAAGCCCGCCGCGCCTATGCGGAGGTGGTCCGCGACGTCTGGTCCGCGATCAGGCCGGACTGGGTACGGAACGGTCTCCGGTCGGTCGAGGCCGCGGTCGCCGCGCGGCGCCAGATCCAGCATCGGGGCGCCGCCTGGCAGGAGATCGCCCACAGTGCTCACACGCCGGGCGACCACCTCCTCGAGGACCTGGTCGCCTCCCTTCCCCCGGACGGCATCATCGCGGTGGTCCCCGCCTATTTCGCCCATCTCGGATCGCTCGTGGACCTGCCCGGAATCGTGCTCATCGGCGTGCGGGCGGAGGGCAGCGGCGCGGAGGCACGGGCACGCACCGAGATCCTGGCGCGACGTTTGAAGACCATCTCGGACCCGACCCGACTCGCCATGGTGGAGGTGCTGCGCTCCGCTCCGAGCACGGTCACCGAGCTCGCCGCACTCTTCGGGCTGGCGCAGCCGACGGTCAGCAACCACGTGAAGATCCTGCGCGATGCGGGCCTCGTCGCCAATGCGACGGAGGGCGGGCACCGCGTGCTGGTCCTCCAGAGGGACGCGCTCGACGCCCTCCTCGATGGTCTCCTGTGGATGGTCGCTCCGTCCCGGCAAGCCGGCCCCACTGGCCGCGCCGCGTCTCCGTCGCCTGGCCTGGCGCGGAACGGCGTCCGCTGAGCCGCCTCACGGAGGGTGGGGAGCGCTCCGGCTCCCTCTGCGGGAACGTGCCATGATCGGCCCGTGGACAGTTCGCCGAACTGTTCGCCGGCCGAGGTCAAACCCCAGCTGAGACCCGCAGACGGGGGGGACAAGGAGGCAACCATCATGCCGGCACACGTCAAGGTCCGCTCCATACCCGGCCGCCTCGCGACCGGCGCGTTCATCCTGAATTCCGGGATCGGGAAGTGGAATCTGCCGGCCGAACGCGCCACGGCCCTCCACGGGATGGCCGCCGGGGCCTTCCCCGTCCTGAGCAAGCTCCCCGCGACGACGTTCGCCAAGCTGCTCTCCGCTTCCGAGGTCGCCTGCGGGGCCGTCCTTCTCTCCCCCTTCGTACGCGACCGTTCGGCCGGCGCGGCGCTCACCGCCTTCTCCGGTGGACTGCTGACCATGTACTGGCGGACCCCGGCGCTGCGCAAGGCGGGCAGCATCTGGCCCACCCCCGCCGGTCTGCCCGTCAGCAAGGACGTCTGGATGCTCGGCATCGGCCTCGGGCTGATCGCCGGCGACTGCGGCTGCGGGAGATCCCGCTGACGGCACCACGGTGAAGGAAGCCGCCTCGGAGAGTTGATGCGCCGCGCCCTCAGGCGCGGCAGTGCGTCTCGACCAGCGCGGCGGCGGCCTCCTTGGCCGCCCGGGCGGCGGACGGGTCTGCGTCGAGCACACCCTCCGCAAGGGCGCCGTCGAGGAGCAGGGTGAGGGCCCGGGCGAGCGCGGCCGGGTCACGCGCACCTCCCCGCGCCGCGGTGTCGCGCACCCACTCGCGCACCGCCGCCTTGTGCTCCACGCTACGCGCATGCAGAGGGCTGTCCGGCGCTGACTCGGCCGCCGTGTTGATGAAGGCGCAGCCGTGGAAGTCGTCCTGCTGGCAGACCGTGAGCAGGGCGTCGAACATGCCGACCAGCCGGGCCCGTGGATCAGGACCGGCCGCCGCGGCGGCAGCTTGGAGCTGCCCGCGCCACCGGGCATCGACGCGGTCGAGGTAGGCGACGGCGAGGTCGTCCTTGCTCGGAAAGTGTCTGTAGAAGGTGGCCTTGGCGACGCCGGACGCGGCGATGATCGTGTCGACCCCAACGCCGCGCACGCCGTGAGCGTAGAAGAGGCGGAAGGCGGTATCGAGAATGCGCTCCCTCGCCTCACCCCGAGGGGTGGGTGACGCGCGCTGCCCGCCGGCCGGGACCACCATGACGCCGGCTTCCGCCTCAGGCCCTGGCGATGGCGAAGTTGAACTCTCCGCCGCCCAGCTTCCGCATGATCGAGAGCCACAGCGGCAGGATCATCTCGGCCCCGCGCGCGGTGGAGAGGCTGCCGAGGTCCCAGATTGCGCTGGGCGGCCAGCCGAGCTCATTCAGCAGCTCCGCCACCGTCTCCTTGGCGGCGAGGTCGTCACCGGAGACGAACACCACGTGCTCGCCGGGCACGCGGGCGGGATCGACCATCACCTGGCAGTTCATGGTGTTGAGGGACTTGACCACCCTGGCCGCGGGATAAGCCCGCTGGATCTGTTCCGCAAGGCTGTCGGTGTTGACCACGGAGAGCGACGGCGGGAAGCCGTTGGAGAAGTCCAGGGTGTTGGCCACATCGAGGATGACCTTGCCGTCCAGGTTGGCGGCGCCGGCGATCGCCAGCGCTGCGAGCGACACTCCCCCACCGGTCGCGTTGATGATCAGCTCGGCCTGCACGGTGGCGCCATCGAAGGTCGCCAGCTCCACCTGGGAATTGTCGACCTGCCACGCGGAGAAGTCCGGCGTGTCCGAGCCCTCGTCCGGTGCGGTGCGCGCCAGCGTCGCATCCGGGTCGCGGGTACCGACAGTCACCTGGTGGCCGAGTGCCGCCAACCGGCCGGCCAGCGTCTGCCCCACCACGCCCGTTCCCAATACAGCGATCTTCACGTCCGGCTCTCCTCGAGGCGATGCGGCGGGGCGGTCTGCGGCGGGCGCCGTCGCCGGCGCCCCACTCGGGGCACGCTAACAGACAGGTCTGTCTAGGTCAACGGCCAGCCTGTCGCCGGGCTCCTGGCGCTGGCGACCCCATGCCTGGCGCCGCCACGGCATCCCGGGGTCGGCTATGGTCGCCCCGTGGGTGAGGTCCGGTGCTTCGGCTGTGGCGCGGTGGTGCCGGACGCGGCCGGGCCGGTCCATCCATACATGCTCTCCGCCCCCGGCTGCTGGGCGCTCTACGGCTCCCTCCTCGCCTGGAGATCCTCCCTCACCGGGGCGCCGGGGGTCGAGACGAGCCAGCACCTGATCGACACCTACGCGGTCCAGCACGCGGCCAACCCGGAGCGGCGGAACCGCCAGTCGGTGGCGGTGCATCTCATGAGCCTCTGCGCGGCCCTCGAGCACGGCGTCCCGGGGATCCGTCTCCATCATCTGATCGGCGAATGGACCCACCGGGAGTACCCGTTGCTGACGCCGAGGCCGGCGGGCTTCGCGGTCACTCTCGCCGGCGTCGCGGCCGCTCCCCCGGAAGGCCGTTCCCAGGCGGTCCTCGCCTGGGCGGAGTCGACGTGGGCGGACTGGTCCGCGCATCACGAGCGGGTGCGCGGCTGGCTCGCGGACGCTCTCTCCGGGGCCCCTGGGAAGGCTTGAGGCCGGCGTCCGCAGCCCAGGCCCCGCCCGAGCAGCGGAGGGATCGCCTCGGCCTAACCGGCGGCGGCGGCCCTCGCATACGGATTGCGCCTGGTCCGTCCGCGCAGCGAGACCACCGCTCGCTCCACCGCTCCCATCGCCACGCCGGCGTTGGCGGCTCCGCCCAGCCAGAGTGCGAAAAGCAAGAGCACCAGGAGCCGGGTGTAGCCGGTGAGGCGGATCGTCGCGAGAGGTGCAAGGACCATGCCCAAAGACTAGTGCGATCGAGGCGCCCCCCGCCTGAGAGGCCTCTGAGAGAGACCTGAGACCCACCTACGGGGCGACGACCGCCCTCGGCGCGCGGGTCCAGCAACCAGCCCACCCTCCGCACGCCGCCACCAGCCCGTGCTCGGCGTCCTGGACCATGCCCAGCGGTCAGGCCGTCCGCCGAAGGGCCGTGGAGAAGGCAAAGGGGGAGGCCGGCCAGCGGGAGACGGGGCTCGAACCCGCAACTTCAACCTTGGGAAGGTTGCACTCTACCGTTGAGTTACTCCCGCGCAGGCCAGGGGGAGGATACCGCCGTCCCGGACCCCGGTGCCACACCGCCGCCACCAAGCCGGATCACCCAACCCGGCCGGATGCTGCCGGTCAGCCGCCGGGCTGTCCATGCCCGGCCTCCGGGTCAGGAGCGCGATGCGGGCCGGTGGACCAGCGCGACCAGCGCGGCGACGACGACCCCCGCCCCACCCAGAGCGGCCCCGGTCTCGCCGATCACCTTCCAGAGGTCGGACAAAACGGCGCCGTTGAGATGCTCGAGAGCCGATTGCAGCGAGGACCCCTTGCCGCTGTGGACAGCCAGCGCCGCCAGGAACAGCCCGAAGGCGATCGCGACCAGGGCGACGACGAACGCGGAGATCGCCGGGCCGGCGCCGTCCCTGCGGGCCACGCGGCGTAGGAGCAGTCCCGACGCCAGACCCACCACCACGGCCAGCTCGGCCAGCAGGAGGCCGGTCTCCAGGGCGGCGGCGACCCACAGTGCCGCGACCACGAGACCCACCACCAGCCCGGCCAGCGAGGCAAGGAAGAGGCTCGGCCGGCGGGTCGAGGCGGTCGCGGCGGCCGGGATCGGTCCAGGTCCAGACCCCGTGGGAGAAGTGGACAGCGCAGGGTTCGCGGCGGGCGCGGCAGCGCCAGGTCCGTGCGCGGGCCTCGCCCACGGCGACAGCGCTGAACCGGACTCGCCGGCGGCACCCGCCACCAGGCTGGCGGACGACCGGGGAGCCCACGTGCCAGAGGGGCCGACCACCGGTGTGGCCACACCTGGCCATCCGGGCACCGCCGGCTCCGCGCCCGAATAGGCGGCGGCGGGCCTCGGTGGAGACCCGGACGGAGCCGGCGAAGGCGGGGCCGGCATGAAGGGCGGCGCGGGCGGCGCGGGTGGCGATGCCGGCCGGGGAGGAAGGGCCGATGGCGGCACGGGGAACCCGGGGGCCGCCGGGGGCGCGAAGGACGCCGGGAATGCCGGAGGTACAGGCGCCACGAAGGCCGTACGGGGGGCAAAGGGCGCCGGGGACGTGGGAGGCGCCGGCGGGGCGAAGGGCACTGGGGACGCGGAGGTCACCGCTGGAACGAACGGTACCGGTGATACGGGCGCCGCAGGGGGCGCGGCGAATACCGGCGGGGCGAAGGGCACGGGGGACGCGGAGGGCACCGGCGGAACGAACGGTGCCGGAGATAAGGGCGCCGCAGGGGGTGCGGCGAACGCCGGCCTGGCGGGCGGCGGGGGTGGGCCAGACAGCGGGAGCGCTGCGTTCCGAGGCGGGGTGGCAGGACGCCATGGTGGCGGCGAAGCGGTCAAGGGATTGGATCCCGCCGGCCCTGGGGAGGTGAGCTGGCCCAACGGTGGCTGAGGTCGGGCGAGCGGTGCCCGGGACTGCCCGAGCGGCGCGGTGATCGTCCCCAGCGGGATGCCCGGGGCGGGCGCGGCGGCGGCCGGCGGCACTGTGGCGACCGACGGAGGCGGGGCGGCCTCGCTTTGCAATGCTCGAATCCCCCACGTCGGGGTCCCCGCGGCACTGCCCTCCGTCGCCGGCTCTCCAGCCACCGGAGGAGCCGAATCGGGGACGGGATAGGTCACCCCGCCGCGGTAGCCCACCCGCTCGCGCGTTCCCCAGGTGGGAAGGCCCAGGGCGGAGGGATCGGTGACGCCGGCGCCCGCTGCGGGTGGCGCCTGATCCGTCGGGCTTGGACCGGGTGGGACGAGCTGGGCCGGTGGCGGGGGCGCCATCCGGGTATGCAGGGGACCGGAGGGAGCCAGAGCCGCCGCCTGGTCGTCGGCCAGGATGTGGCGCATCTCGGTGCGAGTGGGCGCGTCCAGCGGGGTGCCGGTCGGGTACCCCGACACCTCCGGGACGTGGGGGGCGTAGTCGGCTCCCGGAGAGACGGCGTAAGGATCGGCACCGTACTGGGCGGGGCCCGGGGAGGCGGGCTCGTCAGCCGCTGTAGCGGGGTCAGCGACGGGGTGGCCGGTCTCCGGGTGGATCAGGGGGACCTTGCAGGTGGGGCAGACGGTGCGCCCGTCGTACCACCTCCAGCAGCGGGTGCAGACAAGCTGGTCTGGCATTTGAAACGCATGATGCTCCCCAACCCCCCGACCATCCCCTTTCGTCACTCCGGTGTAACGCGCCGGCGTCGGCAGGTCGCATCGGGCCGGGGGGGAGCAGCGGGCTGCGCGGGGTGAGTACCATCGCCAGAGTGCTGACCGCGTTCCTCTTCATCGTCTGCAAACCGGAGGCGATCGGCCGCCTGGGCCGGGCCCTCGCGGACACGGACGGGGTCGCCGAGGTGTACACGACCACCGGTTCGGCCGACTTCATCGCGGTGGTCCGGGTGCCCGACCTCGACGCACTGGCAACCGTTGTGACCCAGCACATCGCCGGGATGCCCGGCATCGTCCGCACCGACACGCACATGGCGATCCGCTCCTACGGGAGGAGCGACGAGACGGCCGGCTTCGACATCGGGGTCGATTGAGCGCGTGAGCGATTGAGCCGCATGCCTGACCAGGCTCCCGGGCCGCTTCCTGATAAGACGGCGGGCGCCGGCGTCACCGCCATGACCGGGCGTGCGCGGATGGTGGCGGCGCTGCGCCGGCAGCCGGTCGACCGGACCCCGGTGTGGTTCATGCGCCAGGCGGGGCGCAGCCTCGCCGCCTATCGCGAGCTGCGCGAGCACTACGACATCCTCACCATCACCCGGACCCCGGAGCTGTGCTCGCGGGTGACTCTGATGCCGGTCGACGAGCTGGGCGTCGATGCCGCCGTGCTCTACGCCGACATCATGCTGCCGTTGGTCGGCATGGGCGTGCCCTTCTCCATCGACCCCGGCGTGGGACCGATCATCCACGAGCCGCTCCGCTCCGCGGCCGACATCGCCCGCCTGATGGTGGTCGACTCCGCCGAGGAGGCGACCCCCGACCTCTTCACCGCCATCCGCGGCGTTCGGCGCGAGCTCGGCGAGAGAGCCGCTGTCATCGGCTTCGCGGGAGCTCCATTCACGGTCGCGTCGTACCTGATCGAGGGCCATCCCTCACGCGATTACGCCCGCAGCAAGGCGTTGATGCACGGCGATCCCGAGCTGTGGGACCGGCTGATGGAAAAGCTCACCGAGGTGACCGTGCGCTACCTGCGTGCCCAGGTCACGGCGGGAGTCGACGTCCTCCAGCTCTTCGACTCCTGGGTCGGGGCGCTGAGCCGGCGCGACTACGAGGCCCGGGTGCTCCCCCACGTCCAGCGGATCTTCGCCGGGATCGCGGGAACCGGCGTCCCCCTCATCTACTTCGGCACCGGCTGCTCCCACCTCCTGGAGAGCATGGCGACAGCCGGCAGCGACGCCATCTCGGTCGACTGGCGCCTGCCCCTCGACGAGGCGTGGAAGCGCATCGGGCCAGGGCTCGGCATCCAGGGCAATCTCGACCCCACGGTGCCGCTCGCGCCGTGGCCGGTGGTCGAGTGCGAGACCCGGCGGGTGCTCGCCGAGGCGGGCGGCCGGGACGGTCACGTCTTCAACCTCGGCCACGGGGTCCTCCCCGACACGGACGCCGCCACGCTCCGGCGGGTCGTCGATCTGGTTCACCACGAGACCGCGCGTTGATGGGCTCCCCCACCGGCATCCTCCTGCTCACCTTCGGCTCCGCGGTGACCGCCGAGCAGGTGCCCGAATACCTGCGCAGCGTCCAGGGCGGCAGCGATGCCGACCCCGAGCTCACCGCTGAGATCGAGCGACGTTTCCGCCGGATCGGGCACTCCCCGCTGCTGGAGATCACCGCCCGGCAGGCCGCCGCCCTGGACCGCCTCCTCGCCGAGTGTCACGGGGCCGGCGCCTTCTCCGTGGCAGTGGGAATGCAGCACTCCGCCCCCTGGATCGCCGACGCCGTCGACGCCATGGTGGCGGCGGGGATCACTACGATCCTTGGCATCGTCCTGGCGCCGCAGTACTCGCGGCTCATCCTCTCCGGCTACGAGCGCGAGGTCGACCGGGCGCGCAGCCGCCATCCCGGGCTGGAGATCGCGGTGGCGGGAGCCTGGCACACCATGCCCGGCTGGATCGAGGGGCTGAGCTACCGGATCACCGAGGCACTGGCCGAGGGCCCCGCGGGCCCGCCGGGCGCGGCCACGCTGATCTTCACCGCCCACAGCCTGCCGCGGAACGTCGTCGATCAGGACCCGGGCTACCTCGACCAGCTTCACGAGACCATCGATGCGGTGGTCGACCGTCTCCAGCTCCCCGCGGGAAGCTGGCGGTTCGGCTGGCAGAGCGCGGGCCATTCGCCCGCTGAATGGCTCAAGCCCGATCTCCTCGACATCCTTCCCGAGCTGGCCGCAGCCGGGGCGAAGGACGTACTGGTGGCCCCGGTCCAGTTCGTCTCCGACCACCTCGAGACCCTCTACGACATCGACGTGGCCGCCGGCGAGCAGGCGGCGGAGCACGGCATCCGGCTGCGCCGCATCGCCATGCCCAACGCCTCCCCGGCGATGATCCGCGGCCTGGCCGAGGTGGTCGAACGTGAGCTTGCGGGGACGGTCCCCGGGTAGTCGCTCCGGCGGGCTGCGCGCGGCCCACCGAGGCCCGTGCGGGCGGGAGGGAGGTGGCCGGCGCCACTTGGTAAGGTCCCTGGCCATGGGACGGCGCCGCGCATGAGCTGGTGGGGCGGATTTGTGTACCGGCACCGGTGGTGGGTGCTGCTCACGTCGCTTGTCCTCTTTGTAGCGAGCCTCGGACTGCTGAGCCGTGGCGGCACGCTGAAGAACAACAACACCTTCCACTTCGAGTCGAGCCAGGCCCTTACTCTGGAGTCGCAACAGCTGCCGACCTCGATCGCCAATGGATTCGAACTGGTGCTCGGCAGCCCCTCGCTCACCGCAGGCAGCCCGGCCTTCGAGTCGGCGGTCTCGGCCGCGCTGGCTCCACTGCGGCACGACAGCAGGGTCGAGACGATCCTGCTGCCTCCGCTCGGCAATCCCACCGCGCAGAGCTCGCTGATCTCCACCGACCGGCACTGGGTGGCGGTCGAGGTGGGGTTGAACATGCCCAGCTTCGACGCGGCCACTCAGATCTTCCCGAGCCTGCGCGACGAGGTCCACTCCAGCGTGCTCACCGTCCACGCCGCGGGCGACCTCGCCCTCAACAGCGCCTTCAACACCCGAAGCGAGCAGGACCTCCGCCGGGCCGACGTCTCGCTCCCGGCCGCGCTCATCCTCCTGGTGATCGTCTTCGGATCCGCGGTGGCGGCGTTGCTGTGCCTGGGGATCGGGCTGGTCGCGGTCGCGGGCGGGCTGGCGGCGATGTACGCCATGGCCCACGTCGGCGACGTCTCGACCTACGCCCTCAACGTCGTGGTGATCCTCGGGCTCGGCGTCGCCATCGATTACTCACTTTTCATCGTGAGCCGCTTCCGCGAGGAGCTGAACCGGCAACCGGACCTCGAGACCGCGCTCTCGGTGACGATGCGGACCGCCGGGACGGCCGTGGCCGTCTCGGGGATCACGGTCGCGGTGGGGGCCACGGCCCTGCTCTTCTACCGCGGCACCATCCTGACCAGCATGGGGCTGGCGGGCAGCCTCATGGTGCTGATCGCGGTGGTCTACTCACTCTCCTTCCTCCCGGCCCTGCTCGCGATTCTCGGCAAGCGGGTCGATCACTGGCGGCCGGCCAGCCTGCTGCGCCCCTTCCGCCGCTCACCCAACACGTTGGCGGCCACGGTCGGAGCAGACGCGGTCGCGGCGGCGGCCGGGACCGGCAGCGGCAGGGGGCCGGAGTCCGTGACGCGCGGATTCTGGGCGCGCCTCGCCAACCTGGTGATGCGCCGACCCGTGGCCGTGCTGGTGCCCTGCCTCGCGGTGCTGCTGCTGGCCGGCTCTCCGCTGTCGCAGATCCGTCTTGCCGAGGCCAACGTGACCCTGCTGCCGCCCGGCGACGACGCCCGACAGGGCACCCAGCTGCTCACTCAGCAATTCGGTCAGGGAGACGCCATCGACGTCGTCCTCGACTTCCATGGCTCGCCGTACAGCGCGGCCAATGTGACCACCGCCTATCAGCTCGGCCAGAGGCTGACCACCTTCCCCGGGATCAGCGGGGTGACGAGCTACGTGAACGTGCCGGGGGTGAGCGGTGCCGCCGCTTACCAGGAGCTGTACGCCAACGGGCTGGCCGGGCTGCCCGCGGCGGAGCAAGCTCAGGTGACCCAGCTCACCGGCACCGGCATCGCCGTCCTGCGCGCCTACACCCCCTACGCCGACTCCAGCAAACAGGCTGAGAGCACGGTCCGCTACGTCCGCGCCCATGACCGGGTCGACGATGCCCAGGTCATGGTCACCGGCAACACCGCCTTCGACATGGACTACGTGCAGTACATGCTGGATCAGACCCCCTGGGCGGTCGTGTACGTCATGGTCACGACCTTCCTCCTGCTCATGATGCTGCTCCGCTCCGTGGTGCTCCCCTTGAAAGCGGTGCTCATGAACCTGCTCTCGCTCTCGGCGTCCTTCGGGGCGCTGGTCTTCATCTTCCAGCAGGGCCACCTGAGTGGTTTTCTCGACTTCAGCCCGGCACCTCTCGACCCCACCATCCCGGTGCTCGTGTTCTGCGTTGTCTTTGGCCTCTCCATGGATTACGAGGTTT
Source organism: Candidatus Dormibacteria bacterium (assembly GCA_050012735.1). Classification (GTDB taxonomy): domain Bacteria; phylum Chloroflexota; class Dormibacteria; order Aeolococcales; family Aeolococcaceae; genus Changshengia. The sequence continues at coordinate 32,515 of JBEKGP010000048.1, forward strand.
TTCTCCTCACCCGGATGCGCGAGGAATGGCGGGCGCACGGGGACAACCGGCGCGCCGTCGCCGCAGGTCTGCAGGCCAGCGGCCGGCTGGTCACCGGAGCGGCGGCCATCATGGTCACCGTCTTCCTGGTCTTTGGCCTGGTCTCGTCGGTGGTGATCATCAAGGCGCTTGGCCTGGGGATGGCGATCGCCATCTTCGTGGACGCAAGCCTGGTCCGCGCCCTGGTGGTGCCAGCGCTGATGCGTCTGATCGGTCCCGTCAACTGGTGGGCACCGAAGTGGCTGCGGAGCAGAGAGTCCTCGGCCGGGAAGATTGCGCCCGCCCAGCCGCCGGGAACGGGCCGGCCCTTCCGGCCGCCCCAAGGCGACGCATGGCACTGACGCGGCGAGGGCGGCTTCGCAAGGCGCTGGCTCAGCCCTTCCCCGAGGCGTGGCGCGATCTCATCGCCGACAACGTCGCGCACTGGCGCACGCTGAGCGGCCACGAACGGGAGCGCCTCGAGGGTCTCATCCGGCTCCTCCTCGTCGACAAGCTCTGGGAGGCGTCGAAGGGATTCGAGCTGACCGATGAGATCCGGGTGGTCATCAGCGCGATGGCCGGCCTGCTGATCCTCGGACTGGACTACGACTACTACCATCGCGTCACGTCCATCATCGTCAGCCCCACGACCGTGGTGCTCGAGGGGGACCGCCACCTCGGTGGAGGCGTCTACACCGACGAGCCCGAGCCGATCATCGGGGAGGCGCGCTCGGATGGCCCCGTCCTGATCGCGTGGGACTCCGCTCGTGAGGAGGCCCGCGACCCTGACGGCGGGCGCAACGTCGTCTACCACGAGTTTGCCCACAAGCTCGACATGCTGGGAGGATCCGTCGACGGGACGCCGCCGCTCGAATCGCACGCCGAGTACGAGCGCTGGGTCAGGGTGTGCAACGCGGAGTTCACGGCCCTCCGCGACGGGACCGGCGGAGACCTGCTGGATCCCTACGGCGCGGAGAACACCGGCGAGTTCTTCGCCGTAGTCACCGAGGTGTTCTTCAACCGGCCGCTCCAGCTCGAGCACGAGAAGCCGGAGCTGTACGCGGTCCTCCGCGACTTCTACCGGCAGGACCCGGCCGCCCGTGAGCGGCGCGCCAGGTACTGGCCCCGCTCCTCCTGAGCTGACGCCTGCCGGGCAGGGCCGTCCTGATCCGCTCCCTCGAAGGTGCCCATGACCACCTCGAGGTTCGCAGGGGTCAACATGCGACCTCCGTGTCACCTTACCGGTGAACCCGCGTCCACCCGACGCGACGTGACTTCGACCGCCCCCGCTACCATCTCGGGCGATGACTGAAGCTTCTGATCAGACCGGGCCGGTGCCGGTGCGGGTCGCCGTACCCCGTGAGCGCCAGCCCGGCGAATTACGCGTAGCCCTGGTCCCCGCCGCCCTCCGTGCGCTGCTCGCCAAGGGCCTCCAAGTGAACGTGGAGGCCGGGGCGGGCGAGCGTGCCGGGCATCCCGACACCGCCTACACCGAGGCGGGCGCCACCGTGGTGGCCGACCTGAAGAAGCTGCTCGCGGACGCGGATGTCGTCCTCCACGTCAGCCTCCCCTCCGACGAGGAGGTCAAGCAGCTGGCCAAGGGCACCACCCTGGTGGGCCTGCTCCGGGCGACCTCCAACCTCCCCCTCCTCGAGCGCCTGGCCAAGCGTGGGGTCGACGTCCACAGCCTGGAGCTGCTGCCCCGGATCAGCCGGGCCCAGGAGATGGACGTGCTCTCCTCGATGGCGAGCGCGGCCGGCTACCACGGCGTGCTGATGGCGGCCGTCCGGCTGCCTCGCTTCATGCCACTCCTGATGACCGCGGCCGGCACCGTGCGCCCGGCACGCGTCCTGGTGGTGGGAGCCGGAGTTGCCGGCCTGCAGGCCATCGCCACCGCCCGTCGCCTGGGTGCGGTGGTCGAGGCCTTCGACGTCCGCCCTGTCGTGCGCGAGCAGGTGGAGAGCCTCGGCGCCCGCTTCATCGACATCGGTGTGGTGGCGGCGGAGACCGGCACCGGCTACGCGGCCCAGCTGAGCGGTGAGGCCGAGGATCGGGAGCGAGAGATCCTGAGCCGCCACGTCGCCGACTCCGACTGTGTGATCACCACCGCCCTGATCGCGGGTCGCGATGCCCCCCGGCTGATCAGCGCCGAGATGGTGGCGGCGATGCGGCCCGGCTCTGTGATCGTGGACCTCGCCGCCGAGGGCGGCGGCAACTGCGAGCTGACCAAGCCGGGCGAGGAGGTGGAGGTCTCGGGGGTGAGGATCTGCGGCCAGACCGACCTCGCCAGCCGGATGGCCAC
>JBEKGP010000049.1:0-19318 GCA_050012735.1 Candidatus Dormibacteria bacterium
CACGGGCAGGCCCGTTGGGGTCGCCCCGGAGAAGCCGAGCCCCTCGGGCAGGGTGTTGGCGACCCCGAACCGCCGAGCCCACTCGTCGAGACGGTGTGCGTCGGTCGGCTCGACATCGAAGCCGACCAACTGGCGAGGGTGCCCGAGGTGGAACACACCGAGGTCGATGAGTCCATCGCCCGAGCCGATGTCGGCGACATCACGCCCTTCGAGGGTGAAACCGTCTGCGGCCAAGAAGCTGACCACCTCACCTGCGGCCGACCGGTAATGCTCCTCAAACCAGTCCGCGAGGTCGGCTTCGTCCGCGGGCGGAGGATCGCCTCCGGTTGCCGCGTGCGAGTCAGGCACACCGGTATTGGCGCGTCGCGCTGGCATCTACTCTCTAACCTCCAAGGACCGCCGGACCCCGCTACCGGCGTTGGCGACCCGCTCCGTGGACTCGGGACTATTGGCTGTGGTCCGTCACCTGCCGCTGCGGCGGAGCAGGACTATCGGCAGCCTCCCAAGACGGTACACGATCCTGAGCCCCCAGAAAACCGGAATACGGAGATATCGGCGGCGCGAGATCGCCCAGAGCGCAGCCTGGATCCTGGGCGGAAGTGCCCCACCCTCCCCCACCAGGCTGCGGCCGATGCTCGTCGTGCTCAGGTCGATGATTTCTGGCGTGACCCGAAGCTGCGGCGGGGCGTCCGCCACCACGCGGTACACCTCAAGCAAGCGGGTCGCAACGTCGTCCCACCGGAACCGCTCGCCCGCCGACCGTACGGCGTCCACCAGAGCCTCCCTTCGGTCCGCGTCGCCCAGCACCCGGAAGACCTCGTCGGAGCTCACCTCGGGGTCCCACTGGTGGAGGGTGGCCGCCTGCTGTGGGAGGATCTCCGCCAAGGCGGACTGCGCCGCGAAGAAACAGGGGACTCCTGCCGCCGCCGCCTCGAAAGGAATCAGTCCAAAACCCTCGTACACGGTGGGATAGACAACTCCCGCGGCGTGGTGGTAGAGCCAGGCCTTCTCACCCTCAGTCACAGCGCCCAGCCGGACGACCGCCCTGGCCAGTTCGGGGTGGCGCAGGAGGAAGTCCGCCTCGGCGCGCGACGAGGAGCCACAGGGGACTTGCGGTCCCACCATCGCCAGACGGCCGGGCCATCCGTGCCGTCTCTGCAGCTCTCTGAGCAGTTGCAGTCCAAAGACCCGATTCTTGTGTGCATAGTCAGCCCCGAGACAGAGCAGGAATCCGCCGCCCTCAAGTGGGCCAGCTCCGCGGGGACGTCGCGCCTCCCAACTCATCGACGATAAGCGGCCGTCTGTGCCTGCGCCGACCACGTGCATCCTGTCCGCAGCCACCAAGTCTTCCGACTGGACGTCGGCAGCGGCGTGGCGGGAGAGGAAGAGAACGGCGTCGGCAAGCCCCAGAGCGTCTCTGGTCACTATCTGGTACAGCCGCCACTCGTCGAAACCGCGAAAATAGCCGGGGTTGCGATAGGCGATCATGTCGAGGTGGGTGATCACCAGGCGCTCGCCGAGATGCCGAAGTGTGACGAGGTCGTCCTGGCTCGTTACCTGATAGGGACGGTGAACCACGTCGGACTTCACCGTGTCCCGGTCAACCTCATCCCACCGGATAGTCTCGACCTCCTCCAGTGCAGCGAGCGCGCGCCTGGCCTCGACCCCACACCGGCGGGGGACCGCCACGCGGAGGTGCAATGCGCCGCTCCGAGCCAGTGCTTGGATGGTCTCGAGAACCACGATCTGCGTCCCCGTGATGGAGCCCCCGAGACACGATCCGTCGATGGTTACCGTCATACCGAGAACGGCGCGACGCGCGATGCCGATCGCGCGTGACAGCGCTCCATCGCTGTCCGCAGCTGCGGTTGTCGATCTCTCATAGTACGGGTATCGTGAGCGGATCAGATTCTCGTGGAGAGCGCGAATGCCCGCCACTTCCGCTCTGCGCTCGAACGATGCGCCACCCTCGTGCGCGACGAACACGTCGTCAGCAGCCACGTGAGACATCCCTCGCGCGAGGCACCGTTGAGAGAAATCGACCTCCTCCCCATAGCCCGGGGACAATTGGTGGTCAAAAGGGCCCACGAGATCAAGGGCGGTCCGCTTGACGTAGACGCAGTGCCCGATCGCGGTGGGAAGCCGAGGCCGGATCCGCTTCGAGGCCTCCCGCACCGCTGCGGCCGCCTCGTCCACGGTCCAATTCTGCGGGAGGGCTCCTGGCCGATTGCGTTCGGGAACCGAAAGGATCGTTCCATGGTTCGTCAAAGCGCTGCTCGTGGCTATCCCGGTATCGGAGTACGCCGCCTCCCTAAGACCATCGAACCAGCCCTCACCTACCACGCAGTCGCTGTTCAGTATCAGAACATCGCCTGGAGCGCAGGCGGCGAAAGCAGCGTTTACGTTCTCGACGAAGCCCAGATTCGTGGGCTGCCGCATGAGGTACACGGTGCGGTTCAGCCCGCCATCGCTGTCGAGGTCCAGGAGAAGCGAGCGAACCCCCTCATCAGGGCTGCAGTCGTCGGCGACGAGGATCGGTACTGTCGCTGGAGTGTGGGCAAGGACGCTGCGCAGGCATTGGGCGAGAAGTTGCGGGTCGCCGTAAACCGGGATGCAGACGGCGCACTCGCCGCGTTCCAAGCCCAACGAGGCGCCCGTTTCGACCTCATGCAGGCGCCCGGGAGTACCGGCGCCGGTCTGAATTGGCCGCGGGCGGGCCGGTTCGTCCGTCGGGCCTCCGCCCCCGGCCCCGCCATAGACCGCTTCCTGGGGTCCGGTCGTCATGAATCAGAACCGGGTTGGCTCATTCCAGGAGAGCTTATAGCACGTCCTCCCCGGGTCTGTGGCGCCACGGGTAACGGGAAAGACCGTCCCCCTCACCTCGACGAGCTGGAATGGAGCTCAGAGTGCGAGCCGGAATAGGCGTGCGGCGCCAGCACTCGCCCCACGTCAGGGGGCGGCCGTGAATTCACCCACGGAGAGTGCGCTTATGCATGAGCCCGGAGGCGCGACGAAGATCAGCGCACTCACCTCGTGAGCCGCGGGAGCAAGCAGCGGGAAGACGTCGGAGCCGACCCCGGCCTGCCATTGGTGGGGGACTGCTTCGTCGAGGGTCGCTGTGTCACCCGGGCCGGCCACAATCAGGCCCACGGACACGGCCGTCGTCTCCAAGTAGCGGACTGACACGCCGTAGAGCGGGGCGTCGACCGTGGCAAGCTTCAGCGGCTTTGCAAGCGGGATGGTAATGCGGGAGAGAGTGGTGCCTTCGGGAATGCACATCTCGCCGCCACCCGCGGCCGCGGCCGGCTCCCTACCCGAGCCGTCGGGGTCGCTCACGGTGGCCGCACTCATGTCGCCACCGGTTATTGAATGGAAGGTCTCGGACACCAGCGAGCCGGATTGGCTCACGCTGAAGATCTCTCCTCCTTTATCGATCCGAATCTGGGGATCGATGAGGTCCAAGAATAGATCGTAGCGGTCATACGGGAAGAACGCGGTGGCGAGCACCCCAGGAGGCACGGTCAGATCAATCAGGTTGAGGTCGTGCCCAGTTTGAGCTCTGACCTTGGCAGCGGCGCTGATGATCCCGTTCACGTACTGGCTGGACGCCACCGGACCGGGCGTCGCCTGCTCCAGCGCGCTGACCGAGCTGATATACGCCAGGGTGTAGGCTGCGGCGATCGCCACTACCACAGCGAGGCGGGCTCGCCTTCCGAATCGCCCGGGCACGAGCCACACCCGCGGCGTGGATCGCCGATCCCGTCGCGGCAGGCTGATGGTCAGTGCCGCCACGACCCAGAACATGGCCTGCAGGGACTGCTGGTAGTAGAGCTCCTGAGCGATACCCGTCCCAAACAATGTGATCCGCTCCAGCCCCAGCGGGACCATGCACAGAAGGTAGACGACGGCGAAGGCTGCAGCACACCGCCACGCGCGCTTCCGCTGCCAGACCACGAAACCGATGACTCCCAGCGCCACGAGATCCACCGCAAGCACGACGGGCAAATGACCCGTTACGGCCAGCTCCGGATCCTTCAGTCCGAATACGGCCGGAACAAAGCCTTCGAGAAGCCCCAACTCGAGGAACCGGCCGAGCTGTCCCAGAGTGGGTCGAGCGACGGGGAAGTAGTATCCGGTCATGTAGTTGGCGAGGGCCGCGGCGTCCAGGATGCCGTACCCAAGCCAGGCCCATTTCTCACTCCACAGACGCCGCAGCCACACGCTGACCGTCGCCTTGTCCTCGAGGGTGACCACCTGGATCAGAACGAGCCAGACCGGGATCAGCATGGCGTTCTCGTAGTCGAGCAGCGCCCCCGCGAAGGCGAGGAATGAGACGCCCAGGCGCCATGCCGATCCGGATCGCCGCCAGCGGAGGTAGAAGCCGATGGCCAGCAGGCCGAAGCATGTGGAGGGGAGGATGTTTGCGGTGGCGGTCCACCACATCAACAACCGCATCAGGAAGAGCGATTGCCCGAAGATGAGTGTTAGAGCGAAGGCTGACCACCGCCGGCCGATGATGGTGACGGCCACCCAGGCAAACGCGGCCACCGTGCCCGCATAGAACCCCATCTCGATGACGCGTGCGAGCCCGAAGCTGGGAGGCGTGCCGAGGGCGACGATCTTGTCCAGGACGCGGCTGATCGGCGAGAAGTGCTCGAAGAGGCCCTCACGCAGGTAGGTGAGATTGATCCGCTGCGTTCGTGCCTGCTCCAAGAAGAGGAAGTCGTCCTGGAAGAAGAAGCTGAATCGGGTGAGCCAGAGTGCCGCGCCCACCTGCATGGCTATCGTCGCAGGCCAGAGCCACACCGGCGGCCGTCCCCAGGATCGTGCGCCCGAGGGTCGTCGACCAGGTCGGTCCGACTTGCTGATCTCTGGGACCGTCATCTCCGCCGTCAAAGGGTACGCCTTCGAGATGCACCCCACCCAACGCTCGCGCCGATCGGACCATCGAACGAGTAGATTGACAGGCGATCCCCGCGCGACAACGGGGTTCGCATCACCCGGTCTCGTCGCGCGCTGAGGAGGCCACCATCGAGATCTCGCATTGGCAGACGAATTGGTACCCGAATAGGGTGGGTCGAAGCCCCACAACCGCCCGATCAGCCGCACGCGCAGCGCGCGCGAGCTGCCCAGTCCCGTGAGTCAACACCTCGAGCGGTAGCCCCGTGGCCTCTAGCCGTAGCACTTTGAAACCAGACCTCTGGAGGAGCCGGAGCAAACTGCGGCGGGTGAAGAAGCGGACGTGGGTTTTGTCCAGGATGCCACGCTGGTCATAGTCGAAAAGCCCCAACGCGATGCGACCGCGTGAGTACCAGTGGCTGATGTTGGGAACCGATACGATCAGCGTGCCGCCCGGAGCCATGACCGGTCGGATCTGCGCCAGCAGCCGCTCGGGCGCTCGAAGGTGCTCGAGCACGTCGGCAGCCACCACCACGTCGTACGGGCCATCGTCGTCCAGCCCGGCAGGCAATCCCCTGTCGAGGTCGGCAACCACAAAGCGGTCGACGCGCTCACGGACTCCCGGCAGGTCAAAGAGGTCGACGCCGGTAACCCAGTGACCACCGCCCCGCATTCGCTCGGCGAGACGGCCTCCCGAGCACCCAAGGTCGAGGACCCGGGCGGGAGGTATCTGCTCTAACCAGCGAAGGACGACAGTGTGGGACCCTCCCTCGCCTTCCTTCAGCCCGTACTCGCGCCCAACTTCCACCACGCTGTCCGCGAACAGGCCGCGCTTCGCCCCCCAGTATCGCAGCACGTCTGTTGACACCCTCGCGGCGTGTGTGAAGCCGCTCACGTGGCTCACTTCGCTTCCGTGGTAGGCGGAAACCGGAACCTCGACGATGCGTTTGCCGGCATGGAGCAGCTGGAGAAGGATTTGGATATCGAACCTGAAGTCGTCCGAGTTGCGCTCGAACGGTATGGCCGCGAGGGCCTTCACGCTGTAGGCGCGAAAGCCAGAGTGGAGCTCGCTTAGATGGGTTCCGAGTACTCGGTTCTCGAAGGCGGTGAGCACCCTGTTTCCGGGGTAGGCCAGGGGAGGGGTCCCGCCAGGACGGGCCGCACCCCCGACCATCATGCGTGAGCCGAGGGCTACATCACTCTGACCGCTTTCAAGGGGCGCGATCATCTGCTCCAGGCACTCAGGCGCACAGCCTCCGTCACCGCGAAGGAGCACGAGGATATCGAGACCTTGGTCGATGGCCAGTCGGAAACCCACCTTCTGACTGCCCCCGTACCCGAGTTCGCGTTCATTGCGGATCACGGTCAGCTTCAGGTCCGCGCTGAGCTGCCCGTATCGCAACGCCACCAGACGCGTGGAATCCTGGCTGGCATCGTCGCAAACCACCACGGTCGATATTCGGGGGTAGAAGGCCTTGGAGATGCGCTCAAGAACCGAGGGGAGCGTCTTCGCCGCGTTGTGGGCGACTATCAGGAGACATAGCTTCGGTGGCGCGGCGTGCAAGGGCGCGGCCTCAGGCAAGCCCGTTGGGGTGACTGTTTCGTGCATGAGTCGAGCGCGAGAATACAGGAAACGACCCAAGAGGGCCGGCCACCGCGGGTTGCCGCACACTTGTTCGAAAGGGGCCGGCCGGGACGTGTGTGGTGTGCTCGGACCAGGCCCCACGTCTGTGAGTCCGAGGCGCCGATGCCGGCGACCGAGGTGACGTCTGGACAGCGAAAATGTAACGCAGCCTCAACGGTCGCCGCACGGCGCCACTGCGCGACCAGAGCCGCCGATATCCTCGGCCGCGGATATGGGTTGCGATTCGTCGAAACGGGGCGCCCTTGGCGTCGAGCCCAGCTCGAGGTCGCGATGGTTGCAGTGGCGATCGCGGTGAGCATCGCCTTCCTCGCCGATTTCTGACGCCGTCGAGCCGGCAGGAACGCCCGAGCCAACGGCGCATTTCATCCTTGACGGTGTCTCCCTGAGCGTCTCGGGGGCGCCACTTCCCCCGGGCGCCGCGTTCGACGTCTCGCCCGCGGGGAGCGCTGAATCCTCGGCATCGGCTACGAGACAGAATCCGTACCGGGAGGTGACTATTGAGGAGTTGCCATTCGGCAACCCGGCCCAGGAGGATCCGGTGCTGGGAGTGGCCGCTTCCGGGCACGCTGCTTCGTCGGCTGTCGGCCGCTGCGCTCGGGGCCTTCCGACGTTCTCAGGGCGCAATCTCCCTGGGCACCCACGCGGCCTCGCTCTTTGGCGTCGAGGTGCCCGGCAGTGCGAGCTTGGTCGACGTGCAGGTCGATTCGGCCACCGCGTCACCGGTCGCCATCGTCGAGTGGGTCACGGAGTCCGGACCGAGGCTCTGGCTGGTGCGCTCTGCCGAGGAGATCGCCGGCACGGGCGGCGGGGCTCAGCCGGCAGCCGCCGCGATGCTGGGGCATCTCTCCGACGTCACCGTGACCGGGAGCCCAGCGGCACCTGGCAGCGTGGTGAGCAGCGGAACGAATGGGGCTCAGTCAGCCCCACTGTCCGGCGTCAACACCTCCGCCGCGGTGGGGGGACTTCCGACGCCGTCCTGGTGGAATGGGAACTGCGACACCAACACCTACCAGGCGGCAGCGGGCGAGCCCACCTAGCCGCTGGGGGCGGATTGGGACGGCCTGGAGGCATGCGGGCCTCGCCCCCCCTACGGGGAGGGACCAGACGTTGGGGTCCGCTTCCCTGGGGCCAGTTGGGGGGGCCTCGAGTGGGAGTGCGTCGAGCTCAGTATGCGGTGGATGCATCTAGCCTGGGGGGTGGAACCGTACCCCGAAAACGGCAGCGGGGTGGTCTGGAACTACTCCACCTTCGAGTCGAGTTGCAACCCTGGAGGTCCACCTCTCGAGGCCGTCAGTAATGATGGCCGCGGCCCAATGCCGCAGCCCGGAGACGTGCTGAGCTACGGCGACACCAGCAGCGCCGGCCACTCGTCGGTAGTCCAGGCACGTCCATCGACGCCAGCGGCGATGGGACGGTCACCGTCGAGGAGGAGAACGCATCGGCCGATGGCTGGGACACCGTGCCGGTGACCGGCTGGATCCTGGGCGGCTTCGACGGTGGGGTGTCCGGCTGGCTGCACAACCCCGGGTTCACCCTCCTCCCGACCGACGCGGTGACAGCGGTACGAGAGTCAGCCGGGAGCGTGTGGTCGCTCGGCGGCGACGACGGCGCATCGCCGGTCTTCTCGGGGTCGTGGTCCGGTCAGGGTGGGGGGGTGCTGGAATCGCCGGCGGTGGTCTCGGTGCCCACCGGCTCGGGGGCAAGTGAGCCTCTCTATGTCGTCACCGGGGTCGACCATGACGTCTGGGTCAGCCTCCCCGGCGGCTCGTGGGGCCGGCTCGCCGCGGCTCGCGCGTACTGCACCGACGCCCCCGCCGCCGCCGTCCTCGCCTCCACCGCGGGCAGCACCGCCGCGTACACCCTGGTGGTCGCCTGCCGCGGCATCGATGGCGCACTCTGGTGGATCTCCGGCCCGGTCACCGCCGGCTCACTCCCCTCCGGCTTCACCGGCTGGGTCTCCCTCGGCGGCCTCCTCCAGCCGGGGATCAGCGGCGGTCCCGCAGTCACGGCGGTAAAGCCCGCCATCGGGACCATCTCCTTCGGCAACGAGCTCACCTTTTTCGTCAACGGCATGGATGGGCGGGTGTGGGAGACCACGGCCGCCGCCGGGGCGGCGGGCTGGGCCTCCAGCGGCTGGATCTGCACTGGCCACCTGGCGGCGGGCGCCTTCGTCGCCGGCTCCACCCTGACCAGCGCCTTTGCCTGCCAGGGTGCGGACCACGCGGTGTGGGCGGCGACCAGCACCGGGGCCGGATGGGATCTGCAGCGGGTCGGGGGGACGGTGATCGACGGGCCCGGCATCGCCATCAGTCCCACCTCCTGGACCATCGTCGCCGAGGGGGGTGACCATGCCCTCTGGCAGGACACCAGCACCACCACCACGGGCAGCTTCAGCTTCGGCGGCTGGAGCTCCGCGGGTGGCGTGCTGACCAACGGCGCCACCGCCACCGCCCTCCTCACCACCACCAATAACCCCTGAGTTTCCGCATCCCCGGCTTCGGACCGAAGCTCTCCACGCGCCGGTCTGTGAGGACTCAGCGCCCCCGGCGACGCCGGTCGAGGAGCTTGGTCAGCGTTCAAGCCTCTGAGAGGCCCACGCGAGCACCCGCCGGCCCAGGGGCACCCGCCCCGCCGCGCACCGGAGTCGGCCCAGCTTCGCCTGGCGGCGACCCAGCTCGAGGAGCAACTGGTCGTCCAGGGCGAGGGCAGCCTCGAGCGACCGGGCAAGGATGCGCAGCGCCTCCATCTCGGTGAGAGGCTCGGGCGGCCGAACCCCGCGATCTCCGGCTCGCCGGGCAGGAAGAGGCCGCCGCTCCGCGCGGTCGATCGCCGCAGAGACGGCGCGATCGCGATCTCGAGCAGTGGGCTGGGGAGCGTAGTCCGCGAGCGCCGTGCTCCACTTGGCGATGAACCGGCGACCATTACGGACGGCCGCCGCGCTCCGCTGAGCTGGATCTGTGCTGCCGCCACCCAGGTGGCGCAGTCGCGCGCTGGGCGCGTAGACGACCCGGTACCCGCGGCTCCTCAGCGAGAGGCATAGATCTACGTCCTCGAAGTATCCGGGGAAGAACGCCTCGTCGAAGCCGCCCACCTCGTCCCAGGCCTCGCGGGTCACCAGTAGACCGCACCCGGAGCAGTAGTCGACGTCGCGAACTCGCTTGTAGGCGGCAGAGCCCGGCGGAAGGCCTCGGCCCACCTGATGAGTGCCCGCGTCGCTCCAGAGCAACGACCCGGCCTCCTGGAGCGTGCCGTCGGGGTCCAGCAACCTGCTCCCCACGGCCCCGATGCGCGGATCGCTCTGAGCAACAGCAACGAGGGCCTGGAGCCAACCCAGTTCAACCTCGGTGTCGTCGTTGAGCACCACGACGTACCGGCCTCGGGTCACCCTCGCCCCCCAGTTGCACCCGCCCCCAAACCCAAGGTTGACCGGAGACCGCACCAGCACCAGCGACTCGGGGTCGGGGAGTCCGGCCAGCGCATCCTCGGAAGTGCCGTTCGCGACCACGACGGTCTCGAAGGTGGGAGCGGTCAGGCGGGCGAGGGACAGCAAGCAGGCCGCCAGATTCTCCACGCGATCGAGGACGGGGATCAGGATCGAGGCAAGGGGGGCACGAGCCACGCGGCTTCCGCGGCGGACAAGTTCTGTCACAGGCGATTTTCAGCCTCGCTCGTCGGCGCGGGCCTGTCCGCAGCCACACGTGCTCGCGCTCTCGACGGGGTTACGTCAAGGACGGACATGACTCTCTCCCCAATGCGCGGGTCCTCCGCCGAATCACGCCAACTTCCGTAGCCGCTCCGGACGAGGCCCGAGATCGGTCGGCCGGCCAGAGGCAGGCGGTTCCCAGCATGAGGGCACTGCTACTTTAGCCGGCGTCGCCGGCCATTCCGACGGCCCAGAGGGTGGCGGTTGCCTCGATGGCGACCTCGTACCCGCCGGTCGCGAGCGCCGTGATACTCGGGCTGGTCTTTGACACATTCTCCACTTGCCAATCCGTGTCGCCATCCGTGCCAATCGCCCACAGGTCGGTGGGGTCAGACTGACAGGCAACCTCGTACCCCCCGCCGACGAGTCCTGTGATGCTCGGACTAGTGCCCGACATCATCCCGATCTGCGCACCGGTGCTCCCAGCTGTTCCCACCGTCCCGAGAGCGCCGGTGTTCTCTTGGAACGCCACCTCGTAGCCCCCTCCGCTCAATTCCGTAATGCTCGGACTGGTGCCCGACATCATCCCCATATGCCAGTTGACGGTCCCAGCCGTTCCGACGGTCCAGAGATCGCCGGTACTCGAATTGAAAGCCACCTCGAAACCTCCCCCCGGCAGCTCTGTAATGCTCGGGCTGGTGTCGGACATCATTCCAACCAGCCAATCCTTGATGCCAGCGTTCCCGACGGTCCAGAGAGTGGTGCTGTTTGCCTGGAGAGCCGCCTCGTAACCTCCCCCGGGAAGGGCCGTGATGCTCGGACTGGTGTCCGACATCATCCCCGTCTGCCAGGTCGTGCTGCCAGCGGATCCGACCACGCCGAGATCGCTCGTGTTCTCTTGGAAGGCGACCTCGTAACCTCCGGCGGCGAGGGTCGTGATGCCAGGGCTGGTGCCGGGCATCATCCCCATCTGCCAATCGGTGGCGCCGCTTGGCCCGACCGTCCAGAGGTTGGTGCTCGGAGCCTGGAGAGCCGCCTCGTAGCCGCCACGAGGAAGCCCAGCGATGCTCGGGGCGGTATCCGCCATCATCCCCATCTGCCAGTCCGCGGTTTCGCCCTTGCCGACGGCCCCCAGGGTGGTGTTGGGTTCCTGAAGACCCACCTCGCAGCCCCCGCCGGAAAGCGCTGCGATGCTCGGGCTCGTTCCCGACATCATTGGCATTTGCCAATCCGTGGCGCCGCCGGTTTCCACAGTCCAGAGAACGTCTGTATTCGCCTCCAAAGCCGCCTCGTAGCTTCCATCAGCTAGCGCTGTGATGCCGGGGCTGGTGCCCGCCAACAGCCCCGTCTGCCAGGTCGTGCTGCCCGCGGATCCGACCACGCCGAGATCGCTGGTGTTCTCTTGGAACGCCACTTCGTAGCCACCCCCGACGAGCCCCGCGATGCTCGGGCTGGTGCCTGACATCATCCCCCTCTGCCAGCCGACGGTGCCCGCCGTCCCCACCGTGCCGAGATCACTGGTGTTCGCTTGGAACGCCACTTCGTAGCCACCCCCGACGAGCCCCGCGATGCTCGGGCTGGTGCCCGACATCATCCCCGTCTGCCAGTCCACGGTGCCAGCCGTCCCAACGGTCCAGAGGGTGCCCGTGTTGGCCTCCAAAGCCACCTCGAAACCTCCCCCGGTGAGCCCCGTGATGCTCGGGCTGGTGCCCAACATCATCCCTACCCGCCAATCCTTGGTGCCGTCTTCGCCGACCGTCCAGAGAGTGGTGCTGTTTGCCTGGAGAGCCGCCTCGTAACCTCCCCCAGGAAGGGCCGTGATGCTCGGACTGGTGTCCGACATCATCCCCGTCTGCCAGTCCGTGGTGGACACTGCGTCCGGGTGGCCGAATCCCCAGAGCAAGTCCCCGTCGGCGGCGTCGAACTCGTCGACGTCCACGTTCGGCGAGCTGGGTGGCCAGCTGGCGCGGTTGACGTCCTGTTCGAGGTACTGCCAGGCCACCGTGGTATTGGCGCAGCGCGGGGTCTCGGGGACCCAGGCCGGCGCCTGCGACGCGTTCGGGACGTAGGAGTTCAACTCCGGTTCGCTCGAGTACAGGGGCATGTTCCCGATCGCCGGATCTTCGGTGACCGCGGTGCAGTACGCCGAGTTGAACGGGCCCATGCCGGGGTTCTCATAGAAACCCGGGATGTAGCCGCTGCCCTGGAATGCATCGTAATAACCAGTGATATAGGCGGTCGTGATCAGAGAACTCTCCTCGACGTCGCGGAAGATGGCCGTACCCGAGGGCACATCCAAGCTATCCGCTTGCGCAATCGCCTGCTGCGCGTCGCCGCTGGCGCTGTTGAAGTCTTGGTCGGGACTGTCGATCAAGAGGATCGAAACTCCGAGTGTCTGCGCGTACGTGGCTTCGGCGCTCGACAGCTCCGAGTTCCAGACGAGATAACGACCAACGAACTGAGGAAGCGCCCCGAGGGCAGCCTGAGTGTTGCTGAGATCGTTGTCCTGCTCGATGTTGTCGGTGGTGTCGATGCCCCACAACGTGGGGACGGTACCCTGGGCGTGCGCAGTCACGCCAAACTGTCCGGCCGGCGTTAGGGCAAGCACGAGCAGGGGCAGAATGACGCAGGCGGCGCGCAGGCGGCCCCGGCCTCGAGCCGAACTCATCCGACCATCAGTTGACACGTGGCCGGGTAGCGGGGCCGATTTGCCCTTCGATGAGCTTCATCCACACCTCCACAACGCCGACGATGCCGACAACTGCATTGAATGCAAGGACCCACCCCGCGTTGCCGCGGCATGGTAACGACCCTGCCACGGGAGGGTGAGGGTGTGGATGGTTGGTGACTGGCGAAAGCCGGGTTATCGCGTCCAAGGACCTCCGATGAGACGTCTGCGACGGCGAGCAAGTCTGCGCTCAAGGAAGGATAGAGCGATGTGGAGCACCCCTGGGAGCGGCGCCCATCGAGGCGCCGCTCCCAGCGGTCTGGTGTTACGGGTTGTTGGTCCTGGTCAGGAGCGCGGTCGCGACTGCGCCGTTGGTCAGGATTCCACCCGGCGAGGTCCATCCGCTGAAGCTGAAGCTTCCGGTTGTAGTGGTGCTCGTGTCCTGCCAGAGGGCGCTGTTGACGCCCTCAGCGACCACAGTCCAAGAGGTCGGACTGATCGCGAGCCCGGGGCCGTCGAGCACCGTTCCCCCAACGCGCTGCGTGTCCCACCCGGTGCCGGTCGTGGTGGCCGCCCAAACGGCCTGGTCCCCACCCTGGCATGCAAAGGCACTGGTCAGGGTGCTGCTCGCCACGAAGGAGCCTGCGGCGAGGTGCCCCTTGCAGATCCAGCCGGTGGTCGCCCATCCCGCCGACCCGGCGGCAGCTGTGGTCTCCCACACCCGGCCATCCACGCCGTTGACGAAGAAGGTGAGCTCATTGGTGAACGAGATGGAGCCGGTGGAGGGCTGGACCGCGGTCACCGCCGGCCCGCCGCTGATTCCCGACGCGACGAGGCCACCGAGGGAGGCCCACCCGGTGAAACCGGAGGGGAGCGCTCCCGCCGTGACCGGGCCGGAGACCCACCAGAGGGCGCCGTCATGGCCGCGACAGGCGACCACGAGGGTGTAGGCCGCGGTGCTGCCCGGAGTGGAGGCGACGACGGTGGCAGCCGGCGCGTCGCTGCAATACGCGGGAACCCCTGAGAGTGCTGCCCACGCTCCGCCTTCGAGGCTGACGTAGATGTTGTGGTCGACACCGGTGACGAGGTAGAGCGGCTGCCCCGCTCCAGAGCTGGTCGGAACCGAGACCACGGCCGGCGATTCGATGGCAAGGCCGCCCTGGCTCGACCACGCGCCCGCGAAGACGGGCGACGCCGAGTCAAGCCCCTTCAGCTCCCACACACCAGCGCCAGAGCCCCGAACGACGGTACGGGCGTCCGGGGTGGCATTGCTGTACGTGTACGACGTGTCGCTCGTCACGGTCACGAAGTTGGGATGGTTCTGGGCGGTGAGGATGTCGCTCCCCCCCGAGATTGTCGAGGAGGGCGTGTAGCTAACCGAAACCTGGCCGCTCCCGTTGGTGATGCACCGCGTCGGCGTCGAGGTGAGGTTGAGCGGGGTGGTCGAGGTGCACGCCGTCCCATTGGGAGGCGCCCCGCCAATGGCGGTCGCCGATCCGGCAGGCGAGGCCGTGCTCGTCAGCGCGATCAGCACGGAGGCGTCGGGGACGGCCCCACCCGCCCCCGAGACGGTGAGGGTTACCGGGACTGCCGTCCCCGAGGGAAGGGAGCCCTCGGAGGCGATCGGCGAGGGCGAGAGGACGTACTGGGTCACCGGCGAGAACTCGTACTGGACAGTGTTGGTGACGGTCGGACTCGAAGGATTGTCCTGCCCAGTGATGACGTCGCGGCCTCCCCACACGGGGTAGGGGGCTCCGCCGTTGGATCCGCCGTCGGCGGGCGCGACGTAGCTGATGGCCACGGCGTTCAGCAGGGGCGAGCTCGCACCGGAGGGGGTGCATGACGAGCTGGCGGTGAACGGTCCGCCGGGGGACGACGTCAGCGGAGTGCTGCCAACCTCGGCGGTGCCCCCGCCGCCAGTATCCCCGGACGGGATGTCATTGCTGGCGAGGCTGAGGTAGATCGAGGCACCAGGGACAACCACGCCGACCGCTTTCGCCTGAACGCAAACGGTCACCGCCTCGCCGGAGGTCAGGGAGCCGTTAGCGGCGATCGGTGCCGGGGCGAAGGAGATCTGATCGAAAGCCGGCGGCGCGGCCGATACACCGACGCCAACCCACGACGACACGGCCAGAGCAGCGAGCCCCACCGCGCTCACCAGCAACCTAGGACGGTTCATGATCAGTTGTGACCTCATGCGGTGGCCGAAAGGCACGGCAACCCCCCAATGCGACAGCTCAACAGTAGCCATTTCCGAAGCGTCCTGGGCCACCCGAAACGGGGGGTGCCGCCCGAAGAGGTGGGCACCGCGGCCCAAGTGGGAAACGCCCAGGATTGCCCGAGCGCCTCTCGCCGTTATCGGAGGATCCGCCGGCTACCCCAGCTCGAGGCGCTCGATCCGGCCCTCGCGGCAGTCGACGGTGACGCTCAGGTGGTGGCTCATCGGCCCGGCGGGCACCGGGGCGAGCGTCGGTCCCCACACCACCTCGTCGTCGGCGACCTCCAGCTCGACGTCGACCTCGTGGGCGCCGTCCTCCCGCCAGTAAGCCGCGGTCACGCAGCGCTCCCCGCCGTCCGCCAAGGAATGAGCGGCGCGGCCGATCAGGTGGTAGGTCTGCGGGTCGCTGTGGACTGCGTCGAGCGCCTCGGTGTCGAGGTACTCGTCGAAGCGGGTCTGGTCAGGCGTGTCCAGCCGGGCCAGGTCGCCGAGGAGGCGGCTGAGCAGCTCCGAGACCCGCGTGGTCTCCGACGCGCGCACCGCCGCATCCTTGTCCCAGCCCTCGTCACGGGCCGGCTCCACATGGATGAAGGTCATCATTACTCCCCTCCGTGCGACGCCGCGGCGTCACCCCGGACGCTGCATGATAGCCGAGTTCGGCGTGTTCCGGACCTTCTCCGAATGGAGGGAGGCCGCCCCATGGCGCCCGTCCGAGATCCCTCAGGGCGTGCCCGGCGGCGTCTCGGGTCGGAGCTCCGCCTAGACTGCCCCGACGTGGAACCCGCCCGGAAAGACCACCACCGCGCGGGCTGGGCCGTGGCCACGGCCGGCACCGCTCTCCTCGGTCTCCTCCTCGCGATCGCCATCGGGCGGCTCAGCCGGCAGGTCCCGCTCAACTCGGACCAGGCCAGCTCGGTGCTGGAGGGCTGGGCCATGGCCCACGGCGACCTCCTGCTGGGCGGCTGGACGCTCCCCTCCGACAGCTTCTTCACCGACAAGCTCCCCCTGCTGGCCCTCCTGGAGAGGTTCCAGGGGCTGACCTCGACGGTCGAGTACGAGGCCGCGGGGCTGCTCGGCGCCGGTGTCGTCCTGGCCGGCATGTGGCTGGCGGGTGGCCGGCTCCGGGGTCGGACCCGGGCGGTGGCCGTGGTCGTGACCGGAGCTCTGCTCGCCTCCCAGGCCCTGCTCCTCCCTGGAAGCGGTGCCTCCCTCCTGTCCGGCGTCCTGCTGCCCGCCGGGACCGATCACGCCGCCAGCCTCCTCCTGCTGCTGGTCGCCTGCCTGGCCCTCCAGGGCGCCCGACGATCGAGGGCGTGGCTGGTGCTCGCCTGGCTGGCGCTGGCGGCGGCGAGCATCGGGGATCCGCTGGCGGCGGTCGTGGGCGGCGGCGCCGTTGCCGGGGTGGGGGTCCTCGACCTCGCGGTCGGGCGGCATCAGGGCACCCGCGGCGATCTGGGGCTGATCCTCATCGGGATCTCCTCCGCGGTCGCAGCACCGGTTACCTGGTGGGCGATCCGGAGTCTGGGCGGATACACCGCCGCCCCCCTGCTCGGCGGCGGGTACGGCCTGCCGCCGCCGGTCTCCTCCCTGAGTCACAACCTGTCCATGGGGGGCCAGGCCCTCCTCACCCTCTTCGGAGCGGATTTCCTGAACCATCCGGCCGGCCTGGCCTGGCTCTCGATCCTCCTCCACCTCGGCGGGCTGTCCCTGGTGTTGGGCGTCCTGGCCTTCCTGCTCCGGCCTCGGCGCTGGCTGGCGCTCGACCTGGTGTCCCGCATCCTCGCCCTCGGCGTGCTGGTCGACGCCGCCGCCTACATCGTCGGGCAGCAGGCCACAGACCTGACGTCGGCCCGCTACCTCCTTCCCCTCCTCGGCTTCGGGGCCGTCCTGGCCGGCCGCGAGGGCGTGCCCCGTCTGATGGCGGTGCGCCCTCGCCTCTGGCTCGCAGGGTTGGCCCTCGGCGCCGCCTACGCCGGCGTCTTCGCGGCCGGCGCGGTCACCGCTCAGCCGGCGCCGGCACCGCTCACGGCGGTGACCGCCTGGCTGTCAGAGCACGGGGCCACCCACGGCCTGGCCACCTACTGGGACGCCAACGTGGTGACCGTGAGCACCCACGATGCGATAACCGTCCGGTCGGTAAGCACGGCCTCCGGGGCGCTGCGGCCGTTCCTCTGGCACACGGCGACGTCCTGGTACGACCCTCGCAGCCAACAGGCCACCTTTGTCCTCCTCGACGGGAGCGACACCACCGACCGGGCCGTGGTCGAGGCGTCGCTGGGCCGGCCGAGCGAGATGACGACGGTGGCCGGTACCACCATCATGGTGTGGCCCGGCAACCTGCTCGCTGACCTCTCGCCACCCTGAGCACGCATGAATAGCCCCACCTACCTCGACCACGCTGCGACCACCCCCCTCGACCCCGAGGTGCGGGCGGCGGTCCTGCCCTGGCTGGGGGAGCTCTTCGGCAACCCCTCCTCCGCCCACGGGCACGGCCGGCGGGCCCGCGCCGCCGTGGACGAGGCCCGGGACCGGGTCGCCGTCGCCGCCGGCTGCGCGTCGCGGGAGGTGATCCTGACCTCGGGCGGGACCGAGGCCGACAACCTCGCCCTCCGCGGGGTGCTGGAGCGGTGGGGGGCGGAGCGGGGCCGCCACCTGGTGGTCAGCGCGGTCGAGCACGAGGCGGTGCTCGCCACCGCCCGGGGGCTGGCGGAGGCGGGTCGGTCGGACCTCACGGTCGTCGACTGCGATCGGCAGGGGCGGATCGACCCGGCCGCGGTGGCCGCAGCCGTCCGGCCCGACACCGTCCTCGTCTCGGTCATGCTCGCCAACAACGAGGTGGGGACGGTCCAGGATGTCCCGGCGATCGCGGCGGCCGTCCGTGCCCGGAACTCGCGGACCCTGGTGCACACCGACGCCGTCCAGGCCCTGGGGCGGCTCCCCCTCGGCCTCGACGCGCTCGGGGTGGATCTCCTGAGCCTCAGCGCGCACAAGGCCTACGGGCCGCAGGGCGTGGGCGCGCTGGTGGCACGTCACGGCGTCTTCCCCGCGGCCCAGATCACCGGCGGCGGCCAGGAGCGTGAGCGCCGGTCCGGTACCGAGAACGTCGCCGGTGTCGTGGGCTTCGGCGCGGCCGCCGAGCTCGCCGGGCGCCGCCAGGAGACGGACGCCGCGGAGCTCTCTCGGTTGGCTGGTTGGCTGACCGACCTACTGGTCGAGACCATCCCCGAGCTGGAGCCCACCGGCGATCCGGCGGTGCGGCTGCCCGGCCTCTGCAGCTTCGTGGTCCGGGAGTGCCGGAGCGAGCTGCTCCTCGCCGTCCTCGACGAGCTGGGGGTCTGCGCGTCGGCCGGGAGCGCCTGCTCCAGCGGGGCGCCCGTCCCCTCCCACGTCCTCGACGCCATGGGTTTCGGCGATCTCGCCGGCTCCGCCCTCCGCCTCAGCCTGGGGCGATCCACGACCGGCGCCGACGTGCAGGCGGCTGCCGAGCGGGTCCAGATCGCCGTCTCCCGCGTCCGCCAGGGCGGCTGACCGCCCCCACCGGGTACAATTCCCGGTATGACGGTCGGGATTTCGGCGTCGGCCTCCTTCAGCATGCGGGTGAGCTCCAAGGCTCACTACGGTCTGCGGATGATGACCGAGTTCGCCAGGGCCTACGGGAAGGGGCCGATGAGCCTCGCCGAGGTCTCCCGCACCGAGCACCTGCCCCTCTCCTACCTCGAGCAGCTGGCCGCCCAGCTCCGACGGGGCGGCCTCGTCGAGTCGACCCGCGGTGTCCGCGGCGGTTACCGCCTCACGCGGGATCCCCATTCGATCTCGGTGCTCGACGTGGTCCAGGTGGTGGAGGGGGAGGTGGCCCCGGTGGAATGCGTCTCCAACGATTACGTCCAGGGCACCTGCGTTCGGGAGGGTGACTGCGCCTCCCAGCCGCTCTGGCGCCGGCTCAAGGAGTCGATCGACGCAGTGCTCAGCCAGACGACCCTTCAGGAGCTGGTCTCCGACCACGCCCTGGTCGACAGCTTCGCCCCGCAGCCCCTCCTCACCGGACGGATTGGGCTGCGCGCGGTTCAGGAGGTGGCCCATGTCTGAGATCGCCGAGGAGGCCCGGGTGGTGGCCACGAGCAACGAGGGCGCGTCGCCCACCGCCGAGCTGCACGTCGACGGCCTCCGGGTCTCGGTGGAGGGCAAGCCGATCCTGGACGGCGTGGACCTGCGCGTCCCGGTCGGCCAGGTCCATGTCCTGATGGG
>JBEKGP010000050.1:0-18388 GCA_050012735.1 Candidatus Dormibacteria bacterium
ATAGAGCAGCCGCCTTCTAAGCGCGCAGGTCGCAGGTTCGAGTCCTGCAGGGGGTAGTGACCCGGCCGAACTGGATCAAGTCCGGGCGAACGGGGGGGCGGGGCGGCCAAGAGGCCACGGGGACCGCTGAGAAGTGCTTCCATACGAGCGACCGTGTCAGATGCAAGGCACCCAGTCCCGACAGCCTTCGCGGCACATCGGAAGTCCCGGTTCGCCCGCCTGGCGAGCATATCCGCCATCGTCGCAGGGCTCGACAAGCTCTACGGGAGCGCAACATTTCGTCGATGAACGTACAGGCTGGTAAGGCTCTGTGGTGGAGGCGGCCAGTACCCGTGGCGGTCGCCGCGCTGGCAGCATCCCTTGGGCTTGCGTCCTGCCAAACGGCCTGGCCGTCGACAACATTAAAGGGCGTGGACAACTGCGAGCGCCGGATTCCTATCGGGTAGACGGAGGCCTCCGTCAATGGCTGGGCACTTGTGGTGCCAGCTTTCGCCTTCCTGCTCCCGTGGTGACTGTCCAGATTGGCCAAGACATTGATGTCCACATGACCCAGACGGGCCCAGGCGCCTCCGGTACGGAATATCCGCTGCCCACGACCACCAACTCTCAGGTGCTGGCCCGGACTTCGATCACCGATGGGAACTCCACGGCGAGCTTTCAGGCTCGCTCGCCAGGTTTGGCTCAGTTGGAGACGGTGGGGGGGTGCCCATCTGAATCTTCCTCCTCTGGCTGTCCGATTCTGTCCGTCATCGTGATTGGCTAGCCCGGCGGAGTTCGAGTCACCCGATCTTCCGGGGCTGGAGCTGCACGGATGAGGTCCTCCCCGCTGCCGGGCGCTCTCTGGTGCCATGGATCCCATACTCCCAAGAACGGGAGCCTCCAGGAATCCCAGGGCGGTTCAGGCGCACGGACCAACAACCCGCGCTACGTTCACCTGTAAGGGCAGGGACGTCACCGCATGCCAGCCCGTGCTCGGGTCCCAGTGGTACACGAGCTGGGGGGCGGAGTCAGTTCCGGAGAACCAGATCCCGTTGCCGTCGGGTTGCACGTAGTTCGCGTCGGCCCCCGGCTGCCCGGCCGCCCGGATCACGGTCACCGCCTCCGGTCCCGTCGCCAGGAGCAGCTCGCCGGTCGGGGCGACCCCGCCCTGTTCGGAGAGGGGACCGACGCCGAGTACGGGATCGCCCTGGCTGTCGAACCCGAGCACCTCGATGTAGGGGGTGGTGTGCCCGGTCTTGTTCGGTGCCAGATCGCCGGCGGGAAGCAGTCCGCCCCACTCGTAGTACCCCTCGAGGTCGAACCATGTGGTGGTGACCCCTGTCTGCAAGTCGTAGCGGACCAGGCTGTCGGGGATGGTCGCGCCGGTCGCGCTCGCCGCGCCGCCGATCACCTCCCAAACAGCATCACCCTCGGCCACCACGTTGCCCGGCGGGGACTCGGGACCACCCGAGGGAAGCGTGATCTCCCGCTCCTGCCCGGTGGTGGGATCGACGACCCATGTGCCGGTGATCCTCTCCTCCGTCACGTTGACACGCTGAACCACGATCCCCTCGTCGCTCCAGCCGACGAGGATGTCCAGTTCCCCAGGGGGGGTGAGGGTCCGGTTGCTCGTCGGGGTGGCGATGTGGACCGTGCCGTCGTCGATCGCCCCTGCGGCGGCCACGAGATAGGCGTAGCTGCTCCCGTCCGGCGCCATCGCGATCATGTTGTTGTCGTTCACGGCGCCCAGGGTCGGCGACCACCAACCACCCATGCTGGAGAGGTAGCTGGGGCCACCCGGCTTGAGCGAGCCCGCGGAAGCGGTCGGATCGGCGGTGAATGCGCCCGTCTCCGTGTCCAGGAAACCGAATTGGGTACCCGTCGATCCGTCTTCGCCGAGGGGGAGCTTGGTGCAGATTGGTGCCACCCCGACCGTGGACACCGTCGAGATGGCCACGTACGGTGCTGGCGTCGGGGTGGCGGTTGGGGTCCCACTGACCTGTGTGACGCCGCTGCGCCCACTGTGCCCCGAGGTTACGACGATGGCCGCAAAGGTGCCGGCTGCCACCGCACCGGCGGTGACCGCGGTCAGGGCCAGCCGCAGGAAGTTGGGCCGTCGCCGGTGCGGCGTCGCCGACGCCAGCGTCGCAATGGCTCGGCCGCCGCCCCGCGGGACAGCGCCAATGCCGTGCACGAGCGTCGCGGGTTGGGCCGCTGCATCCTCTATTCCGGCCTCAGCGATGGCGCGGCCGATCAGGTCGGGTGGTAACGGCCGGCGGAGACGGGTCAGCCGGTCCGCGAGCAAGCCTTCCGAGCTGGTCCTCTGCTTCATGCGCGTTCCTCCGGGTCCGGCGTCTGGACGACCTGGCGTCGCTCACGTCTGACGGGCTCTCCCTCATCCACCAGGGCGGCTCGGAGCACCACCAGGGCCCTGTGGCCGGCAGCCGCGGCAGCAGGTCGCGAGATGCCGAGAGCTGCGGCGACGTCACCCCACTCGAGATCTCCGCCGAAGCGCAATGCCACGACCGACCTCTGGAGGGGGCTGAGGCCACGGACCGCTCGAAAGAGCCTCTCATCACTGATCCCCGGCGGCTCCGCCACGTCGTCAATCTGTGCCGATACGCCCCGCAGCACCCTCAGACGCAGGAAAAGCAGCTCGCGTCGCTTGGCGGCGCGCTGGTGGTCGCGGGCCGCGTTGACCACGATCCGCCACAGCCAGGCGGTCACCTCACCGCGAACTGGATCGAACCCGGGGAGGGCTCTCAGGGCGTGCACCAGAGCGGTCTGGGCGAGGTCGTCAGCTTCCAGGTCGTCCCGGGCGATCATGTTCGCGAACCGGTAGACGCGGTCCGCATAGTCGCGGCACAGCTGTTCAGCCGAGAGACGGGGGGCTTCGGGCTGGGCTTGGGCGCGCTCTCTCGAATGAGCGCCGTCGATCCCATCGGCCCCGCCGGGGTCAGCCATGTTGCTCTCCTCCGCGGGGATCCCTGCGGCCCACTGAATCACGCCTTATCTACGCTGGGCCGCCCCCGAATGGTGCGCTGGGCGAGCCCTCGGGTCTCGCCACTCGTCACCGGAAGAAGCTCCCAGCCCAGCCCTGAGGGCCCCCACCTGCTTAGAAGCCCAAGAGGCTGGTCCCTCACCCGGTCGAGCACCCCGAGATCATCCTTGGAGCAGCGAAAGAGGTTGGCGAGCGTGCTCCAGGCCACTCGCAGCCAAGCGAGTTCTTCTAGGCTGCCTGTGGCAGGATGCGCCCCATTTGATCCAATGGGAGTGCCAGCACCCCCGGGTGACCCAGGCTGACCACTCCGGGGTGTCACCAGGGTGTCCGGTCGTCGGGCCAGATCCTGCTAGCAGAACTACGCGCGGGACGGCAAGAGACCTTTCTATCCCAACCACTTCCTAACGTGGCAGGCGGACCGTGCTTTGCAGCGTGTTTGACGAGGCAGATGGTGTATCTGAATTCGCGAGGTGCTAAGCGATCGCCTAATCAATAGGCCAGCCGTCTTCTAAGCGCGCAGGACGCAGGTTCGAGTCCTGCAGGGGGTAGTGACAGCTCAATTCAGTCACGCCGGCCGCCTTACCCCCGAGACACCTCCGGACCCCTCCTGAGCTACCGCTCGACCCTCAAGATCGACCTCGCAGTGGTGGGCGGATTGCTCGCGGGGCGTTAGCTGCATGTACTGGGCATGATCCGCCCATAGGTCCCTCTTGACTTTGTCTCTTATGCCAGCTACCTTGCTATAACAGGTTGCCGGTTGGGGAACTCAACACCCGGAGAGCGACGATGGCGACGCAGACGGCGGACGACATTGCCAGGCGCTACCTCAAGCGCTTGGAGAAGGAGCTCGGGGACCTTCCCGCGGTGTACCGAAATGAGGTGCTCGACGAGATCCGCGAGCACATCACCAGTTCCAGGGCGGACGTCCAGTCGGATGCCGACGTGCTGGCGATGCTCAACCGACTCGGCGACCCCAAGAGCATCGCGGACGATGCCCGGGAGCGTTTCGAACTCACGACGTATCGAGCCGGCACCACCGAGATCGCGGCGATCATCCTTCTCTTGCTCAGCTTCTCCATCGTCGGATACATCGTCGGTTTGGTGCTCGTCTGGCGATCACCGGCCTGGCGACGTCTCGACAAACTCATCGGCACCGTGATGCCGGTCGTCGCCGTTGCCGCAGTGTGGCTCGTGGGTGCGCGCGCGTTCCTGCCGCTGGTCGTGCTGATCGTGGCTCCGGTCTATCTCGCGGTCCGGATGCGCAAGCGGTCGCGCGCAGTCCTGCTCTTCTCTCTTGTTCCACTCGGATTGCTCGTGGTCGCCGGCGCCGGGCTGCTTCTGGTGTTAGCGGGAAGGGGGGCGGTGATAACGGGAGGCGGGATCGAGAGCGGCAATGTCTACATGGTCGTGAACGGAAAGCACGTCTGCTGGGTGGGGACCAGCACCGAAAACGAGCAGGAGGTTTCCTGCAACTCGGTTGCGCCGCCCCAGGGCGGATGGAGCTCACCGGAGAAGAACGGCTTCACGACCGGCTATGACTATGCGATCGCGGCGAACGGACAGGATCAGTGCACCGTCGACACGCCGAAGGGCATCTTCCAGCAAACATCCTGCAGCTCTATCCCGGCACCGCCGGGGGGATGGCAAGCCGTGGCAGCGTCCCAGCAATCGACCAACTGCGTCGGCGACGAGCTTCATTGCCTGTTCGTGGCCACCGCTTCCCCGGTGGTCCCGCCGACCACCTACCCCATGCCGTGAGGACCGGGCGGGATGTCGGCGCAGCCCACGGCGTCGTCGGCAACGAGGCCATGGTCGCGCAGATGCGAAAGGGTGCCCTGGAGTACTGCGTGATGGCACTCATCGGCGACGACGAGCGGTATGGCTTCGAGCTGGTGCAGAGGCTTCGCGACTTCGATGGCGTGGTGACGACGGAGGGAACGATCTATCCACTGCTCAGCCGGCTGCGCAAGGACGGGCGCGTCGAGACGTCGTGGCGCGAATCGGATTCGGGACCGCCCCGCCGCTACTACCGCCTCACAGAGAGCGGACGTGAATCGTTGGAGCGTTTTGCCAGGGAGTGGGAGCGCTTTCGGGACTCGGTGAATGCCATATTGAAGGAACGCACGACGAGAAGCTCCCGACAATCGGAGTTCCCTTCGCTGCTCCCTGCTGGGACTGGCACGACGCCGTCAGCAGCACCGCCAGGGCGCTGACAACTGGCCCGACCCCCAGCTCGGGCTACGCGGTCTTTGGCTGGCCCAGGCTGACCACGCCAGAGGGTCACCGGGGTGTCCGGTCGTCAGGCCAAATGCTGCCAGCAGAACTACGCGGGGACGGCTCGAGAACCTTTCTATCCCAACCATTTCCTGACATGGAAGGCGGTCCCTCCGTTGCAGCATGTTGGACGGGGCAGATGGTGCATCTGAATTCGCGAGGCACTAAGCGACCGCCTAATCAATGGAAAAGCCGCCTTCTAAGCGCGCAGGTCGCAATTTCGAGTCCTGCAGGGGGTAGTGCTTGGGGTACTGGCGGGCGACGAGACGAGCAGCCTCGGCCCGATAGCAGCGTACCCGTCACATGCGTGACACCGCACTGGTTGCCCCCACAGCACGCTGGTCCGTCTTACCGGGTCAGGCCCACCAGACGCATGAATCCAACTGCGCACCGGACCGACCCTGAGCCCGGCGGCGATCGGACCGCATAACTGCGGCGATCAGTGGCTGGCTCCGTTTCGAGTGACCTTCACCGCACCACGCCCGCCCCCGTCGCCGGACTTCGAGCCTAATCGCATGGGCTGGTGGGGGTAGCCATACCAAGAGCACTCCGGCAGCCCAGGTGGTCGACCGTCGCTGTTCGCCGTAGGCTTCGTGCGACGCTGACCCGCCCAACAGGAGCCGCACTATGGACGCCACAACCGCAGCCTCCTCACACCCCCTCGGCTCTCCCCCACCGACGATCCTGCAGCTCCTACGACGGGTGCCACTGGCCTACGCCGACGCGCGCACCTGGCGTGCCCTCGCCCACGTCGTCACCGGAGGTCCGGTCGCGCTCGTCGCCGCAACGCTTTTCACCGTCGGGGTCGCCTCGGGCCTGCTGAGCCTGGTGCTCATCGGACTGCCGCTCTTCTGCTTCGCGCTGGTCGGATGCCGGCTGTTGGCGTGGCTTGAGCGCTGCCGAGCACTGGTGGTCGACGCGAACCCGATCGGAGCCAGCTACCACGCGACCACCGGGTTGCCGGTGGCGGGCAAACTGCGAGTGCTGGTCACGGACCCGGCGACGTGGCGTGACGTCCTCTGGACGGCGGTGATGGTTCCAGTCGGACTCGTCAGCCTAGCAGTGACCATCGCGGGCGCCGGGCTGTCCGTGATGCTGGTCGCCTCGCCACTCTGGATACCGATCACCAGCTCGCGCCGCGCCGCCCTGGTCGGCGCGATCGGCTTCGTCCTGGGACTGATCGGCTGGACGGTCGGCCCCTTGGTCGTCCGAGGGCTGTCCTCCTTTCAGCTCGCCACTGCGCGGGTTCTCGTTGGTCCGGACAGCTGGACCAGCCTCGTCAGCCGGGTCTCCCAGCTCACTGTGAGCCGGGCTGCGGCCGCGGACGCGCAGACTGGCCAGCTCCGACGCATCGAGCGCGACCTCCACGATGGGGCACAGGCGAGGCTGGTCGCATTGGCTGTGGACCTCGGTGTGGCTTTGGAGAAGCTCGAGACCGAGCCCGCCGATTGCCGGCGGCTCATCGAGCGGGCTCATGAGCAGTCCAAGCGCGCCCTGGCGGACCTGCGGCAGCTGGTGCGTGGCATTGCCCCTACCGTCCTCGAGGATCGAGGCCTGGACGCGGCGCTGTCGGCCATCGTCGCCAATTCGACGGTCCCGGTCACCCTGGAGGTCGATGTCCCAGACCGCCTCCCCGAACCCGTGGAGACGGCCGCGTACTTCCTGGTCTCCGAGGCTCTGGCGAACGTCGCCAAGCACAGCGGTGCCACAACGTGCCGGGTCCGGGTCAACCAGCGCGGCGGGCTTGCGCTGGTCGAGGTCTCGGACGACGGCCGGGGTGGCGCCGACCCCCTCGGGGGGACCGGGCTGCGTGGCCTGGGGGGACGGATTGCGGCACTGGATGGCTGGTTCGAGATCAGCAGCCCCGCTGGCGGCCCGACTGTGGTCCGCGCGGAGATACCGTGCGCGTCGTGATCGCGGAGGACAATGCGCTCCTCCGCGAAGGTCTGACCCAGCTCCTCGACGGGCGCGGCTTCGACGTGGCAGCCGCGGTCGCTGATGGGCCCAGCCTTGTTGCCGCTGTAGTGAAGCACCACCCAGACATCGCGGTCGTCGATGTACGCATGCCCCCGACATTCCGGGATGAGGGCCTCCGAGCCTGCCTCGAGGCCCGGCGGCTTGTGCCCCAGACCGCCGTGATGATCCTGTCGCAGTACGTGGAGCAGTCGTACGCGGCTGAACTGCTTCGGGGAGGTGGCGGCGGTATCGGGTATCTGCTGAAGGATCGCGTAGCCGACGTGCGCGACTTCGTCGATGCGCTGCGACGCGTTGCCGCCGGAGGCACGGCGATGGACCCCGAGGTAGTGGCTCAGCTGATCGCGCGCGGCCGACCGCAGCCGCTGGACACCCTGACCCCGCGAGAGCGTCAGGTGCTGGGGCTGATCGCCGAGGGCCGATCCAATGCCGCTATCGCGACAGCCCTCCGAATGACGGAAGGAGGGGTCGAGAAGCACATCACGAGCATCTTCGCCAAACTCGCTCTTCCAGACAGCGCCGACGACCATCGACGGGTCCTCGCCGTCCTGGCTTTCCTCAACGCCTGAGCCACCCAATAGGCGCACGCTCGCTTCCACGACATGCGCCACGACGTCGTCCGGGGAGCGGGAGACGAGACTCGAACTGTCATCGGAACCCCCCTGAACCCGCGTATAGCCCTGGCGCCCAGTGCCGGATCGGCATCGGGCGATTGGAATCGTAGCCCACCCTTCATTAGCCCGCGTCGGGTTACCTCGTCCACCTCCACGTTGCGGGTCCGGACAGCGGCGAGAGCTGAGACGCCGACCCTTGGAATGAGAGTGAGGGCACCCTCGCGTGGCCCAGGCTGACCACGCCAGGGTGTCACCGGAGTGTCCGGTCGTCGGCCAGATGGTGCTGGCAGCACGACGCGCGGAGGGCCGGAAACCTTTCTATCCCAACCACTTCCTAACGCTAGAGGCGGACCGTGATTTGCAGGCCATTTGACGAGGCAGATGGTGCATCTGACTTCGCGAGGTACTAAGCAACCGCCTAATCAATGGAGCAGCCGCCTTCTAAGCGCGCAGGTCGCAGGTTCGAGTCCTGCAGGGGGTACTGGTCGGTCTCAATTCCGGCACGGTGCCGCGCGCAGATCGCAGGTTCGAGTCCTGCAGCGGGTATTGGTCGCTCTTACTTCCGACAAACCCTTCCACGCGGGCCACCGCCCTCGAACCCCTCCCCTCCCCCTGCCCATGAGACCAAAGCCCTGAAGCTCACGCTCCGCGGTGGCTGGGAGATCGCCGTCTTCCGCCCGCCGCCCCGCTCTCGCGTCGCCGTCCACCACGCCCCTTTTCCGCCGGGGTGGTAGGCATTAACACCCCCGCCACGATGCGCCGTCGCCGCCCCGGGCCGGGAGCGTTCGCCATTCGGGGCTGCACCACCGGAGCCAAGTCATGGAGGAACTCGGCCAGCTCCGCGTCGGAGAGCCACAACGCACCCATGCGGTAGCCCACGCCGTCGCGCGCCGGGTCGGGTTCACCCAGAGCGAGGTAGCGGTCGAAATCGCCGAGCAGTCCCGCGA
This sequence comes from Candidatus Dormibacteria bacterium, assembly GCA_050012735.1. Lineage (GTDB taxonomy): Bacteria > Chloroflexota > Dormibacteria > Aeolococcales > Aeolococcaceae > Changshengia. The sequence continues at coordinate 8,790 of JBEKGP010000050.1, forward strand.
CGAAGGCCATGAACGCTCGCCAGTGTTCCTCGGTGGTCATGGCCGCGTCAGCCTGGGCGGCAGCCACCCGGAGGATGTACGTGCGCTCCACGGCGCCGCGGACCCGATGTTCCGCGGCGATGCCGAGCACGCCGGCGCTCACCAGCAGACCGACGTGGCGGTACAGGCTGCCAGGAGGCACGTCGGGCAGTTCCGCGGCGAGCTGGCTGGTGGTGAGCGCCCGATCACCCAGGAACGCCTGGATGATCCGGAGCCGGATCGGGTGGAGGAGCAGGTCGGCCTTGGCCATCACCCAATCTTACCAACTTCTACCAGACATGGTATCGTTACCGATCATGGTAATGGTCGCTCAGGGCACCATGCTGGCCGCCCTGATCCCGCTCCTCGTGGTGGTGGTCGGCTTCGACATCTACTGCCTGGAGGACATCGCCCGGACCGATCAGGTCTATTACCTGCCCCGCTGGGCCTGGGCGCTGCTGTGCTTGGTGGTGTGCCCCTGGGCGGGGATGGTGTACCTAACAATGGGGAGATCGCACTGAGCGCCTCCGTCGTCACCGTTGGGCTGAGCAAGGCGTACGGCTCGGCGCAGGCGCTCACCAGGGTCAACCTCGAGGTGCCCACCGGTGCGCTGTACGGGCTCATCGGCCCCAACGGGGCTGGCAAGACCACACTCCTCGAGATCCTGGCCGGGCTCCGCCTCCCGACCTCCGGGGAGGTGCACCTGGCAGCTCAAGGGACGGCGATCGGGTACTGCCCCGATGTCGCCGAGTTCGAGCCATGGCTGACGGCGACCGAGGTGATCGACCTCTCACTCAGCCTGCTGGGGCAGGAGTCGACCCGTGAGGCCGTGGCGACGGTGCTCGATCTCGTGGGCCTTGGCAAATCGGCGCATCGCCGCGTCGGAGGCTTCTCTCGAGGCATGACCACCCGTCTCAACCTGGGCGCCGCTCTGGTGGCTCAGCCCCAGATCCTCCTCCTGGACGAGCCCGTTGCATCCCTCGACCCGCTGGGGCGGGCGGACATCCTGGACCTGCTGGCCTCGCTCGCCGGCCAGACCACGGTGATCGTCTCCAGCCACGACCTCTCTGGGGTCGAGGAACTCTGCACCGACATCGGTGTTCTGGTGGGCGGGCGGCTGCTCTTCCAGGGCAGGACTGCCGATCTGCTGGCCTCGGTGAGAGGAGACCGCTGGCTCGTCGAGGTGCGTCCCCCGGCGACCACCGTGCTGGCTATACTCTCCGCGGCCCCCTGGGTCTCCCAGGTGAAGGAGACCGCGCCCGGGAGGATCGAGCTCCATGCCCCGGCGGCCGATCAGGTCGAGAGCCATCTGTCCAGGTTGCTCGCCGATGCCGGCGCTCGCGTGGTCGCCCTCTCACCGGTCCGCCCAAGCCTCGACGAGGCCTTCCTGGCCCTCACGGCCGCTCCTCGAGATGAGGGCCGGTCCTGATGACCGTGTGGCGCCTGGAGATCGCCCGACTCTGGCGGACGCGGCGCCTGGTGGCTCTCCTCGGCGTCTTCCTGGTCCTGGGCTTCGGTGAGCCGGTCCTCACCTACTACCTGCCCCAGCTGGTCAACGGGGAGACGAACGGGATCAAGATCGTGATCCCTCCGGCGACCCCAGCCCAGGCGCTCAAGGGCTTCTCACAGAACGCCGCGCAGCTCGGAATCCTCGTCGTCGTGATCGTCGCGGCGGCGAGCGTCGCCCTCGACGCCCGCCCCGCCCTCGCCTCCTTCTATCGCACCCGGATCCGGTGTCCGTCACTGCTGATCCTCCCCCGCGCTACCGCTGTGGCTGTCGCCAGCGTGGTCGGGCTGGTGCTCGGCTCGGCCGCGGCCTGGTACGAGACCCGCGTCCTCATCGGGTACCTGTCACCCGCCCGGCTGGCAGCAGGGTGCGGTCTAGAGGCACTCTGGTTGGTCTTCAGCGTAGTGGTGGTGACCACCTGGGCGACCCTCGTCAGGAGCGTGCTGGCCGTGGCCGGCTGGAGCCTGGCGACGCTGCTTGTGCTCGCCTTGCTCGACTCCATCACGGCGGTCGCGCCCTGGGCACCGACCGCACTCGCCTCGGGAATTCAGGATCTTCTGCCCGGCGGCGGTGGCGTTCCGTGGCGCGCCGTCGCCGTCACCGCCGCTGCCACAGCCCTGCTACTCGCTGTCGCCACCAGATTGGCGAGGTCACGGAGATCCGACCGGTGAGCCCAACCGCGCACATCACTCATGGAGGACGTGAACGATGACCGCTCCTGACTCGTTCGGCGAGAGCTTGGAGGTGAGCTGGCCCTTGGGCACAACCACCGTCTACGGGACGGTGGTGCGGCCGTCTGGTCCCGGTCCTTTCCCCGGCGTCGTGCTGGTGGCTGGGAGCGGCCCCACGGACCGGGATTGGGACTCGCCTCTGCTCCCCGGGCCCAATGGCAGCGGACGCCTGCTGGCGGAGATGCTGGGACGAGCCGGCATCGCATCCCTGCGCTACGACAAGCGCGCCTCGGGACCCCACGTTCTCGAGACCATCCCCCAGCTGATCGGCAAGATAACGATGCAGAGCCACGTCGACGAGCTGGCCGGCGCTGTTCGCACGCTCGCAGCCGAGGGCTGGGTTCGGGACGACCGGATCTTCGCGCTAGGCAACAGCGAGGGCACCCTGCATGCTCTCAACTACCAGCTGGAGAACCCAGACCTTCCCTTGGCCGGGCTGATCCTCACCGGGCCGCCCGGCCGCGCCGTGGGCGTCGTCGCGCGCTCCCAGCTCGCGGCTCAGGCTGCGGCGATCCCGAACGGTGAGGCGCTTCTCGCCCTCTACGACGCGGCCATCGCCCGGTTCCTCGCCGGCGAGCCCATCGACCCGGATCCTGCCCTCCCCGAGGGCGTCAGGCTCCTCCTGAAGGCGCTGGAGACGCCGGCCAACCTGCCCTTCGCACGGGAGCTCTGGATCGCGGACGCGGCCACCCTGCTGGCTCGGACGGCGGTCCCCGTCCTCGTCATCATCGGCAAGAAGGACCTCCAGGTGGACTGGAAAGCGGACGGTGAGCTACTACAGCGCGCGGCGGCGGGCCGGGCGGACATCACGTTCCTCTTCCCCGACAACGCGAACCACGTCCTCAAGCATGAGCCAGGGCCGCGCTCCGAGCTCGAGCAGGCTGAGGTCATGCCCAGGTACAACGCGCCGGATAGCTACTTGGACCCGGACGTCGCAGCCGCCGTCACGGCATGGCTGAACAACCACGCGTAGTGACGGAGCGGACACTCCCCACACTGCAGAGCGGCCGGAGCGCACATGTGCCCACCGCGCCCCCTAGCAGCAACAGCTGAACCCGGGTAAGCCTCGAAGTCTCCGAAGCCGGAGCCGGGGACGTGCAGGGCGGAATCAGCCTGGGAGACGACCCGCTCGGAGCTCCCGAGCACCTCGGCCGGGATCCCCGTTACGGCCTCGGCGATAAGCAGGAAGTCGCCGAGTTCGAGGTACTGCCAATGGCTGACACTCCGGCGGGCCGGTCAGCGATCTGCCAGGGTGTCGAGCAGTTCGCGGTGGCGCTCAAGAGAGGCGCGGAGCCTCGCCTGAAAGTCGGCGTCCTTGCGCCGACGCTCAATGTGGGCCCCGATGGCCTCCCGGATCTCGTCGCTGACAGGGATGCCGTCGATGCGAGCCATCTCCCGCAGGAGATCCTCCTGGTCCACTTCGAGCCGTAGGGTCCTAGCCATAGTAGTGATGCTACCTTATGGGTACTTTCATGTCAAGGTATCGTAATATCGCAATACCGAGACTGGCTGAGACGTGCGCTGACCACCTCAGCCGGGTATTCCCCTTCGCTGATCGTCCGCGCCCCCTCCGGCTTCCCGACGACCCTGATACCATGGCCCTCAAGGCGAACGTTGGTTCGTCAATCGGGATTCGGTGCGTCCGATGCGGTTAAGCGACGAGGCCGATGGCCATGCCGCGGCGAGCGACGACCTCAAGGCCCAGCTTCAGTCGGCCCTGTCCACCATCGACCAGCTACGCCAAGAGAACGCCCGCCTCCAGGCAATGGTTGCGAGAGTGGCGGAGCCGACGCCAACTTTGCTGAAGTCACCGGCTGGGACCGCCATCCGCGATGTCAAAGTCGACGCCCACTCTTCCAACGGAGACAAAATCGCCCTCTTCCGCCGGCTCTTCCGAGGCCGAGAGGACGTCTACGCCGATCGGTGGGAGGCGCGTGACGGACGAAGCGGTTACTCCCCCGTCCTCCGACCCGGCGCGAGGCGGGAGCGGGGCCAGCGGCCAGACTCAGAAGTGCTCCTGCCCCTGGATGACGAGGCAGTTCGGAGCCACCTCCTCGGCCAGCAGGTCATCGGCATCTATCCCCTCCTGGACGACGAGACCTGCTGGTTACTTGCTATCGACTTCGACAAGTCGTCGTGGCAAGACGACATCGCCGCCGTCTGGCGCGCCTGCGACACACTCGGCGTGCCCGCCGCCGTGGAACGGTCGCGATCGGGACGAGGCGGCCACATCTGGATCTTCTTCGACCGCCCGGTGGCCGCCGCGATCGCGCGCAACCTCGGGTGCACCGTGCTGACCCAGGCGATCGACCACCGCCACCAGATAGGTCTCGCCTCCTACGACCGGCTGTTCCCCAGCCAGGACACGATGCCCAAGGGCGGATTCGGCAACCTGATCGCGCTGCCATTGCAACGGCTGGCCCGGCGGGAGGACAACTCCGTCTTCCTGGATCGCGACTTCCAGCCCTTCGCCGACCAGTGGCGATACCTGGCCACGGTAAGCCGGCTCCCGGCTGCGGATTGCGAACGCATTGTGCGCGAGGCCGCCCGCGCCGGGACGATTCTGGGGGTCGACGCCTCGTGGTTCGAAACCGATGAGGAGGCCGATCGCCCCTGGAACCTGACGCCGTCCCGGCGACGAGTCGAGGCGCGGAGCGCCGGACCGCTGCCCGCTGCGGTTGAGGTGGTCATTGCTAACCGGGTGTTCATCGCCACGGTCGATCTTCCTCCGGCACTCGTCAGCCGGCTGCGGCGGGTGGCAGCGTTCCCCAATCCCGAGTTCTACCGGGCCCAGGCGATGCGTCTGTGGACGGGCAACAAACCTCGGATGATCGACTGCTCCGAGGACTTCCCCGCCCATCTGGCCCTGCCTCGAGGTACGCTCGATGAGGTCCAACGTCTGCTGGAGCGCCACGGCATCCGGGCTGATGTGCGCGACCAGCGCCAATCCGGCGTGCCCGTGTCCTTGACGTTCCATGGCGAGCTCACCCCAGTCCAGCAAGAGGCGGCGGACGCGGTTGCCGCCCACGACTTCGGCGTGCTGGCCGCACCTACTGCCTTTGGGAAGACGGTCATCGGTGCCTGGCTCATTGCCCGCCGCGGCGTCAACACCCTGGTGCTAGTCCACCGGCAACAGCTAGCCGATCAGTGGCGGGAGCGGCTGGCGACGTTCCTCGACATCCCGCCACGCTCGATCGGTCAGTTCGGAGGTGGCCGCAACAAGAGCAGGGGCACGATCGACATCGGCATGCTGCAAAGCCTGAGCCCTCGCGGCGAGGTCAAGGATCTCGTCGCCGATTACGGGTACGTTCTCGTCGACGAGTGCCACCACGTCCCGGCGGTGAGCTTCGAGCGAGTGCTCCGGGAGGCCCGGGCGCGCTATGTGACCGGGCTCACGGCGACACCCACCCGTAAGGACGGGCACGACCCGATCATCGCTATGCAATGCGGGCCCATCCGACATCGCGTCGATGCCCGGCAACAGGCCGAATCGCGTCCATTCGCGCATGTAGTGACCCCCAGGATGACGTCGTTCACCCTGCCCGCGGAATTGGTCGACCCTGGCATCCAGGAGATCTACTCGCGCCTGGTGGCAGATCGGCCGCGGACAGAGGGAATTGTGGCGGACGTCCTCGAAGCCATCCGCCGAGGCCACTCGCCGCTGGTCCTGACCGAGCGCACCGAGCATCTGGAACAGATGCAACAGCTCCTGGCACCGCATGTCGAGCACCTGGTCGTCCTGCGTGGCGGGATGGGAGCGGGCCAGCGCCGGGCAATCGCCGCCGCGCTCACCGCGATCCCCGACGACGCTCCTCGAGTCCTCCTGGCCACTGGACGGTACATCGGCGAGGGTTTCGACGACGCTCGACTCGACACCCTGTTCCTGGCCTTGCCCGTCTCCTAGCGCGGCACCGTTCAACAGTATGCCGGACGGCTCCATCGGCTCCACGAACGCAAGCGCGCGGTGACGATCGTCGACTATGTGGACGCCCTCGTGCCTATGCTGGCCAAGATGCACCAGAAGCGGCTCCGCGGCTACGCCGCCATCGGGTACTCGGTCGCCGCACCCTGATATGGTGCCAGCAGACGTCAGCATCGCGAGACGGCCTCCGGGCGCCGTTGCCATGAAGCCCTCAGTTCACTCGGCGGGCCACTAGGGTCGTCTGGCCCGCTCGGCTCGCCAAGACAAACTGGGTTACAGGGTCTTGATCGCCCGTTCAAGGTCGCGCCGGTTGACAACGCGGGCCACCAGCCACCGGTACCGCGCGTGTTCCGCTTCGTCGACCTCGCGGAAGATCACTCGGGAGTCGCCGATCCGGAGGCGCTTCCACGGCTCCCTGCCGGCGAGCGGCTTGATGTCGAGCCCCGCCGCTCCCTCAGCGAGCCGCGCGAGGTTGCGCCGGAGCCTCGCCTGGGTGGGAGAGTCGAGAGCTCGGACCTCCTTCTCGGCTTCGCGGGCGAAGGCGATGGCGTCCATCTCACTCAGGACCATATCTCCTGGACCCGCCCACCACGCGCACGTTGTGATGGCGTTCCATCATCCGCCTACCGGTGCAGCTCGGCACCGGCGTCACTCTGCAACTTGCGCAGGGCCTCTTCGACGCCCTGCCGATCCGGCATCTTCCAGTACGCACGGCGTCCACCGCGAACCGTCTCCCCTGACTTCTCGATCAGCCCATAGGCGGCCAGCAAGCGAAGACCTGGCCGCCACTCCCCCTGCCCCGTCAAGCGTCCCAACCGCTGGAGCACCCAGCGGCCGGCAAACTCACCCCCGTACGGTTCGCACCGCTCGGCCTCGGCTGCTGCGGCGCGAAGAACCGGAATCCAGTCCTCGCGCTCAGCCGCCAGCCGCATGACGTTCCGAAGGGTGTCTGGTGGTTCGCTCATCACTCTCAGCTTACACGCCTCTCTCAGATGACTGGTAGTGTACACGAGAGCGGTCTTGGCCGACAATTGTCTGACATGACCACCATAAGCATCCGCGACCTCTCCCGCACTCCCGGTGATGTCCTCGACGAGTTGGCCCGCTCCGGAAAGCCCACCGTGGTGACTCGACACGGCCGGCCCGTGGCCGCCCTCGTTGCGATTGACGAAGCCGCCCTGGAGGACTACATCCTCGCTGCCGCGCCCGAGTTCGTCCGCTCTATGAACCGGGCTACGGCTGACCTCAAAGCGGGGAGGGTGATCCCGGCGACCGCTCTCTTCGCAGGGCTCGACGAAGAGGGGTCCCCCCTCGCGGCACCGCCGTCCGCGTCCCCGCGCTCATCACGGCGGAGGGGCCCGGTCCAAAAGGACTGACAGCGGGAGACGAGACTCGAACTCGCGACATCCAGCTTGGAAGGTACGCGCTCTACCAGCTGAGCTACTCCCGCTCGCTTGACGCGTTTCTTGAGAGGAGAGCGCTCCATCCGAGAGACGTCCCAACCACTTCCTAACGTGGAAGGCGGCCCCTCCCTTGCACCTTGTTTGGCGAGGCAGATGGTGCATCTGAATTCGTGAGGCACTATGCGCTCGCCTAATCAATAGAAGAGCCGCCTTCTAAGCGCGCAGGTCGCAGGTTCGAGTCCTGCAGGGGGTACTGGTGACGTGTATGGATCCGGCTGACTCTTGACAAAAGAGCTTCGGCTGATCCTTGACAGACCTTCGGGTGATGGCTGACGGCTACTTCGGTTGAGACTTGACACTCCCTCAGATGAGGGAACTGAGCGTGACCGAGCAGCGGTATCAGGCGATCCTGGCGGTGATCAGGGACGGCAGGACGGTCACCGAGGTGGCCTCCGAGTGGCGGGTGAGCCGGCAGACGGTGCACACCTGGCTGAGCCGGTACGAAGCCGGTGGGCTAGACGAGCTGGGCGACCGGTCGCATCGGCCGACGAGCTGCCCGCACCAGATCTCGGGCGAGCTCGATTAGGCCGAGCGCACAGGGGGGTGGCCAGATTCTTGGCCCCGCCAGACTGAGGTTCCCGAGCATCGAAGGGCGGCGCTCCGGGCGCGATTATGGAACCGGGCCCGCCGTCACGGCTGCTCGAAGATCGCGTGACCGCCGACGCGCCGCCAACGAACGCAGGCCTCGCCTGAGGCGAGCCTCCTCCACTCCCAGGTGGCCCGCCCGTCCGGACCGGCGAAACTCCAAGTCATCTCGAAGACGCCCGGAGCGCCCCTCAGAGCCTTGATCCGAAGCCGGGCCGGCCACCGGGCCCCTCGGTCGGCGGCGCGTGCGTCACAGGCGGGGCCGAAGCTGGTCCGCACGACGTCTCGGAACCGGCGCCTTTCCTCGGCTGTCAACCTCCTCAGATCGGCCTCGAATGCCGGGGACGTCTCGTACTTCACGCGTCCAGCGAGTCGATGAAGTTCGCGAACTCCTCCGTGGTCCCATGCATGCGGCCCTCGCCTCGTGCGTACTGCTCTTCCGCCTCGCGCTCCATGGCCTGCCACCGCTCGGACCAGAACCAGCGCTGGTCAGCCGGAACCGGAAGAGTCGATCGAAGCTCGAGGACGCTGTCATCCCGCTCGACCAGCTCCAGCTGGGCTCCGGGCTCGTCGAGGTGGAGTCGTCGACGGACGGCAGCCGGCAGGGAGATCGTCCCCTTCGCTTGGACGGTGACGTAATGGGTCGTGGCCATATGAGAAGAATATCAGAATAGCGGAAATATCGCATAACTGGCGGTTAGCTTGTGTCCGGCCCCCCGAAGACTGTTCCACCACGGGTGTCGTCGTCGCGAGTTGTGTTAGGGCGAGAGGTGGGAGCCAGCCCTCGGCGGCTGACGACCACCAGCCCGGAAGACTCTCTATCCCAACCACTTCCTAACGTGGAAGGCGGCCGGTGCTTTGCAGCTGCATTGGCGAGGCAGATGGTGCATCTGAATTCGCGAGGTACTAAGCAACCGCCTAATCAATAGGCGAGCCGCCTTCTAAGCGCGCAGGTCGCAGGTTCGAGTCCTGCAGGGGGTAGTGCTCTTCCCGAACTGAGGCTTCAGACACGGCGGCCGCCTCCTCTCCGCGAGGCGGGCGCGCTACCGACATCCACCCGCGCACTCGCGAGTCCCGCCTCGTCCGTTCACGCGGCCAGGCGGAAAGCAGCGACAGCACTCTCCCGTGGCCCGGTCTCTGGGAATCAGACTTGAGGGAGGACTTCCCGGACGTGTCCCGCGCTCTACTCAACCACCCGGCCCTGCATGTCTCCCGATATGCTGGACCAGGTGCGAACAAGTTTTCGCTTAGCTACTTCGCCCCGAAAAACCCGGCGGAGTCTGAACTCGGATGAGGCTGTGGCGTCCATTTCTGGATGGTCGAACGTCCTAAAGCATAAATAGTGTCATATATGACTAATACATAGTAGAATT
>JBEKGP010000051.1:0-17743 GCA_050012735.1 Candidatus Dormibacteria bacterium
CCCAGGATGATCACCGTGATGGCCGCAAAGACGAACTGGAAGTAGACCATCGAGCTGAGCGGGAAGCGGAGCGGCGGCATCAGCCCGTTGAGGAGCGGGATGTGCGCCTGCGTCTCCAGGCTGCTGGCGCTCAGCACCGTGCCCGGCTGGCCCACCACGGTCCCGATCCCCGGGTGCCCGAAGCTCATGTTGTAGGCGAAGAGCGTCCACACGATGAGCGTCATCGCGAACGCGTAGAGCACCATCATGGCGGAGTTCACCGCCCACTTCCGCTTCATGATGCCCGCGTAGAGGATCGCCAGCCCCGGGACGCTCATCAACCCGACCAGGGTCGCCGAGGTGAGCTGCCAGGCGTTGTCACCCGAGTTGAGCCAGCTTGGATCTGGTACGAGTTGTGCCAGAAGCATCAGATCAGAACCTCCCCGTGCCGCCCGGTCTGGACGCCTGACTGTTCTCGTCGAGGCTACGGGGTGCCGGTGCAGCGGGTACATGTGCCGGCCGCACAAGCTGAATGGCCCTTTCGTTGTGCGGACACCGGGCTCCGACCGGTTTCAAGTGCGGGCGCCGGTCTGGCCTGGTGCGTTCCGCCCGCGCGTGCCCCCCGATGGCCCGGGCATAGACTGGGCTGAGTGTCGACACTCCACGGGGTTGAGCGGGTGAGCAGCGAGATCGCGGCCGCGGAGGCGGCACTCCGCTACAACATGCGCCCGCTCCTGGCGCATGCCCCCGAATCGCTGCGTGGCACCCTTCTGGAGCTGGGTGTCGATGCCGCCCTGGCCGTCGAATCCGATGCCCAGGCGATCGCCCTCGAGGGCCTCGCCCCCGAGCAGGCGCCGGGGCTGGAGCAAGCCACCCGCGCGGGCGGCGCCAGGATGGTCATCGGACCCGACATACGGCGAGCCGTGCTGTCCGGTCCGCCCGGATGCCTCGCCGGAGTGGCCACCCGCCTGGTCGTAGAGGGGCCGCCCCTCGACGATCTCGGCGGGGCGCTCGCGGCGGCGCTGGCCGGCGGCCGGCCGCGACCCCCGCTGCCCTGCGGGGACCGCGCTCTCCGTTTCGGTGCCCGGACCCTGATCATGGGGGTGGTCAACGCGACTCCCGACTCCTTCTCGGGTGACGGTCTCGCCGGCGACGTCGCCGCGGCGGTGGCCCTCGCCGAGAGGCTGGTGGCCGAGGGTGCCGACCTCATCGACGTCGGCGGCGAGTCCACCCGGCCCGGCTCCGATCCGGTGGACGCCGCCACCGAGTTGCGCCGGGTGCTACCGGTTCTGGAGGCTCTGGCCGGGCGGCTGGCGGTGCCGATCTCGGTGGACACCCGCAAGGCCGAGGTCGCGAGGGCCGCGATCGCCGCGGGCGCCGGCATGGTCAACGACATCTGGGGGCTGCGCGGAGATCCCGGGATGGCCACGGTTCTGGCCGCCGCGCCCGGGGTCGCCCTGGTGGCCATGCACAATCGCCGGGGCAGCCCGGAGGGCGAGCTGCTCGCCGAGGTGGGCCGAGGCCTGAGGGAGTCGCTTCTGATCGCGGCGCGTCACGGCATCGGCGCGGATCGGATCGTCATCGACCCGGGCTTCGGCTTCGGCAAGACACCGGGCCAGAACTTGGAGCTGGTCCAGCGCCTCGGGGAGCTGGACGGTGTCGGACGCGCGCTGCTCCTCGGAGCCTCTAGAAAGTCGACGATCGGCCTGGTGCTCGGGGGGGCCCCGCCGGAGCTGCGCCTGGAGGGGACGCTGGCGCTCTGCGTCATCGCCGTGGCGGCCGGCGCGGAGATCGTGCGTGTCCACGACGTCGCCGAGGTCCGGCGAGGTCTCAGCGTCGCGGACGCGGTGCTGCGCGAGGTCCCGGAGGCGGTGCGGTCGGCGCGGGCTCCCGGGCGCACCGGGTGAGCGGCAGCCCAACCGCGTCCGAATGGGGCTGGATCGCGCTGGGGTGCAACGTCGGCCATCGCGGGCGCGCTCTCGAATGCCTGCGGGCCGGCCTGGTCGCCTCGGGAATCCGCGTCGAGCGCGCCTCCGGGGAGATCCTCACCCGGCCCGTCGGCGTGATCTCCCAGGGTGACTTCCACAACCAGGTTCTCCTGGCCCGCAGTCCCGAGCCCTGGCCGGCCGAGCGCTGGCTGGACGTGTGCCTGGCGGCGGAGGTGGGCTGTGGCCGCCGCCCGACCTACCGCTGGGGCCCGAGGCGTGCCGACGCCGATCTCATCCTCCTGGGCCGCCACGGCGAGGTCGTGAGCCCAGGCTCTCCCACCGTTCCCCATCCCGGGCTGCCCGACCGCCCTTTCTGGCACCGCCTCATCGCCGAGATCGACCCGGCCGTCGCCGTGGCGTGCCTCGGCTGATCGCTCTGCCGGCACCCTCAGATGGGGAGGCGATCGGCCAGTTGAGGGATGAGGCGGAGGGCGTTCTGCACCTGGTGCGCGATGCCCTCGAAGTCGGGCGGCCGTTCGAAGTCGAGGAGCCAGGAATGCTCCGCCGTGAACTTCTCGACCAGCGTGGTCGTGCCCAGTGAGGCGATCCCGACATGGACGGAGGGACGGTCCTCGTCGCGAAAGATCTTGGCCAGCAACTCCTGAACGGTGTCCACCCAGGCGGAGACCTCGGCGACGTTGTGCAGCTCGTAGCCTCCGTCGCCCAGGATGAACTCGGCCTCCAGCTCGACGAAGGGCTGGGGAGGGAGCTGGTGGTGGGGGCAGTCCTCGGCCTCCTCGTCGTCGTGGTAGAGGTCGCAGTCGGCGCCGGCACCGTAGGCAGCCACGTAGGTGAGCAGGGCGTCCCAGACGAAGCTGAGGTGGACGTGGTAGCGCGACGGGGGCTCCCCGGAAGAGAGCCGCACCGTGCACTCGAAGCGGCGCTCGCCCACGGACGGCTCGAGGTGGTGCCGCACGTCCTCGATGAAGAGGCCGACCTGATCGATGGCCTCGATCACGTCGGCGGACAGCTCCTCGTAGGACGGGAAGGTGGACCGCTCCTGGCCGGGGTGCTCCACCGACTCCGATGCAGGCGGTTCAGCCAACCCGCGCCTCTCGGGGGACCGGGATGGGAGGTGTGCCCACGCCGTCAGTCTAGACCGTTTGTGGGAGGCCCCCAGCGCGGACCCGGACCCGGCGCCCCCGGAACTCGGCCGGAATTCAGCGGCGCATCGGGCGCGGGGTTGTTACTATACGGCCGATCTCAGGTTTTCAGTCCGCCCTTGCGGCACATTTATTCCCACACGGAGAAGGGCCTGTGCAGACTCAGGGCACGCTGCAGGAATCGAACCTGGCATCCCTGCTCCAGACCATGCAGACAGAGCGCGCGACCGGTGCCCTGGCCCTTGAGAGCCAGAGTGGCACCGCCTCGCTTTACTTCCTCTTCGGCCATCTCTTTCACGCGGCCAGTCCGTCCGGACAGGGCGAGGACGTCGTCCTCCAGGCGCTGAGCTGGCACGAGGGCAGCTTTCGCTTCGACCCCCGGGCCAAGCTGCCGCCCGAGGAGACGATCAAGTCGTCGCCGTTGGAGCTGATCGCCGAGGCCGAGCGTCGGGCTCCGGCGGAGCAGGCCGGTTGGGGCGGAGCCCCCGGCTACGACGAGTCGCAGCCCTACCAGGGTGCCGGCTACTCGGATCAGGGCGTCGGCGGGTACGCCGACCCCGGGTGGACACCCCCCGAGCAGGAGTCGGTGGGAAGCGATTCCCCGGCGGCCGCGGGCTATTCCCCCTGGGCCCCGCCCACCCCCGAGCCCATCCCCTCGGAGCCCGTCTACGAGGCTCCCGCTCAGTACGAGCCGCCGGAGCCGCTGCCGGCGCCGGCGAGAGCCCAGTACCGACTGGAACCTTCCCCCACGGCCGCCGCGGCCCCGGTGCCGGCGCTTGCCGCCATCCCGACCCCGGTTCCGGTCCCAGCCCCGGCGCAGGCGCCCGGGCGCGCCGCGGCCCACGCTGCCGCACCCGCCCGGACCCCGACCCAGGCTCCCACGCCCGTCCCCGCACCGGCGGCTCAGCCCAGCCCAACCCTCGGAGCTCCCGCCGTGCAGCCCCTCGACATCGTCTACCCGCTCCCCTCGGGCCGGGCCCAGTACGAGGGGTTGAAGAGTGCCTTCGTGGACTTCCCCAAGCTGCTCCGGACCCTCAGGGCCGACCAGCACACCGGCTACATCCGCCTCACCGCGCCCGACTTCGCCGGGATACTCCTCTTCCATGAGGGACATCTCCTGGAGGCGCTCTCCAGCATCGCCGGTGCCCGCTCGGGTGAGGCGGCCTTCCAGGCGATGCGACGGAGCATGGACGCCGGCACGGGCGGCCTGGACGTCATCGACCTGGCCGGCGAGACGGTCGAGGCCCTGGCTCAGCTCCTCACCGCCCCCTTGCTCTACACGGGCCTGCTCGGCCGCTTCATCAACTTCGACGCTCTGATCGCCTTCCTCAACGAGGAGGGGGTGGAGGGAGCTGTGCTCGTGGTCGGCGCCGCCGACATCGGCATCATCCTGCTCAGCCACGGCAAGGTCCTCGGCGCCTACACCCAGACCAGCCCTGCGCTCAACACGGCGACCACCGGGGTGGCAAAGATCGCGACGGACAAGACGGCCCGGATCGAGGTGAAGAGCGGCGCCGGTTCCGTGGTGCCGCTCGACGTGGAGAACGCCCTCTCCCGCGCGTATTGAGCCCAACTCGGCACGCGCTCCGGCTCCGTGCCCTCCCCCTCGGCCTCGCGATCCTCGCACCCTCGGTTCTCCTCACCGGATGCTTCAGCGCCCCGCCGCAGATCGTGCAGCTCAACCCTCCGGCCGGCTCCACCCAGCTGGACGCCAACGCCACCGTCGAGGTCGTCTTTGACCAGCCGGTAACCCACGAGAGCGTTGCGGACCACCTCAGCGTGTACGAGACGCTCTCGCCGAACGCGGGGCTGCCGGGCTGCAACGTGGCGGCGGCGTTCACGGCCCGCCCCGGTGCACCCTGCTGGATCACCTGGCTCTCCGGCGAGTCGGGGTTCGTCTTCCACCACCCGGGCGCCATCTTCCTGCCCAACCGGGAGTACAGCTTCGACCTCGCAGCCGGCATCACCTCGGTGAACGGCAACGTCAACGCCCTTGATCACATCTGGAACCTGACCAGCTCGGCGGCCCCGGTGCTCACCTCGACGACCCCCTCGGAGGGCGCCATCATGTCGCGGGATTCCCCGATCGTGCTCTCGTTCTCTCGAGAGATGTCCCCATCGGCGCTGGACGCCGCGGTGTCGCTGACGCCCGCCGTGACCGGCCTGCGAGTGGTGAGCAACCCCCTGGACCTGGGCCAGTTCGAGATCCTCCCGGATCGCCCTCTGGAGCCGTCGACGGCGTACACGCTGACCGTCAGCCGCCGGGCGACCGACGCGTTCGGGCAGCCCATCCCGGCTCCGATCACCCTCCACTTCACCACTGGTCAGCTGTCGACCACCGGTCACCTCCTGGTGCTGGCGGGCCCCGAGCTGGGGGACGCCACCGAGGTGGTGCTCGCTCAGCTCAGGGCTCCGGCCACCGGCCTCCCGGTCCCGGCCGAGGTCCTGGACGCGGTCCCCGTCTGCACCAACCCCGATGGATGTGGGGCCGTCGATTCGGGGCAGGCGACCGCGGAGATCGACGACGCCACCATCTCAGCCGGCGGCCACTGGCTGGCCGTCGTCCAGACCGACGCCACCCTGATCGGGGCGACCCCCGTGCTACGCATCATCAACCTGGAGACGGGCCAGGACCAGCTCGACCTGGCCGGGGCCACGTGGCCGGCGTGGTCGCCCAACGGATCCACGCTGGCCTTCGTCGCCGCCAACTCGTCGGTGCAGCTCTATGACCCGATCTCGGGGTCGCTCTCCGCCCTCCAGCCCGGATCTCCTCCGAGCGGGACGCCGGTCTGGACCTCGGACGGCGATGCCCTGGCCATCCCGGTCAGCGCGACCGGAACGAGCCCGGCTCACGTGGACCTCGCGGATCCGGAGATCGGGGCTCGCTACCAACTCCCCATCCTCGTGGGCAGCGCCTCCAACCTGGTGGCCGCCCCGCAGGGCGAGGAGCTGGCCCTGGAGCTCAGCTCACCCTCGTCGTCGTCGCTCCCGACAACCTGGGTCGCCGACCCGTCGGGTGGACAGCCGCCGCTCAAGGTCGGCACCGAACTGGCACCGGTGGGGTTCACCGACGACGCGACCCTGGTGGTCGCGCTCAACGCCCCGTTCGGCTCGCCGCAGCTGGGCGGCTTCGAGATCGCCACCGGCGTCGTCTCGGCGATCTCCACCACCCTGGGGGAGATAAACCCGGAGAGTGCCACGGTCGCGCCGACCGGACGGCAGATCGCGTACATCACCACGATGCCCTCCGGTGCGGTGGAGGCCGTGATCGCCAACGCGGACGGTTCCGGCCCCCTGCCCATCACCTCGCTCGCCCCCGGGCTCCAGGCGCTCTCGGTGCGCTTCGG
Organism: Candidatus Dormibacteria bacterium; assembly: GCA_050012735.1. Taxonomy (GTDB): domain Bacteria; phylum Chloroflexota; class Dormibacteria; order Aeolococcales; family Aeolococcaceae; genus Changshengia. The sequence continues at coordinate 6,418 of JBEKGP010000051.1, forward strand.
CGGCTGACGGGCTCCCGCCCTGGTCACGCCGGCGCTCGCTGCCGGGCCGTCCTCGAGAGCCGTCCGGCACCCTGCTAGTCTCAGGAACGATGTCTCGTTCACTCCTCTTTCTGATCGCGGACACCGGCGGTGGGCACAGGGCTGCGGCCACGGCGGTGAGCCACTATCTCGGCCGCGCCCACCCCGGCGAGTTCGACGTGGAGATCGTCGACCCCTTTGCGAGCGCCTCACCTCGCCTGCTGGGCCGGACCGCCGGCCTGTACGGGCCGCTGATCCAGCGCGCACCGTGGCTCTGGGGCGGGATGTTCCACGCCACCAACTCCCGGGCCATGGTCAGAGCCGCCGAGCTGGTGCTCCGGAGCGTCGACCCCGCCATCGAGCGGTTGATGACGGATCTGGAACCGGCGGCGGTGGTCTCCTTTCACCCCCTGCTCAACCGGGCCGCGGTGAGGGCGCGGAGACGCCTCGGCATGCGGGTCCCCCTGGTCACCGCGGTCACCGACCTGGTTGACGTGCACGCGTTCTGGGCGTCGCCCGACGTCGACCTGGTGATCGTGCCCTCCCCTGGGGGCCTGGACCGCTGCCGCCGCTACCGGGTCCCCGCCGACAAGCTGGTCCAGGTGGGTCTTCCGGTCGACGCCGGCTTCACCGACCATGCGTCCGATCCGGAGACCCGGCGAGCCCGGCGGCTTCAGCTCGGGCTCGACCCCGATCGCTTCACCGTTCTCGTCTGCAGCGGGGCGGACGGGTCGGGCGACATCGAGCGACGCGCCCGGCTGCTGGCAGGCAGCGGCCTGGACATCTCCCTGGTGGTCATCTGCGGGCGGAATCAGCGAGCCTACGACAGCCTGGCCGGCCTCCACGACCGCGAGGGACGTCCGGTGAGCGTATACGGATTCGTGACCAACATGGCGGAGTGGATGACGGCGGCCGACATCGTCGTGACCAAGGCCGGCCCCGGGACGATCGCCGAGGCCCTTTGCGCCGGACTGCCTCTGCTGATCACCTGGTACCTCCCCGGCCAGGAGCGCGGCAACATGGAGTGGCTCATCGACACGGGGGCCGGGCGCTACGTGCCCGGCGACGCCGAGCTGGTCGACGAGGTGGCGGAGCTGGCCGTGCCGGGGTCCCCGTCGCTGCTCTCGATGCGGGCCGCGGTCGCACAGCTGGCCCGCCCGGAGGCGGCCGCGGAGGTCGCCGAGCTGGTGCGGTCCATGGCGTTGAAGCTGTCATGACCCCACCGGGTCCCGCATCCTCGGCGGAGGCGGGGGGGCTGACCCACCTCCGCCTCTACAACTTCCGGAACTACGCGGAGCTGGACCTGCCGCTCGGACCCGGGCTCAACGTCTTCGTCGGGGAGAACGCCCAGGGCAAGACCAACCTGCTGGAGGCGGTCGCCACCCTCCTCCTCACCAGATCCCCGCGCACCAGCACGGCGGCGGAGCTGCTCCGCTGGGGATCGGAGGAGACCGCCGTCGACGCCGTGCTGGAGAGGGGGGCCCTCTCCGAGACACTCGCCCTCCGGCTCCGCCGCACGCGCGACACCGATCTCACCGGCGGGGCCGGACGCGATGCGTCACCCCGCATCTCGCGCACCACCACGCGTGACGGCCACCCCATCGCCCCGCGAGACCTGATCGGGCGCTGGCCGGTGGTCCTCTTCTGGCCCGACGACCTTCAGCTGGTGAAGGCGGGACCTGAGGCGCGGCGCCGGCTCCTCGACATCCTGGTGTCCCAGCTCGACCGCGCCGCCGCCGACGAGTTGATCCGCTACCGCCGCGTGCTCGAGCAGCGCAATTCCCTGCTGCGCCGTCTGCACGACGGAGGCGGCCCCACCGACCAGCTCCGGCCCTTCGACGATGCTCTGCTGCGCCACGGTGCGGCGATCCAGGTGGCACGCACCGAGCTGGTCGGCGCACTGGCGCCGCTCGCGGCGGCGGCGATGGCGGAGATCAGCGAGGCAGCCGATTCCCTGGAGCTCCGCTACGCGCCCCAGTCCGGTCCGGCGAGCGGCGATCGCGAGCAGGTTCTGGCGGCACTGAGCAGCGCGCTGGCGCGCGCCCGCGGCGAGGAGCTTGCCCGCGGCACCAGCGTGGTCGGGCCCCATCGGGATGATCTCGAGTTTGTCCTCAACGGCCGGCCGGCACGTTCCACCGCATCCCAGGGACAGCAGCGGAGCGCCGTGCTGGCGACCAAGATCGCGGAGGTGCGCCTGGTCGGCGCGCGCGCGGAGCGGATGCCGATCCTGCTCCTGGACGACGTTCTCAGCGAGCTCGATCCCGCTCGCCGGGAGCACCTACTCTCTGCGCTCTCCGCTCGCGGTGAGGTGCCACAGACGATGGTGACGTGCAGCGACGAGTACCAATTCGGGGCTCATCCGTCACGCCGCTTCCTGGTACGCCAGGGCACGGTCCTCGCCGGGTGAGTGGCGGGATGGACGAAGGCCGGCGTCCCGACCACGCACCGGGACCGCTGCACATCGCCGAGGTCCTCAGCACGGCGCTCCGCCGCCTCGGGGTGCAGCGCGAGGTGCGCGAAGTCCAGTTGCGGGACGCGTTTGCGGAGGTGGTGGGCCCGGCGGTGGCGCCGCTGTGCGAGGCCCTGTCGCTGCAACGGGGCACGGTGCTGGTCGCCACCCGGAACGGTGCTCTGGCCCAGCAGCTCCAGCTCGAGATGCCGACCATCGTGCGCGCCCTGAACAAGCGCATGGGGGGGGAGGAGGTGAAGCGGCTGCGCTTCACCGCCATGAGCTGAGCGCTACGGCACCCGCACCGGCATGATGACGCAGAGGTAGTCGTCGCGACCCTGAGCGCGGACCACCGCCGGCTGGAGCGGGCCGTTCAAGGACAGCTCGACATCCTCGCCGTCGATCGCCTGCAGGGCGTCGAGGAGATAGCGAGCATTGAAGGCCACCTGCACCTCCTCTCCCTCGACCTTCGCCGGCAGGGGAGCGTCGTGGTCGCCGACCTCTGCGGACTGCGCGAGCAGCTCCAGCTCTCCCTTTCCCGCCCGGAGCCGGACTGGGTTAGAGGCATCGCGTGCCAGCACCGCCGCCGTCTTTGCGCTCTTGAGCAGGAGCTCCTTGGAGAGCACGACGGTGGTGGTGGAATGAGCCGGGATCACCTGCGTGTAGTTGGGATAGTTGCCCTCGATCAGGCGGGAGGAGATCTCCATGTCACGCAGGCTGAAGAAGACCTGGTTGCGGGCGTCGCTGAAGGCGACCCCGACGCGCGGCCGGGAGGGATTGATGGCGCGGGCGAGCTCTCCGAGATGCCTCGCAGGGACGATGACCGTCCCGCTGACGACGCCCTCGGTGAGCACCTGGGCTTCCAGCTTCTTGACCGCGAGGCGATGGCGGTCGGTTGCCACCAGGGTGAGCTCGGAGCCTTCCACGTGAAGCAGGACCCCCGTGAGCACCGGCGTCTGCTCGTCGCCGGAGGCGGCGACCGCCGTCTGGGTGATGGCCTCCTGGAGCGCGGCCGCGTCCACCTCGAAGGCCGGTGCGGTCTCTCGCGCCGGGAGGGGAGGGAATTCCACCGCGTCGATGCCATGAAGGTTGGTCTTCTGCACCCCCGAGGTGATCCGGAGCATCTGCGTCCGCTCCTCGACCTCCATGGTGCACGTCGTCTCATCGAGAGAGGCGACGTACTCGGCGAGAAGGCGTGCGGGGACGGTCACACGGCCCTCCTCGAGCACGGTGGCCGCCACCAGGGCGCTGATGGTGAGGTCGAGGTTGGTGGCAGTGACTCGGAGTCCCTCTGCCTCGGTTTCGAGCAGGACGTTGCTCAGCACGGGGAGCGTGGAGCGGGGCGATACCGCGCGTGAGACCAGGCTGAGCGACGAGCTGAGTGCCGATGGGGGGACCGTGCAGCGCAGAGCGGTATGGGTGCTCGTACCGGAAGGCCAGTTGTTCACCGGAGAGGACTCCTTGGAGGGTGACAATGTAGAGATAAGAAGAGATTAATAGGGGTGGGGAAGCGGGGGATAACCTCGCTTTCTGAATACGAGAGGCTGGGGAGAACCGGGGGGAGGCTGGGGAGGGCTGAAACCGCCCGGCGGGGTTGTCCACAGACTGACGGCGGATGTGCGGTTTGCCACATGGATGGGGTGGGATCCGCACAGGCTTTGTCCCACCCGGCGCGAAGGCTGGGTATGGGGGGCGACGATGCTCCTCGGAGGGAGTAGGGCTCAGCCATGGGCGTGGAGGCGCTCCCGAAGCTGGCGGATGTCACTCTGGAGCCGGGAGTCCTCGCGGAGTAGCTCGGTGATCTTGTCGATGGCGTGGAGCGCGGTGGTGTGGTCGCGCCCGCTGAAGGCGTCGCCGATGACGGGAAGCGAGGAGTCCGTCTCCTCGCGGATGAGGTACATCGAAACCTGACGGGGGAAGACGATGTGCTTGTCGCGGCGCTTGCCCTTCATCTCCTCGACGGGGATGCCGTAGTAGTCGGCAACCGTGTCCTGGATGAAGGGGATGCTGAGGGGTTGGGCGTCGGCCACCGGGATGATGTCGCTCAGGATGCGCTGGGCCATCTCCAGGGTGATGGCGTGGCCGTCGATGGAGGCATGGGCGAGGACGCGGATCAGGGCGCCCTCCAGCTCGCGGATGTTCTTCTGGATCCGGTGGGCGATGAAACTGCAGACCTCGTCGGGAACCAGGCGGTTGTGCGGTCCGAGCTTGGTCTTGAGGATTGCCAGGCGGGTCTCCACGTCCGGGGGCTGGATGTCGGCCATGAGCCCGCCCTCGAAGCGGCTGCGAAGCCGGTCCTCCAGGGTGGGGATGTCCTTGGGTGGCCGGTCGCTGCTGACCACGATCTGCTTCTGGATCTCGTGGAGGGCGTTGAAGGTGTGGAAGAACTCCTCCTGCGTCCGATCCTTGCCGGCCAGGAACTGGATGTCGTCGATGAGCAGGACGTCCACGGTGCGGTACCGGTGGCGGAAGTCGTTGGTCTTGTTCTCCTGGATGGCCGTGATCATCTCGTTGGTGAACTTCTCCGAGGTGATGTAGGCGACCTTGGGAGAACGCCGGTGGCCCTCGCGTACGGCATGGCCGATGGCGTGCATGAGGTGGGTCTTGCCCAGACCCACACCGCCGTAGAGGAAGAGTGGGTTGTAGGCCTTGCCGGGGGCGTCGGCCACCGCGCGGCAGGCGGCGTGAGCGAAGCGCGAGGAGTTTCCGACCACGAAGCTGGAGAAGGTGAAGTTGGGATTGAGCCGGGACTCGCCGGCCGGGGCGAGGTCCGTCTCGGGGGCGAGGTCGGAGTCGCTGAGGGGGGCCGGCTCGTCGCGCGGGGGGCTCGCCGTGGGGTCGATCGTGATCTCGACCTGGCACTCGTGTCCCAGCAGGCCGGAGAGCACCTCCTGGATCACGGAGACGAAACGCTCGGATACCCAGTCCCGAGCCAGCCGCGTCGGTACCCCTATCACGAAGCGCTGGCCGTCACTCTCCACCAGGGTCGCGGAGGCCAGCCAGGTCTCGTAGCTGGGGCGGGCCAGCTGGAAGCGGAGCTCCTCCTGGGCGGAGTTCCAGAGCTGCTGGGCGGAGTTGCGGTCGGTGGCGGTGGGGACGATGCCGTCGTCGGCCCCGATCGTCAAGGTCGACCCTCGTGCCGCCCAGCCGTCGAAGTCAAAGTCCAACCTCCTCGCACCGAAGCCACTTGTCCACAGGATGTGAACAGGAGTGGATAAACTTCGACGTCGCTGCCGGAGGGGCCTTTCAACGTTGGCTGGGGCGACTGGGGGAGCTCGTCCCGCCGGAGCACCCGTCAGTCTAGCAATGGCGGCGGCACTCGACAACCGGTGGGCGCGGTGGCCGCCCGGGAAGGCCAGATGGCAGGCGAGGTGGAGAGGAAAAGGACCGGGGAGGCACCTCTGGGCGTCCCCAGAGGCGCTTCTGGGAGGTGTGGGTGGGTGGACCGAATATACTGGCGTGACCACGCCGTCCGGGCGCGGCGCTCCGTGGCGTCCCCGGGCGCGATATGCGATGTCCTCACGGCAGGAGAGATCCGATAAAGCGAACCTTTCAACCCAAGAAGGCGTACCGCCGCAAGACCCACGGCTTCCGGATCCGGATGTCGACGCCCGGTGGACGCAACGTGCTCAAGGCGCGCCGCCTCAAGGGACGGAAGCACCTCACCCCGACCGGCCCTCGCTGACGAGCAGCGGCAAACTAGCTGGCCGTGGGCGCTTTGCCTCCGTGCGCACGTGGCGGTGCGTTGGCCGGGCCGGTACGGTCCGTGTCCAGGCCGCTCCCAACGGACGTGACGAGGCGCGCCTCGGACTCTCGGTTCCGGGCATGGCCGGCGCCGTCGAGCGCAACCGGGTCCGCCGCCGGCTCCGCGAGGCGGCGCGTGAGTTGCACGGCCACCACGGGTACGACCTGATCGTGAGTGCCGACGCCTCCGCCCTGAGGGTCCCCTTCAGCCTGCTCCGCGACCAGGTGGAGGCGGCTGCGCGTGGAGCCGTCGCCCGTGCGAGGGTGGCCGCGGTTCCGGCGCCGGGCAAGCAATGACGCGCTTCAGCCTCTGGTTCATCCGCATCTACCAGGTCACCCTGGGGCCCGTCTTCGGCCTGATGAGCAACTGCCGCTACGAGCCGACCTGCTCGCGGTACACCGCCCAGGCAATCGGCCGGTTCGGCCCCCGTCGCGGCTGGTGGCTGGGCGTGCGCCGTATCTCGCGCTGCCACCCGGGCTATCCGGGCGGGGTCGATCCCGTCCCCGACGCGTACGTGACCTGGCGCCAGGCCCGCGGACTCCACCGGGCGTCCCGTACGGTCCACGGGAGTTCCGCCTGATGCCCGCGCCGATGGTCGCCGGGATCGACCTCAACCCGATCGACTGGCTGAGCCTTCTCCGCTACCCGATCGGCTGGATGATCGAGGAGCTGAGCAAGGTCTTCAACGGCGTCGGGGTGCTCCGGGCCATCGGCCCCTTCGGGCTGGCCGTGGTAGTCACCACCCTGATCATCCGGGCCCTGGTCTTCCCGATCATGGGCTGGAACCTGCGCACTCAGCGGCGCATCCAGCGCGACCAGCGCCAGGTCGCCCCCCAGCTCAACGAGATCCGGAAGCGGTACAAGGGGCAGACCCGGAAGATCTCGGAGGAGTCGCAGAAGGTCTACGCCGAGCACGGCATCAGCCCGTTCAGCTCGATGTCCGGATGTGTCCCACTCTTGGTCCAGATGCCCGTGCTTTACGGGCTCTACTGGGGCATCCGGGACGTCATCGGCATGGACAACACCGGGACGTCTCACGTCACCTTCGACATGCTGCCCAAGACGTTCTACTTCGGCTTCCTCTGGATCCATAACGTGGCCCAGACCATCGGGCAGGCATTGGGGGCCGCCAACAGTCCGGCGACAGGCTGCGCCCTGACCGACGCCAAGGGGGTGGCCATCACCTGCGCGACCGACTGGGGCCACCTGTTCACCCCCCCGACCAATCTCGCGCTGCTGATCTTCCCGATCCTCACCGGCCTCGCCTACTTCGTCCAGTCGAAGATGACGATGCAGCCGCTGCGCCCGGACATGAGCGACATGGAGCGGCAGATGGCCTCCTCGATGAAGATGGTCGTCTACTTCATGCCCCTGATGAGCCTCTTCTTCGGCTTCGTCTGGCCCCAGGGCCTGACCCTCTACTGGATGACCGCCGCCCTGGTGATGGTCGGCCAGCAGTACTCGCTGATGGGCTGGGGTGGGCTGCGGGTGCCGGGCTGGGTCCCGGGAGCAGGGCGTACCACCTCGCTCTCGTACTCGAGGGCCGATCTGGACGCGGCGGCGGCGATGCGGGCCGCCGGGACCACCGCCGGAGGCACCGGCTCGTCCAATGGTTCCAAGAGATCGGGTCGAGGCACGGCCTCGCCCATGAGCATGCCGCCGGCCAGCCCTGGTCGAGGTCGGGCCCCGTCGCGAGCTCAGAAAAAGGCGCGCCGCCGCCGCTGAGGCGGTGCGGGCAGGAGGGTGACAGGGTGACGGAAGCAGGGGCCATGAGCGCGGCCGAGGAATGGGCGAGCGTCGAGACGAGTGGTCAGACCGTCGAGGAGGCCATCTCCACCGCTCTCGCCGAGCTCGGGGCGGGCCCCGACGAGGTCTCCATCGAGGTGCTCTCGCGACCGGCTCGCGTGCTTCCCGGGGAGAGGGTGTCGGGAGCGGCGGAGGCCAGGGTCAAGGTGTCCAAGCTGGACGAGCACACCGCCAAGGCGAGGACGACGCTGGCGGAGCTGCTCGAGCGGATGGGGATCGACGCCCGGATCGCTGCTCGCCGGGCCACTGCGACGCCGGGCGGACCGACGGCGCCACCCCTCCTGGACGTCTCCGGGGACGACCTGGGCCTCCTCATCGGCTGGCGCGGTGAGACTCTCCGGGCCCTCCAGACGGTCGTCAACCTGATGATGGGAGACAACGAGATCGGTTCGGGGCGCCGGGTCATCCTCGATGTCGAGCGATACCGCGCTCGCCGCGAGGAGCAGGTGCGGGAGCTGGCCCTCCGCCTCGCCAATCGCGTCAAACGGACCGGCCAGCGGTACACGCTGGACCCGATGCACGCCTACGAGCGCCGGACCATCCACCTGACCCTGGCGGATGACCCGGGCGTGCGGACCGAGAGCAGCGGCACGGAACCGGCCCGTCGGGTGGTGATCCACGCCACGGGACCGGCGCAGCCCGACCTTCCCGAGCTCCCGGATCGCGTCGGCCGGCCGCCCCAGCGGAGCGGCGGGTTCGGTGACGGGGGACGCGGCGGGGACCGCCGCCCGTCGCGCTGGCAGCGCGGCTGAAGCCCGAGGCCGGGACCGCCTCAGCTCGGGGTGGCGGTGGAGCCCTGCCGGGAGCGGCGCAACCGGGAGCGCATACACTCGGGGGACCGATGACCCCCGGCGACGCCCCCTATGAGCTGCAGCGTCTGTCCAGCGGCGCGCGGCTGATCGCGACCCCGATGCGGGAGCGGAGGTCGGCCGCTGTCGCATTCATGTTCGGGGTCGGGTCCCGGTACGAGGTCGGAGCCACCGCCGGGCTCAGCCACTTCATCGAGCACGTGGTGTTCAAGGGTGGCGGCCGCTTCCCGACCGCCCGCGCCGTCTCGGAGGCGATCGAGAGCGTGGGCGGGTCCATCAACGCCTCCACCGACAAGGAGGCGACCATCTTCGACGCGAAGGTGCCGGCCGAGCACATGAGGCTGGCCTGCGAGGTGCTTGCCGGCATGGTCTTCGCCCCGGTCCTCGATCCCGCCGAGGTCGCCAAGGAGAGGCAGGTGGTGATCGAGGAGCTGCGGATGAGCCTGGACAATCCCCAGGACCACATCGGAACCCTCTTCGACGAGGTGATGTACCCGGACCAGCCCCTGGGGTGGGACATCGCAGGCACCGAGGAGACCGTCCGCAGCTTCGACGTCGACGCCTGCAGAGAGCACCTCGCCCGCCATTACCGGCCCGGCCGCCTGGTGGTGAGCATGGCGGGGGCGATCGAGCCCGGGCAGGCTCGGGAGGTGGTGGAGCAGTCCGTGGGCAGGCTCGGGGAGGAGGCGGCGGAGGGGCCGGCACCCGCCATCGAGGTCGCGGGGAGCGCACTCCGATTCGTCAACAAGCGCAACGAGCAGGCCAACATCATCCTGGGCGGCTACGCCTGTTCGTATCTCGCCCCCCGCCGTTTCGCCCTCGATCTGCTCAATGTCGTGCTGGGGGAGGGGATGTCCAGCCGGCTCTTCCAGGAGTTGCGGGAGGAGCGGGCCCTCGCCTATGACGTCCACTCCTTCACGGCGAAGCTGCGGGACAGCGGGTGCCTCGGCATCTACATCGGATGCGAGCCTCGCCGAGCGATCGAGGCGGTGAAGGTCGCCGTCGAGGAGCTGGCCCGCCTGGGCGACCGGCCGGTGGAGGCTGAGGAGCTGGGCAGGGCCAAGGAGTACGCGAAGGGACGCCTGCTCCTCCATCTGGAGGGGACCGGGGCGGTGAGCCAGTTCCTGGGGCAGCAGGAGCTGCTCGCGGGGGAGGTCCTGCTCGCTGGCGACGTGGTCGCGGCCCTGGAGGCAGTCACCGCGGAGGAGCTGAGGGCGACGGCCGAGGAGGTCTGCCGCCACGGGCTCCGCGGCGCCGTCATCGGCCCCTTTTCGAAGCCCGAGCGTTTCGAGAGCGCCCTCGCCCGGGCTTCGTGAGCGGGGGTGGGGGAGCGCCCCCGAAGGGGATGGTCGTCGGACGTTGATCAAGGAGTGGAACGAGACCTCATGACCGTGGAACGCACACTCGTCCTGGTGAAGCCCGACGGGGTCCAGCGCGGCCTGGTGGGCGACGTCATCGCCCGGCTCGAACGCCGTGGACTGCACCTCGTCGGCCTCAAGCTGTTGCGGATCGACGAGGCTCTGGCGGCGCGCCATTACGCCGAGCACGTCGGCAAACCCTTCTACCCCGGGCTGGTCCGCTTCATCACCTCCGCGCCGGTGGTGGCGATGGCCTGGGAGGGGCCGGGTGCGGTGGCCCTCGTCCGCTCGACGATGGGCACGACCAACCCGGCCACGTCCGCGCCGGGCACCATCCGGGGCGACCTCGCCGTGTCGATCGGGACCAATGTCGTTCACGGCAGCGATTCCCCGGAGCGGGCCGCCGTCGAGATCGACCTCTTCTTCGGCGCGGACGAGCTGGTCGCCTGGGAGAGCGCGCTCGCGGAGTGGACCGTGGGCGGCTGATCCGCCGGCCCGCGTCGCGCCCTTCGGGGAGCGGGGTCAGGTCAGGGGCGGGTCGCTCCGGGTGAGGCAGGCCAGGTCGCGGGGGCTGTGACGGCGACGCCGCAGCGGTGCGGCGACGAGGACGAGCCCGCCGACGGAGGACCCGGCGGGGAGCGGCGTGGGCGTCGAGGTCGTCACCAGGGTGGGCCCGGCGCCCAGGCCTCCGAAGCTGCTGAGCGGCCAGATCCGGAGGATGGCCTTGGCGAGGATGCGATTGCGCGCCACCAGCCCGAAGAATCGGGAGTCGCACGACGCGTTGCGGTTGTCCCCCATGACGAAGTAATCGCCGGCGGGGATGTGGAGCACCCGATTGACCGCGTCGGCGGTGCCCGAGATCGAGAATTCCGGGCCCTGCAGCCAGGCGTCGGGGAGGTAGGGTTCGCCGACCCGGTCCCAGGGACCCGTGCTCCCCGGCTGCACCAGCAGCTCGGCGGGGTTGGCGGCAGCGTCGATCTCGATGCTGTCCCCCGGCAGGCCGACCACCCGCTTGACGTAATCGGCAGAGGTGGCGTCGCACTGGTGCGGGGGGTTCAGGATCACGATGTCGCCGCGCGCCGGGTTGCCGAAGAAGTACGAGATCTTGCTGGCGATCAGGAAGTCGCCGCTCTGGAGGGTG
>JBEKGP010000052.1:0-17048 GCA_050012735.1 Candidatus Dormibacteria bacterium
CCCCGTGGCCTCTTGGCCGCCCCGCCCCCCCGTTCGCCCGGACTTGATCCAGTTCGGCCGGGTCACTACCCCCTGCAGGACTCGAACCTGCGACCTGCGCGCTTAGAAGGCGGCTGCTCTATCCATCTGAGCTAAGGGGGCGCGGAGGCTCCAGTGTAGGACCGGCTCGGCCGGTGGCAGTCGGATCGCCGCGCGGGCACCCGTATAATCACCGGGCGCGCCACCGGCGGCGCGATCCCTGTGCGGTGGCCATAGCTCAGCTGGTTAGAGTGCCTGACTGTGGATCAGGAGGTCGAGGGTTCGAATCCCTCTGGCCACCCATCTCGGCCCCGGCCCAGCGGCCGCGGGCCTGGAGAACCTCCCGGAGCAGGGTGGGCCGGTCGCTCATGATCCCGTCCACCTCGAGGTCGAGCAGCCGCTCCATCTCGGCGCGGTGGTCGACGGTCCAGACGTGGACCTGGAGCCCGCCCCGGTGGGCGGCCCGGACGAAGGCGGGGTCGATGATCCGCACCCCCCATTGGGAGGTGGGCACCTGGACGCAGGAGGCCTCGAAGGCCGGCATCCGGCCGGCCAGCGAGGTGATCCGGGCGGTGACGATCGCGTCCCGGCCCATCGAGGTGCAGACCCGCCCGCCGCTCAGGCGGCGGAAGCGGCGGAGCCGGGCGTCCGAGAAGGAGCCGATGCAGATCCTATCGGCGGCGCCCAACCTCTCGATCAGGGCGGCCAGCGGAGCCACCACCCGCGGTGTCTTTGCGTCGATATTGAACCGGGTTTGCGGGAAGGCGACCAGCACCTCCTCGAGGGTGGGGATGCCGATCCCGGTCCCTCGCAGCGGGTGCGTCCGCCCGCCGTCGTGGCTGAAGCGGTAGGCGGCGTCGGCGCGCCGGATCTCCTCCAGGGTCCGCTCGTGAACGGGGCCGGTGAGGTCGGTAACCCGGTCGAGGGTCTCGTCGTGGAAGGCGAGCAGGACGCCGTCGCGGGTGAGCTGGGTGTCGGTCTCCAGGTGGAGATAGCCGAGATCCACGGCGACCTGGAACGAGACCATGGTGTTCTCGGGGTGCTCCAGGGACCCACCGCGGTGGGCAAAGGCGAGAATGCCGCGCGTTGTCAGAAAGGGCCGGTCGGTGGCGATCATGGCGCGGAGGGTACGACAGGCCCTCGAGGACGGGGACGTGCGGCCCATGTGCTCGGGGTCGGTGAACAGGTAACGTGGGGCGGGATGGGTGACGCGAGATGACTGACCCGCGAGGGTTCCTGACCCGCGGGCGCAGCGGTCCCGCGCGCCGGCCGGTGGAGGAGAGGATCAGGGATTGGCGCGAGGTGTACGTCGCGCCGTCGCCCCAGGACATCGCCGACCAAGCGGCACGCTGCATGGGCTGCGGGACTCCCTTCTGCCACAGCAGCTGCCCGATCGGCAACATCGTCCCCGAGTGGAACGATCTCGTCCATCGGGAGCGCTGGCGGGAAGCGGCCGATCGTCTGCACGCCACCAACAACTTCCCGGAGTTCACCGGGCGCGTCTGCCCCGCCCTCTGTGAGGCGTCGTGCGTGCTCTCGATCAACGACGAGGCGGTCACCGTCGCCCCGGTGGAGAAGATGGTCACCGAACTCGCCTGGAGCGAGGGCTGGGTGGCTCCTCGGCCCGCCGCGACGTGGACCGGGAAGCGGGTGGCCGTGATCGGCTCTGGACCGTCCGGGCTGGCAGCCGCCCAGCAGCTGGCTCGCGCCGGCCACCGCGTCGTCGTGTACGAGCGGTCCGACCGCCTGGGTGGCCTCCTCCGGTACGGCATCCCCGAGTTCAAGCTGGAGAAGTGGGTCCTGGAGCGGCGCCTCGACCAGATGCGCGCCGAGGGGATCGCCTTCGAGACCGGGGTCGAGGTGGGTCGGGACGTTCCCGCCGACAGGCTCCTCGCCGAGATGGACGCCGTGCTGCTGGCCGGCGGGGCCACGGTGCCCCGCGACCTTCCGATTCCGGGGCGTGACCTGCACGGGGTCCACCAGGCGATGGAATACCTCACCCTCGCCAACCGTGTCCAGGAGGGTGACCTCGACGACTCCCCGATCTCCGCCCGCGGCCGCCGCGTGGTGGTGATCGGCGGTGGCGACACCGGCGCCGACTGCCTCGGGACGGCCATCCGCCAGGGGGCCACGAGCGTCCACCAGCTCGAGATCATGCCCCGGCCTCCGGAGAAGCGCGACCCGAGCACGCCGTGGCCGGCCTGGCCGCTGCAGCTCCGCAGCTCGTCGGCTCATGAGGAGGGCGGTGAGCGCCTCTGGTCGGTCTCCACCCAGCGCTTCACTGGCGACGGGCACGGCCAGCTCGGCTCCCTGGTGCTGGCCGGGGTGTCGATGTCCCGGCAGGGGGGGAGGCCCAGCTTCGACGCCGTGCCCGGCACCGAGTCGGAATTGCCCTGCGACCTCGTCCTTCTCGCCCTCGGTTTCGCCGGCGCCGAGCGCTCCCCGATGCTCGCCCAGCTCGGCGTGGAGCTGGACGCGCGGGGCAACGTCGGTCGCGACGCCTCGTGGTCGACCCCGCGCCAGGGCGTGTTCGTCTGCGGGGACATGAGCCGTGGCCAGAGCCTGGTGGCATGGGCCATCGCCGAGGGGCGCAGCGCCGCCGCCGCGGTGGACCGCTGGCTGATGGGGGAGACGGTCCTGCGCGCGCCGATCGCGGCGGGCCGGGCCCGCTGACGGATCAGCTCTTGGGCACGGCTGCCAGGTAGCGATCGCAGGCGGCCGCCGCCTGGCGCGCCTCGGCGATCGCCCAGACGATGAGCGAGGCTCCCCGGGTGGCATCACCGCTCGCGAAGACGCCGGGCGCGGCGCAGAAGCCGGCATCCACCGCGATCCCCCCCGAGTCGGTGAGGCGCGCCCCGAGCCCCTCGACAAGCGGCGAGCAGGCCACGCCGTCGAAGCCGATGGCGAGCAGGACCAGATCGGCGGGCACCAGGCCCTCGCTTCCCGGCCGCGGGGTGAAGTCCCGGCGGCTTCCCGCACGCTGGACCTCGCACTCCACGGTCTCGATGGCCTCGACGTGGTCGGTCCCCTGGAACCCGGTCACCATCACCCCGTAGTGGCGCCGGCCGCCCTCCTCGTGGGCCGGATAGGTCTGCAGCACCAGTGGCCATTCGGGCCAGGGATTGCCGGCGGGCCGCGTCTGCGGCGGCTCCGGGTAGACGGAGAGGACCTCGACCGACGCGCAACCCTCGCGGTGGGCGTTGCCGAGGCAGTCCGCGGCGGTGTCCCCGCCCCCGATGATCACCACCCTGCGACCGGCGGCCGAGATGGCGCCCGCCACCGGGACGGCCTCGCCGGCGACCCTGCGGTTCTGCTGGATCAGGTAGTCCATGGCCAGGTGCACGCCGGGCAGTGAGCGTCCCGGGGTGTGGACGTCGCGCCCGCGTTCAGCGCCGACGCAGAGCATCACGGCATCGAAGCGTCGGCGCAGCTCCTCCGCGGAGATGGTCAGGCCGACCTCGTAGTTGCATTCGAAGACGATGCCCTCCGCTTCGAGCAGGGCGAGGCGGCGTTCGAGCCGATGCTTCTCCATCTTGAAGTCCGGGATCCCATAGCGGAGCAATCCGCCGGCGCGGTCCGCCTTCTCGTAGACGGTGACCCGGTGCCCGGCCCGGTTGAGCTGCTGGGCGGCCGCCAGCCCTGCCGGGCCGGAGCCGACCACGGCCACCCGCTTGCCGGTGCGCGAGCCGGGCGGCTGGGCCCGGACCCAGCCCGCCTCGAAGGCACGGTCGATGATCGACAGCTCGATGTCCTTGATGGTCACCGCGTCGCTGTTGATGGCGAGCACGCAGGCGGGCTCGCAGGGGGCGGGGCAGAGCGTCCCGGTGAATTCCGGGAAGTTGTTGGTGAGGTGGAGGCGGGCGATGGCCTGCTCCCACTCCCCGTCATGGACCAGCTCGTTCCACTCCGGGATCAGGTTGCCGAGCGGGCAGCCCTGGTGGCAGAAGGGGACGGCGCAGTCCATGCAGCGCGCCGCCTGGGTGCGCAGCGTGGTGAGCGGGTGGGAGATGTAGACCTCACGGTAATCGCCGACCCTTGCCACCACAGGACGCTTGTGCCGCTGCTCGCGCGGATGCTCCATGAAACCGGTGCGGCTCATCCCTGCTCACCCCGCCATGGGGTGCATGGGACACGAACGATCACGCAGGAACGTCCAGACGGGCCCTGAGGCTGAGGACCCGGCGCAGCTCGTTGGGCATGACCTTGATGAAGCCGGCGAGCGACGCCTTCCAGTCCTGGAGCATGCGGGAGGCGAGCAGGCTCCCGGTGTACTCGTGATGGCGCGTGATCAGGTCATGGAGGAATTGGGCGTCCTCCCCATCCAGCTCCTCCAGCCCCACCATGGCGAGGTTGAAGTGCTCGTGGAGCCGTCCATCCACGTCGACCACGTAGGCGACGCCCCCGCTCATGCCCGCGGCGAGGTTGCGTCCGCAGCGACCGAGGACCACCACACGGCCACCCGTCATGTACTCGCAGGCGTGGTCGCCGACGCCCTCCACGATCGCCACCGCCCCGCTGTTGCGGACCGCGAAGCGCTCCCCGGCCACACCGTTGACGAACAGCTCGCCCGAGGTGGCCCCATAGAGGGCGACGTTGCCGATCACCACGTTATCCTCGGCGGCGCGGCCGACGTTCGGCGGCGAGGCGATGATCAGCCGGCCACCTGAGAGGCCCTTGCCGACGTAGTCGTTGGCCTCACCGCGCAGGCTGAGGGTGATGCCCGGCGCCAGCCAGGCGCCGAAGGAACCGCCTGCCGAGCCGTGCAGGTCGATCCGGATGGTGTCGTCCGGGAGGCCGTGCTCGCCGTAGCGGCGGGCAACCGCGCCGCTCAGCATCCCGCCGACGGTGCGGTCGACGTTGCGCATCCGGAGCTTGAGCCGGACCGGGTCGCCGCGTTCCAGCGCGGGGGTGGCCAGCTCGATGAGCCGCTGGTCGAGGACGTCCTCGAGGTGGTGCTCCTGGGGGCGGGTGTGATGGGTCTCGTCGGACGCCGCCTCGGTGCGGTGGAGGAGGGCGGAGAGGTCGAGGAGCCGCGCCTTCCAGTGTTCGATGTCGGTGCGGGGCTGGAGCAGGTCGGTGCGACCGATCAGCTCCTCGAAACGGCGGAATCCCAGCGCCGCCATCCGCTCGCGCACGTCCTCGGCGAGGAAGAGCATGAAGGCGATCACGTGCTCGGGGGTGCCGGCGAACCGCCTGCGCAGCTCGGGGTCCTGGGTGGCGATCCCCACCGGGCAGGTGTTGAGGTGGCAGACCCGCATCATCACGCAGCCGGAGGCGATGAGCGGCGCGGTGCTGAAGCCGAACTCGTCGGCGCCGAGCATGGCCCCGACCAGCACGTCGCGTCCCGTCTTGAGCTGGCCGTCGACCTGGAGGACGACCCGGCTGCGCAGACCCTGGGACACCAGCACCTGCTGGGCCTCCGAGAGCCCCAGCTCCCAGGGGACACCCGCGTGCTTGACGGAGGAGAGGGGAGAGGCGCCGGTACCACCGTCGTAGCCGGCGATGACGATGTGGTCCGCCCGGGCTTTGGCCACCCCGGCGGCGACCGTGCCCACCCCGACCTCCGAGACCAGCTTGACGCTGATCCGGGCCTCGGGGTTGGCCATATTGAGGTCGTGGATGAGCTGGGCGAGGTCCTCGATCGAGTAGATGTCGTGGTGCGGCGGCGGTGAGATCAGGCCCACCCCGGGGGTGGCGTAGCGGAGCCGGGCGATGACCTCGTCGACCTTGTTGCCGGGGAGCTGGCCGCCCTCACCGGGCTTGGCCCCCTGGGCGATCTTGATCTGGAGCTCATCGGCGTTGACCAGGTAGTTGGCGGTGACCCCGAAGCGGCCGGACGCCACCTGCTTGATGGCGCTGCGCCGGTTGTCACCATTGGGGTCGACGACGTAGCGCTCCGGGTCCTCCCCGCCCTCTCCGGTGTTGGACTTGGCGCCGAGCCGGTTCATGGCGATGGCCAGGGTCTCGTGCATCTCCTTGGAGATGGCGCCGAAGGACATCGCCCCGGTACAGAAGCGGTGCACGATCTCGGTGGCGGGCTCGACCTCGTCCAGGGGGACGGGCTCGCGGTCACCCTGGATGTCGAAGAGCCCGCGCAGCGTCTTGAGGGTGTGGGTCTCGTCGTTGACCTCGGCCGCGAACGCGGCGTAGCTCTGCGGCCCACCCCCGCGCACCGCGTGCTGGAGAAGGCTGATGGTGGTCGGATTCCAGGCGTGGGTCTCCCCGTCGCGCCGCCACTGATAGTCGCCGCCGCCCGAGAGGCTGACCGGGTCCACGCTCCGCTCCGGGAACGCCATCCGGTGGCGCATCAGGGTCTCCTCGGCCACCACGTCGAGACCGATCCCACCGATCCGCGACGCCGTGCCGGGGAAGTAGCGGTTGACCAGCTCGGGGGCGAGCCCGACGGCCTCGAAGATCTGGGCCCCCGAGTAGGAGTCGATGGTGGAGATCCCCATCTTCGAGATGACCTTGCGTACCCCCTTGTAGAGGGCGTGGATGTAGCGCTCCTTGGCTCGGGCGAGGTCGGTGCCGGCCGGGAGCAGCCCCCGCCGCAGCAGCTCACCGACCGTGTCCAGGGCGAGGTACGGGTTCACCGTCTCGGCGCCGAACCCCAACAGGAGGGCGATGTGCATCACCTCGCGGGCCTCGCCCGTCTCGATGACCATCCCCACCCCGCTCCGGGTGTGCTCCCGGACCAGGTGGTGGTGAACGGCGGCGGTGGCGAGCAGCGCGGGAATGGGAGCGTGGTTGGCGTCGACGTGCCGGTCGGAGAGGACCAGCACCGTGTACCCGTCGCGGATCTTCTCCGAGGCCAGCCGGCAGATCCGCTCCAGCCCTTCCTGCAGCGCCAGCACCCCGCCGTCGGAGTGGAACGTGGTGGAGATGGTGGCGGCCGGGAACTGGCGCTGGGTGACGTGGCGGATCGTCTCCAGGTCGGCGTTGCTCAGGATCGGGGTGGGGACCTCCAGACGCTTGGCCTGGGCGGGCCCCTGCTCCAGCAGGTTGCCCCCCGCCCCGAGGCTGGTCGCCAGGGACATGACCAGCTCCTCGCGGATCGGGTCGATGGGCGGGTTGGTCACCTGGGCGAAGAGCTGCTTGAAGTACGCGAAGAGGTTGACCGGGCGCTCGCTGAGCACCGCCAGCGGAGCGTCGTTGCCCATCGAGCCGACCGGCTCCTCGCCGTCGCGGGCCATCGCGGCGAGGACGAGCTTCAGCTCCTCCTCGGTGTAGCCGAAGACGCGGTGCCGGACCAGAAGGGTGCCGGGGTCGGGATCGGGCGGTTCGGCGACCCGATCCAGCTCGTCGAGACGGACGGCTCCCTGGCTGATCCACTCCCGGTAGGGGTGGCGCCGGCTGAGCACGCTCTTGACGGCGTCGTCGTCCAGGATCTCGCCGGCCTCGGTGTCGACAAGGAGCAGCCGGCCCGGCTCCAGGCGCCACTTCTTGCTGATGCGCTCCTCGGCGATCGGCAGCACCCCGGCCTCCGAGGCCATCACCACCCAGCCGTCCTCGGTGACCAGCCAGCGGGCTGGGCGGAGCCCGTTGCGGTCGAGGGTGGCGCCGATCAGGCGGCCGTCGGTGAAGGCGATGGCGGCGGGGCCGTCCCAGGGCTCGATGAGCGAGGCGTGGAACTCGTAGAAGGCGTGCCGTTCCTCGTCCATGAGCGGGTTCCGGTCCCAGGCCTCAGGGATCATCATCATGATCGCGTGCTCGACCGAGCGACCGGCCATGGTCAGCAGCTCGAGCGCATTGTCGAACTGGCTCGAGTCCGACCCCAGCTCGTCGATCACGGGGCGGAGCTTGCTGATGTCGGCGCCGTAATGCGGGCTGCGGAACTTCGACTGGCGGGCCCGCATCCAGTTGACGTTGCCGCGCAGCGTGTTGATCTCGCCGTTGTGCGCGCTGAGACGGAAGGGCTGGGCCAGGTCCCACCGGGGCAGGACGTTGGTGGAGAAGCGGGCGTGGACCATGGCGAGCCGGGAGACGGTCACCGGGTCGCGCAGGTCCGGGTAGAAGGCGGGGAGCTGGTCGGCGGTGAGCATCCCCTTGTAGACGAGGGTGCGGCTGCTGAGGCTCGCGATGTGGAAGCGGTCGCGGGTCAGCCCGACCGCATCGGAGCGCCGCTCGATGACCCGCCGGAGGACGTAGAGGCGGCGTTCCAGGGTGTCGCCCTCGAGGCCGAAGGCGCCGACGAAGAGCTGGCGGATGACCGGCATTCCGGCCAGGGCGGTCGGTCCGGCGCACGCCGGCTCCACCGGGACGTCGCGCCAGCCGGCCAGCCGGAGGCCCTCGTCATGGCAGGCGGTGGCGATCAGCGCCTCGCAGTCGGCGCGGGCCGCGGCGTTCTGAGGGAGGAAGACCATCCCCACCCCGTAGGCTCCGGGCGGCGGAAGCGCGAGGCCGGCGTCCCGCCGCAGGAGGGCGTCGGGGATCTGGATCAGGATGCCGGCGCCGTCGCCGCTCAGAGGGTCCGAACCGGTGGCCCCACGGTGGCCGAGGTTGCAGAGGGCCTCCAGGCCGGAGCTGACGATCTTGTGGGTCGGCTCCCGGTGCAGCGTCGCCACGAAGGCGACCCCGCAGTTGTCATGGTGCAGCCGCGGATCATGCAGGCCCCGCACCCGGTACGGGTCGCTGAGGTGTTCGGGTAGGCCGGGCTGTGGTGGCATCGTGCGGGGCGCTGGCTCCGGAGACTGGCGGGCGGACACCCGACTGGCGCCGGCCGGAGCTCCCCGGACCGCGGGCCTGCGCGGGGCCGTCGTCGGGATCGACTTCGAGAGTACCAGGAAGCTGGCGATTCGTGCCAAGCGTCAGGGTGTGCGAAACAGCCCCGGGGATCTTGTAGGCGACCGCGAGCGGGGCGGAGGTCCCACCTCGGGCACTGCCACACGTCCCAGATTCGCTACGATCCGATCCCGATGGCAGCGCAGGTGTCGCCGGTCGCCGCGGTCGCGAAGACCGGAGATGCTGTCGGGCTCCGGGCCCGGCTGCGTCGCGCCACCCCCTGGTGGGCACAGCCCCTCGCCATCGTGGTCGCCCTGGGCGCTTTTACCCTGTACGCGATCTGGACCTCCTTCTTCGGACCGGGGCCCAATCACGTCAGCGAGCACGCCAACTACCTCTCTCCCTTCTACTCGCCGCTGATCTGGAAGACCGGCCCGGTGACCCCGGCGCTCTGGGTGCTCTGGGCACCGCTCGGCTTCCGGGCCACCTGCTACTACTACCGGAAGTCCTATTACCGCGCCTTCTTCTGGGACCCGCCGGCCTGCGCGGTCGGCGAGCTCCGGCGCCGCGGCTACCGGGGTGAGAGCCGCCTTCCCATGGTGCTCAACAATCTCCACCGCTTCTTCTGGTACCCGGCCTTTATCGTCGTGATCCTGCTCTGGGTGGACGCCTTCGCCTCTCTCGACGACCGGGGCCACCTCTACCTCGGCCTGGGGACCCTGATCCTCCTCGTCAACGCGGTCCTGCTCTCCGCCTACAGCTTCGGCTGCCACGCCTTCCGGCACGCGGCCGGCGGGGGCCTCGACTGCTACTCCTGCTCCCGGGCCGGCAAGGCTCGCTGGCGGCTCTGGCGGGCCGTCACCATCTTCAACGGCCACCATGCCGCCTGGGCCTGGGTCAGCATGTTCAGCGTGGTGATCGCCGAGGTCTACATCCGTCTGCTCCAGGCCGGGATGCCCGACCCCCACATCCTGGTGAAATGAGCGAGAGGTACCAGACCCGCGAGTGCGACGTGCTGGTGATCGGCGCGGGGGGCGCCGGGCTGCGCGCCGCCATCGCCGCCGCCGAGGCCGGATGCTCGACCCTGGTGGTCGGCAAGTCACTGCTCGGCAAGGCGCACACGGTGATGGCCGAGGGCGGCATCGCCGCCGGCCTCGCCAACGTCGACACCCCCGACAGCTGGGAGGTCCACTTCGCCGACACCATGCTGGGCGGCCAGCTCATCAACAACTGGCGGATGGTCGACCTCTACGCGCATGAGGTCATCGACCGGGTCTACGAGCTGGAGCGCTGGGGTGGGCTGTTTGATCGCACCGACGAGGGGCTGATCATGCAGCGGGCCTTCGGAGCGCACAGCTGGAAGCGGCTGTGCCACGTGGGCGATCGCACCGGGCTCGAATTGATCCGCACCCTCCAGGACAAGATGGTGCACACGGCCGGGACCGAGGTGCTGATGGAGTGCACGCTCACCCGGTTGCTCACCCACGGCGACCGCGTCTGCGGTGCCTTCGGCTACCTCCGCAACACCGGCGAGCTGATCGTCATCCGCGCCGGTGCGGTGGTGATGGCGAGCGGTGGCTGGGGCCGGATGTTCCGCTACACGTCCAACAGCTGGGAGGGCACCGGCGACGGTGCGGCCATGGCCTACCAGGCGGGGGCCGAGCTGCAGGACATGGAGTTTGTCCAGTTCCACCCCACGGGGATGATCTGGCCGCCGGGCGCGCGCGGCATCCTGGTGACCGAGGCGGTCAGGGGCGAGGGCGGCATCCTCCGCAACTCCGAGGGTGAGCGCTTCATGGAGAGGTACGACCCGGTCAAGAAGGACCTCTCCAGCCGCGACGTGGTCGCCCGCTCCATCTACAAGGAGGTCCAGGCCGGCCGGGGCTCTCCCCACGGCGGCGCCTTCCTGGACATCGCGAGCCGGCGCAGCGCCGCTGACATCCGCAAGCGCCTCCCCTCGATGTGCGATCAGTTCGAGGCCCTGGCCGGGGTGGACATCAGCAAGGAGCCGATGGAGGTCGGCCCCACCATCCACTACACGATGGGCGGCATCCGGGTCGATCCGGAGACCGCGGCGAGCACCCTTCCCGGGCTCTACGCCGCCGGCGAGGCGGCGGCGGGGATGCACGGGGCCAACCGGCTGGGGGGCAACTCGCTGGGCGACATCCTGGTTTTCGGCCGGCGCGCCGGCGAGGCGGCTGCCGAGTCCGCCAAGGGCGTGGGCGCTAAGCCGGCCGTCTCCGAGCGGCAGCTCGCGGACGCGGAGGCGGCAGCCCTCCTGCCGCTCGCCGGCGACCTCGGGGACAAGGCGGAGAACTCCTACGTCCTCCACCGCGCCCTCCAGGAGGCGATGCAGGACGACGCCGGCATCGGCCGCAGCGAGGAGTCGCTCAACCGAGCGCTCACGGCCATCGGCGAGCTCACCGAGAGGAGCAGGCGGATGCGGGCCGGCGGTGGGCGGGTGCTCAACCCCGGCTGGCACACATGTGGTGACGTCGAGTCCATGCTCACCGTCTCCGAGGCGATCGTCCGCTGCGCCATCGCCCGCCGGGAGTCGCGGGGTTCGCAATGGCGCTTCGACTTCCCGGAGAAGGACGCCCGCCTCGCGCAGATCAATCTGGTGGCCCGCAAGCGGGCTGACGGCATGGTGGTGGAGGAGCGTCCCCTCGAGCTGATGCCCGACGACGTCGTCACCCGGCTGGCGCGGAGCCGGTTCTTCGACTCGGCCGCTCTGCCGCCCCACTACGCCGGCAAGGTCGCGGCCTCGGGCCCGAAGGCGCACTGATGGCGGGCACCCTGCCCCAGCCGAGCGATGCGGTGCCGCTGCCGGGCGCCGGGCTGCCCGCGCCGGTCGATGGGCCGCCCACCACCGAGAGCGGCCTCACCGGGGAGACCATCACGCTGCGCGTCTTCAAGGGCCAGCCGGGCGGTGAGCAGGGTTACGCGACCCACGAGGTCCCCGAGGTCACCGGGATGGTGGTCCTCGACGCCGTGCACTGGGTGCAGCGCAACGAGGACAGCGATCTCGCCTGCCGCTGGAACTGCAAGGCCGGCAAGTGCGGCTCGTGCAGCGCGGAGGTCAACGGGCACCCGGTCCTGATGTGCAAGACGCGGATCGACACCCTCCCGCGCGGGCCGGTCACGGTTCAGCCGATGAAGTCCTTCCCGCTGATCAAGGACCTGGTCACCGACGTCTCGCGCAACTACGAGACCAACAAGTTGATCCCGCCATTCACCGCGGCCCCCGATGACGGCACGCCGTGGCGGATCCAGCAGATGGACATCGATCGCCTCTACGAGCACCGGCGCTGCATCGAGTGCTTCCTCTGCCAGGACGTCTGCCATGTCAACCGCACCCACGACCTGAGCGCGCGCTTCTTCGGGCCGCGCTTCTTCGTCCGGGTGGCGAGCCTGGAGATGCACCCCAAGGACATCCTGGACCGCCGCGATCTGCTCCGCGATGCGGGCGGGCTCGGCTACTGCAACATCACCAAGTGCTGTTCCGAGGTCTGCCCGGAGCACATCCACATCACCGACAACGCGATCATCCCGCTCAAGGAGCGGGTGGCCGACGCCCACTGGGACCCGGTGCGCTGGGTGGCGCGGAAGCTGCGCGGCTCCGGCGCCAAGGCGGGGGAGAAGGCGGCGGCCGAGTGAGGCGGCGGGCGCGGTGATGGTCGCCATCGTCCTGGTGGCGATCCTCGCCGTCATGGTGCTCGCCTTCGTCGCCTTTTATCGCTACTCGCGGACGCCGGAGTGGGGCGACTCCGACGTCCGCAAGGCCGCGCTCGAGCTGCTGGTGTCGATCGGCCCCTTCTGGGGGATGCATTTCAAGGCGCCGCGCCCAGAGCTCCCCGCCGTGGCCACACTGGGCGCCGACCCGGAGCCGCTGCCCACCTGGAGCGACGACGAGCAGCCGGCCGCCGCTCTCGGCGAGGGTCCGCCGCCTCCGGCCCTGGGCTAGGGGTAGCCGGCCCCGGGCGGGAGAGGTCCCCGCTCCCGGCGCTGCGCCGGCCGTCAGTCCTCGTCGTGGTGAAAGAGGCTCGGCAGCAGGGGGTCGATCTGGGTTCGGTTGGCTTCGATGACCCCGACGATCTCCTGGACCGCCGCCGCGGAGCGGTGCAGGGCGGCCTGGTCCTCCCCGCTCAGGTCCATCTCCACCACCTCGACGAGGCCATTCGAGCCGAGCCGGGCCGGGACCCCGCTGAACACTCCGGTGACGCCGTACTCCCCGTGGAGGTGGACGCTGCAGGGGAGGATCTGCCGGGTGTCGAGGAGGATGGCGTCGACCATCTGGACGACCGCCGCGCCAGGTGCGTAGTAGGCGCTGCCGGTCTTGAGCAGGCTGACGATCTCGGCGCCACCGTCGCGGGTGCGCTGCACGATCTGCTCCAGCCGCTCGGGGGCGATCAGCTCGGTCACCGGCCTTCCGGCGACCGTCGTCAGCTGGGTGAGCGGGACCATGGTGTCGCCGTGCCCGCCCAGCACGTAGGCCTGGACGTCGCGTACCGACGCGCCCAGCTCCTGGGCGATGAAGGTCCGGAAGCGCGCGGTGTCGAGAATCCCCGCCATCCCGATCACCCGCCGGCGGGGGAAGCCGCTGGCCGCCAGGCCGACCTGGGCCATCGCGTCAAGCGGGTTGCTCACGATGATCAGCACGGCCTGAGGAGAGGCCGCCGCAGCCTGCCGGACCACCCCGCTGACGATGCCGGCGTTGGTCATCACCAGGTCGTCGCGGGACATCCCCGCCTTGCGGGCGACGCCGCTCGTGACCACCACGATGTCGCTGCCCGAGGTCTCCCGGTAGCCGTTGGTGCCGGTGACCAGGCTGTCGTGTCCGACCACCGGCCCCGCCTCGAGGATGTCCAGAGCCTTGCCCTGGGGCAGGCCCTCGACAATGTCGACCAGGACGATGTCGGCATAGTCGCGTTCGGCGAGACGCAGGGCCACGCTGGCGCCGACGTTGCCTGCGCCGACGACGGTGATCTTGTGGCGCACGGTTAGCCTCCGATAGGGTGGGCCGGCATCGCGATGGCGGCATCGTGATTGTAGGAAGAGCGGAGCCCGGGAGTGGGGCCGGCGCCGATGACGCTCGCCGCAGTGCGATCCTTGCCGGCATGATGACGCGCAGGCGGCTTCCCCGTGGGGCCCGCGACCGGGCGGCGATCGTCGTGGAGCGGCTCGCGAGCGAGTACCCGGTGCCCGAGTGCGCCCTGGTCCACCAGGGACCGCTGCAGCTCCTGGTCGCGACCATCCTCTCCGCCCAGTGCACCGACGAGCGGGTCAATCTGGTGACCCCGGCCCTCTTTGCCCGCTATCCCGACGCGGCCGCCCTTGCCGGGGCCGATCCCGCCGATCTGGAGGAGCTGATTCGCAGCACCGGCTTCTTCCGGGCCAAGGCGCGCTCGATCATCGAGATGAGCGGGGAGGTGGTGGCGCGCTTCGGCGGGGAGGTGCCGGACCGGATGGAGGAGCTGGTGACCCTCCGCGGCGTGGGCCGCAAGACCGCCAACGTGGTCCTGGGCGTCGCCTTCGGCAAGCCGGGGTTTGCCGTGGACACCCACGTGACCCGGCTCACCGCCCGTCTCAAGCTCACCGCGTCGACGGATCCGGTGGAGATCGAGGAAGACGTCTGCTCCATGGTCCCGGCCGCCGAGTGGACCGCGCTCGGGCTCCGGCTGATCCTGCACGGGCGCCGGGTCTGCCCGGCGCGCAGCCCGCGCTGCCCGGTATGCGTCCTGAATGACGTCTGCCCGTCGGCGGAGATCGCGGGCCTGAGGCCGCCGCGGGCGGGCCGGCCACGGGCCGCGGGGTCGCCCCGCTGATCGCAAAACCCTTCCGGAGGCGGCCTGATGGTGGCGTTCGCGTAACGGGGGGGCGAGCCGCAGGGCTGGTCAGGTACGATTCCCGCGTCCAACCAGTCATGCCCATCAAGTGACAGTTACCTCCGCACCGCTTCCGTCCGCCCTGGAGCCGGCCGAGACCGACGAAACCAGGACGAGCGGTCCGCGACCCCTCCGCGCCGGCCACCGTCTCCCGGTTGCCAGCCCTGGGCCGCACCTACCCGGGATGCACCGTCCCGAGGGGCTGGTCGCCGCTGCGCGCCCCGGCGATGTCCCCCAACCGCAGCACCTCCACCTGCCCGGCTGGGTGCGCCGCGCCCACGGTCAGGCGCGTCCCATCCTCGCCGACCTGATCGGCAATCTTTCCGGAGAGCCTCGCCAGCAGTTCTCGGCGCACGTCGCCGCGCTGGTCGAGGGAATGAGCTCCGGTAAGTTCAGCCTCGCCTGGCAGTATCCAAGCCTCATCGACGAGGGGTGGGCCCTGGTGGTCCGGCAGCGGGCCGAGGCCGAGGAAGAGGCCAAGCGGCGTCGAGGTCTGGAGAGCGCGCGGCGGAAGGTCGCCGATCAGCTACGCGATGCCGGCGCCCGGCTCAACACGGAGACGGCCACCCGGCTCAACCGGACCCTCCGGTCGGCTGACGGTCCGGACGCGATCAAGGAGGTCGCCGCCGAGCTGGACCACGCGGTCGCAGCGGTGCGCACCCTCGAGGAGCGCCGCCGGGATCGCGAGATCGATCGCACCCGCGAACGGCTTCGCCGCTCTCTGCCTCGCAGCGCGGACGCCGAGGGCCCGACCGAGAGCTGGCAGGACGCGCTGCGGCGCATCGCCGATCAGTATTCGGAGTAGCGGGCGGCAGGACCTCTCCGGAGGCAGCCTGCCGGGCGGACACTGAGGGGATGCACGAGGACGAGTTGCTGATGCGGCGTGCCCTGGCGCTCGCCGCGCGGGCCGGCCGGCGCGGTGAGGTGCCGGTGGCGGCGCTGGCCGTTGCCGGCGGGAGCGTGATCGCGGCCGCCGGCAACCGGATGGAGCGGGGCGGTGACGCCACCGAGCATGCCGAGATCCGGGTGCTGCGCGCCGCCGCGCGGCGCCGGGGCGGATGGAGGCTCGAGGGGGTGACCGTGGTGGTGACCCTGGAACCCTGCCCGATGTGCGCCGGGGCGATGGTCCAGGCTCGGATCGATCGCTGCGTGTACGGTGCCCGCGACCCCAAGAAGGGTGCTGACGGCAGCGTCTACGAGGTGCTCCGCCACCCTGGCAACAACCACCGGATGGAGGTCACCGGGGGGGTGCTGGCAGAGGACTGCGGGCAGCTGCTCCGCGACTTCTTCCGGCGACTCCGCGAGGGCTGAGGCCCGACCCTGCCGGCGGGCCCGTCGCGGCCGATCAGCTGACCGGCTCCCACGGGCGATGGTGGTTCAGGCGCCGGCGGCGACGACCCCATCCTCGCCGTCCGGGTCCTCCATGGCGGTGGTGCTTGCCGAGCTCTGCGCTGTTACGCGCTCGGTCGCTCCCTGGGGGGCGAATTGGTGCTCGTAGAGGGTGGCGTAGAGGCCACCCATGCGGAGCAGCTCGTCGTGGGTGCCGTGCTCCACCAGCCGGCCGTGGTCGATGACGAAGATCACGTCGGCGGCGAGGATGGTGGAGAGCCGGTGGGCGATGGCGATGGTGGTGCGTTCCCGGATGAGAGGGGTGAGCGCGGCCTGCACCAGCCGCTCGCTGGTCGTGTCGAGGGCGGCGGTCGCCTCGTCCAGGATGAGGATGCGCGGTGACTTGAGGATCACCCGGGCGATCGCCATGCGTTGCTTCTCTCCACCTGAGAAGCGGTAGCCGCGCTCCCCGACCACGGTGTCGTAGCCGTCGGCGAGCTCGGTGATCCGGTCATGGATGAAGGCGGCACGGCAGGCCACCTCCAGCTCCTCCTGGGTCGCGTCTGGGCGCGCGTAGAGGAGGTTGCGGCGCACCGAGGCGTGGAAGAGGTAGGTCTCCTGGGTGACGATGCCGAGCTGGTCGGCGATGGAGGCGAGGGTCAGGCTCCGCACGTCGTGG
The DNA here is from genome assembly GCA_050012735.1 of Candidatus Dormibacteria bacterium. Classification (GTDB taxonomy): domain Bacteria; phylum Chloroflexota; class Dormibacteria; order Aeolococcales; family Aeolococcaceae; genus Changshengia. The sequence goes on from JBEKGP010000052.1 coordinate 16,633, forward strand.
CCGTCGATGCGCACCGCCCCGAGGGTGACGTCGTAGAGACGCGGGATCAGGTAGGAGACGGTGGTCTTGCCCGCCCCGGTGGGGCCGACGATGGCGGCGAGCTGGCCCGGCTCGATGCGCATCTCCAGGTCCTCGATGGCCCAGGGCCGGGGCGCCTCCTGGTCGGCGTGGACGGCGCTCCGCTGGGTGGTGAGCTGGGCCGGGTCGTAGCGGAAGTAGACGTGGTCCAGCTCGATCTCGGCGCCGGCCCGACGAGGGGGGAGGGGGATGGCATCGGGAGCGTCCACGATGTCTTGGGGGATCTCCAGGTAGTCGAAGATCCGCTCGAAGAGGGCGAGCGACGACTGGGCCTCGACCGACACCTGGAGCATCTGGCCGATCGGGAAGAAGAGCCGGCTCTGCAGGGTGGTGATGGC
>JBEKGP010000053.1:0-16596 GCA_050012735.1 Candidatus Dormibacteria bacterium
GGCCTCTCCAAGAAAGAGATCATCCGCTGCCTCAAGCGCTACGTCGCACGCGAGGTCTTCCGCGCCCTGGTCGCCAAGACCGAACTCGCCCGGGCAGCTTGACAAACCATAGAAGCATCAAGAAGCTATGGGATCTAGTCGCTGCTGCGGGCGACGAGCTCCGACACCGACACGCAATCCCTCGCACAGCTGCCTGGTTGACAGCGGGCGCCGGTGTCGGGTTGCTTGGATCTGGCGTTTGGGTCACGGACGCAGTCGCAGGCGAGCCTGCTCACCCGGCGTTCACACGAGCTAGCCATCTGCATAACCTCAGCGCCCTGCCCATCTTTCTTGGCATCCCGGTCGCTGCCCTCATCTCAAGCGTTTCGGCAGCCAGACAGAGGGTTTGGCTGTCGAGTGCCATTTCGGGAGCCGCCGGCATCCTCATGCCCGGTTTCTTCATCTGCTTCGGCCTTTCGAATGGTCCAGCGCACGCCCTTCCGGGAAAGGGCGGCATCTTTCAGCGCCTCTCGATAGGAGCTGGCCTCGGCTGGGTTGGTGCCGCATGCATTCGAGCCGTGCAGGCATCGAGGCGCTGAGGCCACAGAACCCGCCGCCTCACTGCTCATTGGAGCGGGAGACGAGACTCGAACTCGCGACATCCAGCTTGAAATGGTCGTGCTCTGCCAAGAGTCCCCCCCTCGCGCACGCAGGCGGCAGGCTTGAGGGTTGTCATGCGGGTGTGCAGCCGCGGCCCCCGCTCACAGAGCCTCGCGCAGCCACGTCAGCACGCCAGCTTCCCCCGCATCATGAGCCCCACCGGTCGTCGCCCGACCGAGCGTACGGCGCCCGGATCGCCGGGCTCAGCTGGACACTCGCTCGCCGGAGAGGCTGCGGTGCCACAGGTCGAGCGTCCGGTCGAAGTGCCGCTCGCACGCGTCGTGGTCGTAGACGGGGAGGTCTGCCATGGCGAACCCATGCGAGGTGCCCGGCAACCGCTCCACCACGCCCCGGACGCCCTGCCGCTCCAGCTCGTCACGAAAGCGATCGACGACCTCCGGGGTGGCCGAACGGTCGTTCTCCGCGAAAGCGAAGTAAAGCTCGCCGCGCACCCCGGCCAGGTCGTGGTGGGGGGAATCGGGCGCCTCGGTGACCCGGGCGCCGGGGTGGATGCCCGCCGCGGCGACGAACTGCGTGGCGAGCGCGGAGGCGGCATGGAGCGCCAGGCGCCCACCCATGCAGTAGCCGACGCAAACCTTGGCTCCCCGGCTCGCCACTGGATCCGAACCGATCGCTTCGAAAATGGCTTCGGTATCGGCGAGCACCGCGTCGGGCGTCACGCTCTGGACCGCGGCCATCATCCGTTGCCTCGCCGGGCCTTCGAAGCCCTCCGCGGCCAGTTTTCCCATATCGAACGTCAGCCCCTTTCCGGAGCGGTAGAAGAGGTCGGGAGCGACGCAGTAGTAGCCGTCGCTGGCGAACCGGCGCGCGTTCTCCTTCACCTGATCGCGGTAGCCGATGCCGTCCATGTACAGCACCGCGACCGGAAACGGTCCCTCGCCGTCGGGGTGCGCGACGAAGGTCGTCATCTCCCCGTCGCGCGTCCGCACCTCGATCTCCTTCTCGCCCATGGGGTCCCTCCTGTCAGGCCCAGCTAGGGCCTGACCCGCTCTGATGGACACGGTTGTTGGCCCGAACACACAGCGGCGCGGTCGGATCCGTAGTCTGCCGGACGGAGGTTCCCGAGCATCGAATGGGGACGCTCCCGGACGCGATCATGGAACCGGGGCCGCCGTCACGGCTGCTCGAGGATCGCATGACCGCCGACGCGCCCAACCAACACAGGCGTCACCCGAGGCGAGCGTCCCCCGACCCCAAGTGGGCTGCCCGTCCGGACCGGCGAAACTCCAGGTCAGCTCGAAGGCGCCCGGAGCGCCCCTCGGCGGCTTGATCCGAAGCCGGGCCGGCCACCGCTCCCCTCGGTTGACTTCTGACCCTGGACGCAGACCGCGTCTCGCAGGCCTCTGCCCAGGCCCCGCGTCCCAATTCACGAGATCCTATGCGCTCGCCACATAAATGGAGGGGCCGTCCTCACACCCTCTGGAGAAGCGGACAATCTCCAGCAGTCATGACAGCACTACCACCGGAACTTCGCGACCTGATCGAGTCTGGACCAATGGCCCACCTCAGCACCATCAACCCGGACGGAAGCCCGCAGGTGACCGTCATTTGGGTGGGGCTGGACGGCGACGATCTGGTGAGCACCCACATGCGGGACAACATCAAACTCAGGAACATCAGACGCGACCCCCGCGTGGCGCTCTCCTTCGACGCACCGCGAGAGCCCGGAGCCTGGCTCAATCCCTATGCAGTCATCTATGCCCGGGCGACGGTGGAACCCAGCCCTCGCATCTGGGACCTGATGGCCAAGCACGCGAAGGTCTACGTCTCGCCAGATGCTCAATTCCCCATTCCCGAGGAGGCGCCGCCTGGCTTCATCGTGCGGTACATGATCACGCGAATTGGTGGCGTCGGCCCATGGGCGACAAGCTCAGCGTACTGAACTGGCCAGTCGGCGATGACCCGCCACTCCGCCTCGGACATCCTCGACAGCCCCGATCCGATGGTGGGCGACCCGCTTCGGTGACCGCAAAAGCATCACGCTAGACTGTGAGGGTGACCACGGCCGTCGTGACGCGTCGTCTGCTGCGCGCGAGAGACTTGCTGGACTCGGAATATGCGCGAGCCCTCAATGTTTCGCAGATCGCGCAGTCAGCGCACCTGACCGCAGCCCATTTCTCCCGGCAGTTTCGCCGCACGTTCGGAGAGACTCCGCATCAATACTTGCTTTCGCGTCGATTGGAGCGCGCCGCCGCCCTGTTGGGCAACACCGACTACACGGTCACGCGCATCTGTGAGCTCGTGGGCGTGTCGAGCCAGGGTTCATTCAGCACGGCATTTCGACGCGCCTACGGCGCCTCGCCCACTGCCTATCGAGCGCAACATCTCCCCGCTGTAGCCCAGCGCGTGATTCCACCCTGCGTTCTCCTTGCGGTGACGCGCCCGCGGCTGAGCAGGATTCGAGAAGACGCCGCCCATCCAGCCACGTAGGATGAGGGCCAATCGCATCAGAGTTGATGCGGAGAGGGACCTGCGCTCCTGAACGACGCCGGGTTACGGCGGCAAGGATGTGCTCACCGATCAGAAAACGCCACCAAGGAGCAGTGCAATGAGCCTGAAGGTTGGATACACGACCCTCTGGGTCCGCGATCAAGACGAGGCCCTGGCGTTTTTCGAGAAACTCGGGTTCGAGGTTCGCGAAGACGTCAAGAACGGCGACTACCGGTGGCTTTCCGTTGCATCCACCGAGCAACCCGATCTTGCGATCACGCTCGCGAAGCCTGGCTATCCGATGGACGAGCCAACCTCGCAGGCCGTCGCCGGCGCACTTGCGAAGGGCATGTTGAGCACGCTCGTGTTCACGACGGACGACTGCTTTGCGACAGCCGCCGCCATCAAAGCCAAGGGGATCGAGTTCACCCGCGATGCCGGTGAGCGCGGGTACGGAGTGGACGCCGCATTTCGCGATCCCTCGGGGAACGAGTACCGGCTGCTCCAAACGGCCCCGTAGCCTCTGACCAGCAAGTCTGCCGGTGGCGGGTCAGAGCCCTGCCGGGGGCACCACCCTGGGCCGGAGCTGCCGGTTGCGAGCTCGCTGGCGGGGGCGGATTCAAAGGATCATCGCAACGCCCGCTGTCTACCTGCGTCGCGAGAGAGTAGCACTCCCCAGAAGCCAAACGGCGCAAACGGCCCAATGTTTGTAGCTGTGCGGGCCGACAGGGGCCGCAAGCAGGCCCCGGACTCCCGAAGGTCTCACCAGCCGCAAGGTAGTTCGGCCCAATGCTCGGGTCCGTGTCACCAGCCGCCAAGTAGGCTAGGCGCTCGCGATCACACTGGAAAGTCGACGACCTCCCGCTCGTAGACCTGTTGGGCCTGGGCCGGGGCGAGCTGGGAATGGATTCCCAGGCTGGTTCGGGAGGCATGGCCGCTGTAGGGCTGGACGAGCACGTCATCGACGCCCCCGCGCCTTCAACCAAGTGAAGAGGAAGTGGCGGAGCCGGTGAGGTGGCATGTTGTGCCGAAGGCCAGCCTTGGCCGCTCAGCGCGCCAGCATCGCCCGAACTCTTGACAGCGCGGCTGCTGCGCCCCACCATCGGACTGTCATAGGTCGGTGTCGGGGATGCGCCGTCTCCATGTCCAGGGTAGGACGACGGCCATGAGACGAATGGTGGTTGGGGTGCTTGCAGCAGTGCTGCTGGGGTTCTCAGCAACTGGCCCCGCTTTGGCGGCTTCCAGCCCACCCGCACCAACGTGTCACAATATCTCTGGGTCCAGCCATCTTCCGATGCCACCCCAGGGTGAGTGGTACACGGCCACCACCACGCTGACAAGCAACTGCACGCTCGTGGCCTCTCAGGCTGTGCTCACGCCCGACGGGCCAACGTCCCTGGCAGGAGATGCTCAGAGCAGTAGGGCGTCGATTGTTGCCGGCGCCGCCTCCGGGTCCGGAGATCCCGAGGCCACGTCGTACTACCGGCTTTGGGATCCTGCAAACTTATTGCTCAATGCAACCTACGACACCCTTAATTGGTCAACCAGTGGTGGTGACATCTCTGGCGCAACCACGAGCAGGGATTCGATTTGGGCTGATGACGGCTGGATCGAGTCCGGCTACGGCGGGGGCTTTACCGGTGGTTGCGTGGGCTGCACATCGATCTCCTCCATGGCCGAGAACTGGTACCTCTTCATTCCAGCCGAGATCTACTACAACTGGGACGCTGCGTACATCACCGGTGATGGCAACGGGGGCTATTCGAACTGTTACTCTGCCTGGCAGTGGGAAACAGGCTTCCCTGGCTGGCACACTCAGACATGGTGCGGCTGGGGCTTTAGTGGGTAATCACACCGTGATGCGGGTCGTGGGTTGGCTGGCCGCTGGCGTTGGGCTCGGGGCGGCCAGCCTCCTAGATCCGCTGGGAATGCTGGTTGCCATTATCGTTCTCGGAGTGCTGATCGGGTTCAGGTGGTGGTCCGACACCCCTGGACTCCTGCTAGTTGGAGCCGGCATCGGCGCCACCCTGATGCTTGAGTTGGCTGAGCGTAGCTACGCCGGGACTGTTCCGCTTGGCGTTTCACTAAGCCTCGCCGTCGTCCTTATCGGTGGCGTCTGGATCTATTTCAGCACGGCGCGCGGCCGCAAGCAGCGCCTTTCCCCGGACCCGACAGCGGCACCCCCGAAGGCGGGGTGAATCGCTGAAGAGCATCGTGAGAAGGCGCCAGCCCCGGCGCCAGCCTTTCCGTTCCCGCTGATTTTGCTGGGGACGGTTCAGGTCTGTGGGGACGCGGCGGCGGGCAGCGCGGCGAAGGCTTCGGCCGGTGTCATCCAGTTGAGCGTTTTGCGGGGCCGGCCGTTGAGGGCGACAGCAACGTTGGCAACGTCGTCCGCCGAGTGAACGCTCAAGTCGGTGCCCTTCGGGAAGTACTGGCGGAGCAGGCCGTTGGTGTTCTCGTTGGTTCCGCGCTGCCAGGGGCTGTGCGGATCGCAGAAGTAGACGGCGACGTCGGTGGCGACGCTGAACTGAGCATGCTCCATGAGTTCCCAGCCCTGGTCCCAGGTCAGCGATCGTCGAAGGTGACTGGGCAGCGTCAGGATTGTGGTGGCAAGGGCATCGCGCACGGCCACCGCGTCGTGGCCACCCGGGAGATGCACCAGCATGGTGAACCGGGTGGTGCGTTCAACTACGGTCCCGATCGCGGAAGCACCGCCCATGCCAACGATCAGGTCGCCCTCCCAGTGGCCTGGCACGGCCCGATCCGCAGCCTCGGACGGGCGCTCGCTGATCATCACCATGTCCTTGATCCGCTTCTTCCGGTGGTCTACACGTCGCCGCGGCTTGCGCAACGCACGGCCGGTGCGGAGGCAGGCGGCCAGCTCTCGCCGGAGACCACCGCGTCCCTGGACGTAGAGCGCTTGGTAGATGGCCTCGTGAGAGATCCGCATGCACTCATCGTCGGGGAAGTCCAGCCGCAAGCGGCGGGAGATCTGCTCCGGGCTCCAGCGCTCCGGGCCCCCGAGCTTCTCTTGCACGTAGGCGCGCAGCTGGTCGCTGGCGGCTAGTTTGCTGGATTTGGGGCGCTCTGAGCGATGGTCCGCGTGCTTCTGCGCGAGGAGAGCCCGATACTGACCATCGCGCGGTGCATTGCGCCGTAGCTCGCGAACGATGGTGGACGGCGCGCGATGCAACCGCCGAGCGATCTCCCGGGCGCTAACGTGTCCGCGCAAGACTGCGATCTCCTCCCGATCCGAGATCGAAAGGAAACGTGCGGATGGCTCTGCAAGATCGATGGGGGACACTCCGCCAGCTTCGCCGAACCAGCGAATGCCGGTTGTCCTGGTCAGACCCAACGTCCTTGAAGCGGCGTCGGACTGCATCCCTGTGGCAATCAGCCGCCAGAACTCTCGCTTCAACCCTCGGGGACAACCCAGCCGGCCTGGCTGCATGGCAACACCTCACGAGATGGGTGTTGCGACCACCCCTTGAACCCAAGGGGGTGTACGGCCACACGAGCGGCTCTTTCGGGCGCCCCATGGGCTCGCCTGTGTAGATCTTTCATGAGGATGTGACGCGCCTGCGATGGCTGTCGCTCCGGCACGGCACCAGGCTCTCAGCGATGGGGGTACCAGCCGCCCGCCAGCAATTGAGCGTCCTCACGCACCTCGGGCACAGCCTTCCCGGCGCCACCAGCCCGCAGAAGGCGGCCTTGGAGGTGGCGCGCACCCTCATCCGTCTGGGTGTCGCCGTCTCGGTGAGCACCGTCGAGGCTGACCAGGCCGTGCTGGTTGCGGCCCGCGCACCCCTTGGCGCCGGCGCCCAGCGACTCCTTCCCCCGAGCGCTCGCCTCATGGGGGTCCGGATCCCCATCGATCCCGTCCCGTGGTTGAGCGGCCCGGTGCGGCTGCGCCGACCCTTCGTGGGCTCCGTCCAGGGGGTCCACGCCCTGCAAACCATCTCGGTCGACCACGATCCGGGAGGCGTGCTCCCCGGGTTCGCCGCGGCCATCCATGTTGTGGGCGTTCCGGCCATGGTTCACGACCGGGTGGTCGCCGTCATCCACGCCTGGGGCGCGGAATCCCTCCAGGCGCTGGTGCCCACCCTCGAGGCGGCAGCGGCCATGCTGGCGGCTGCCTGGGAGCCCGAGACCAGGCCCGGGGCCGGCCGATTCTCTCCGCTGACGACCATGCGGGCCAACCCCCAACTCCGCTCCGAGATCACTGAGCTCCTCACTGCCGGGCCCATCGCGACCGCGCTGCAGCCCATCGTTCGCTTCCGTGACCGGTCGATCGTCGGCTACGAGGCGCTGACGCGCTTCTCTCCGCGTTCCCTCTTCTCCACGCCCGACGAGCTGTTCGCCGCCGCCTCGGCGCTGCACATGGAGAGCGCCGTCGACCTGGCCTGCCTCCGGGCCGCGCTGGGCGAGATGCCCAACCTTGGCCCCGTCGACCTCTTCGTCAACGTCCTGATCGGAACGCTCCTCAACGAGCGGCAGGGGCTGGCGGCTCTGGAGGACGCCGTTCGCCGTGCCGGTCTGGATCCGGCGTCGATCGTGCTCGAGTTCAGCGAACGCGACCCCGTGCCGAACCTCTCACGGCTGCAGCGCATCGCGGCGCAGCTGCGCTCGGCCGGCTACCGCATCGCCGTCGATGACGCCGGCGCCGGTCATGCCAGCATGCAGGTCATCGCCGAGCTTCGACCGGAATTCATGAAGGTCGACCGTGCTCTCATCCATGGGATCGACTCCCACCGCGCACGCCGTGGGCTGCTGGTCTCGCTGCTCTCCTTCAGCGGCCACATCGGAGCGCGCCTCGTCGCCGAGGGGGTCGAGACCCAGCGCGAGCAGGATACTCTGCTGTCACTCGGCGTTCAATATGGCCAGGGGTGGATGCTGGGACGGCCCGTGCTCACCCAACCGCTCGAGGGCCTCTCCGACAACACCGTCATCGACCCGAACTGGTTCACCCGGCACCGGGTGTGGCGTCTCCGCACCCCTCCGTCCCCCACCGTGTCTCCGCCCGAGGCCCCCGGCGAGGCGCTCGTGGCCACGGAGACCCCGGATCTGCCCCGTGCCCTCAGTGACGCCGCCCTGGCGCTGCAGAACGAGCACGACCCGATGGGCATCCTCAGTGTCATGGCTGCCCAGATGCAACGTGTGGTGCCGGTTGTCGACATGGCGATCTACAGCGCCAACTACGACACCCAGCGCTTCGTCCCGATGCTGGCCACCGGGCCCGACCGCGACGCCTTCCTCGCCGAGAACTTCTCCCTGGACTCCGGCATCACCGGCTGGGCCTTCGCCCGGGGGACGCCCGAGAACGTCGCCGATACCTGGGCGCACCCTCGAGTCCGGCAGGTCCCCGGAACGTCGGTGGTCCAGGAGTCGCTGCTGCTCGTCCCCCTCATCGCCGGCGAGCGCAAGCTCGGCATCATCAACTGCTACCGCCTGGGTGTCGGCCGCTTCAGTGACGACGAGCTCAAGGCGGCTTCGCTCTTTGCCCACGTGGCGGCTGCCGCCTGGCACAACGCCCAGCTCTATGCCGAGCTTCGCGAGGCGGCGGTGACGGATCCGCTCACTGGTCTCTACAACAACCGCTGGCTACGTGACGCGGGAGAGCGTGACCTTGCCTCCAGCGCGCGTGATCACACCAACCTCGCCCTGCTGCTGCTCGACATCGATCACTTCAAGACGGTGAACGACAGCAGCGGGCATGCGGCCGGCGACCTGGTCCTGCAGCGCGTGGCCACGCGGTTGCGCGGGTCGGTGCGGACTGAGGACGCGGTGGTGCGATATGGCGGCGAGGAGTTCGTCGTCCTGCTGCGTCGCTGTGGCGTCGCGGAGGCCGTGACCATCGCCGAGGCACTGCGGAGCGCGGTGCGCCAGGTCCCGCTGCCTGCGGACTGCCCGCTGGAGCAGCTGACCGTATCGATCGGCATCGCCGCCTACCCCGAGGACGGCACCGACCTCGACCTGCTGCTGGGGGCCGCCGACCGAGCCATGTACACGTCCAAGCATGCCGGCCGAAACCGGGTGACATGCGCGCCGCGAGCGGCGTCCGCCAACGCCATCACGATCTTCCCGGCTCGGCACCACGGCTCCCCCCCCGCGGCCGCGGCACGGGGCTGAGCAGGCCCGGGACCGTGCCCAGCGCGGCACCAGCTCCCTGAGCCATACCCAAGGCCGCCAAGTGCCCTAGCCGCTCACCCGCCCGTGAGCGCCACTCGCGACATGGTGGGGACCCGTGCCGTCACCCGACCGGGCAGCGCGAGGCTGCGCGAGCCCACCGGCACGATGTTGAGCATCTCGGCGGCCGCGGCCACCACGAGGACAGGGATGGCCGGCTTGCGCATGACCCGAACGTTGCCGAGCGCAGCCATGGCCAGAGCGCCGGCGTCCTCCGCAGCTTTGTTGGTGAGCACCAGCACCGGCAGCATGAAATGGGCGGCCAGACCTCGCAGCACGCGGCAGAGCACGAAGCCGTCGAGGTCGCGCCCGTCCAGATCGGTGACGATCACGTCGGGCCCGATCGCGCAGATCATCTCCAACGCGGCCACGCCACTCTCCGCGGGGATGACGTCGAAGCCGCCGCCCTGGAGTGCGTCCTGCAGAAGCCGGGTGCTCTCACCGTCGGCCTCGGCAACCAGGGCGCACAGACGGCCCCCGCACCGCGCGGGCCGGGTTTCGCTCCCGGGACAGGTGGCGGAGCCGGCCGGCTCGCACCAATCGCACACGTGGGGCTGATCCGTTCCTATCGCAGACGCCATGGTCAAACCCGCCCCGTGTCCGCCGATGAATCGGCGTGAGCACCGACGCTAGCACCGCCCAGACACGGCGTCCGCACGTTGCAGTACCGACCCGTTTGTCACAGGGCGGATGGGGTGCCACGGAGGGCGGCCGCCCGGGGGCCCACCTCCCACCCGCGGCAAGGGGCAGACTCACACCGTTGACTACCCAGCCCGAGGCCAGGTGACCAGGTGCAGCTGACGCGCACCCTGTTCGGCCGCCCCCTCCGCCCGAGCGAAGCGGCCAAGGAGGAGATCAACCCCGTCGAGGGGCTCTCGGCACTCTCCCTCGACGCGCTAACCTCGGTGGCATACGGCCCCCAGGCGCTCCTGGTGGCGCTCGGGGCCGGCGGTCTGGCGGCCCTCCAGCTGGCCCCCTGGATCACCCTCGCCATCGTCGCCCTGCTGGTGCTACTGGTCGCCTCGTACACCCAGGTGATCTCCGCCTACCCCGGCGGAGGCGGGGCCTACGCGGTCGCCCGGACCAATCTCGGATCCCGGCTGTCGCTGCTGGCGGGGGCTGCGCTGATCGTGGACTACGTCCTCACCGTCGCGGTCTCGATCGCTGCCGGGGTCGGCTCGCTGACTTCCGCATTCACCCCGCTCGCGCCCTACACCCTCCCCATCTGCCTGGCCATGCTGGCCGTGATCACCTTCCTCAACCTCCGCGGCCTGGCCGAGGGGGCCCGAGCCTTCCTGGTGCCCACTCTGGCGTTCATCGCCGTGATCCTGGTCGTGATCGCGATCGGACTGATCCATCCCCTGGCCCCGCACCTGAAGGCGCCGGGCGCGCCGCTGGTCGCCACCCACACCCTGGAGACGGTGGGGGTCCTGCTCGTCCTCCAGGCCTTCGCCGCCGGGTGCAGCGCCCTCACCGGGGTCGAGGCGATCGCCAACGGCGTCCCCCTCTTCCGCCACCCCCAGGTGACCAGAGCGCGCCAGACCGAGCTGATGCTGGGCACCCTGCTGGCCGTGATGCTGCTCGGGCTCGCGTTGCTGATCCAGCGCTTCCACGTGGAGCCGAGGACCGGTGACGCGGTCCTCAACCAGATCGTCGGCTATGCCCTGGGCCGGGGCTGGGCCTTCGCCGGGATCTCCATCCTGGTCACGCTGGTGCTCGCCCTCGCCGCCAACACCTCCTTCGGGGGCCTGCCGGTGCTGGCCAGCCTGCTCGCCAAGGACAATCGTCTCCCCCACGGCTTCGCCATCCGCGGCGACCGGCTGGTCTTCAACCGCGGCATCTGGGCGCTGGCGCTGCTTGCCGCGATCCTGCTGGCCACGGCCGCGGGAAACACGGACCAGCTGATCCCGCTCTACGCCATCGGCGTCTTCACCGGCTTCACCCTCGCCCAGGCGGGGATGGTCCGCCACTGGCTGCGGGAGAGGTCGCAGGGCTGGTGGTGGCGCTGCGGGATCAATGGGCTCGGCGGCACCGCGAGCGGCATCGCCACCCTCATCTTCGTGTTCAGCAAGTTCCGGGAGGGGGCCTGGGTGGTGGTGGTGGCGATCCCGCTCCTGATCCTCCTCTTCGTGAGGATCAGCACCTACTACCGCAGTCTGGCGGCGGAGATCCATCTCGGCGAGCGGCCGCCGCACCCCGCGCCGGGCTCGACCACCGTCGTGGTCCCCTTCACCCAGCTCTCCCGCCTCACCAGCCTTGCCCTCTCCCAGGCCCTCTCCATGGGCGACCACGTGGTGGCGGTAACGGTCGAGTTTCCCGAGGACCAGGGGGTCCGGGCGGAGCTGGAGCGGGCCTGGGCCCGGTGGGACCCGGGGGTGCCGCTGGTGGTTCTCCCCTCTCCCTACCACTCGGTGGTCCGTCCCCTGCTGCGCTACATCGGCTCACTCAAGCCCTCGGCCGCCCATCGCGTGGTGGTCCTCATCCCGGTTGCCCTGCCCCGCCACTTCTGGCACCAGGCTCTCCACAACCACCTGGATTTGGTGCTGAGTGCCGCGCTTCGGCGGCGGCGCAACGTGCTGGTCGCCCGGCTGACGGTCCCCCTGCGCAAGGAGTAGGAACTCTGGAATCCCCCCGGCGGGACCCTCCGCCCTCCGGCGGCGTCCGGTCAGCTGGCGACCTGAGGTCGTCCCGCCTGCTGCTGATCGCCGGCCGCGCCCGTGGGGTCGTCATGGGGACCGATGCCATGGGCCGGCACGGGCGGGATCGCCGCCAGGAGTTGCACCAGGGCGCGGGCGAGCTCGGGACGTACGGCGTAGACGGCGCCGGGCTCGTCGCCGCTCGCGGTCAGCGCCCCCGCGGCGGTGAGGCGGTCCAACTGGTGACGCAGCTCGAAGGGGAGCTGCTGCATCGAGAGGGCCAGCTCCGCAAGCGGGAGCGGCTTCTCCAGCAGCTGGCTCACGATCCGGAGCCGTTCCGGGTCCCCCAATGCCCGGAGCAGCTCGGATGACGCGGTGAGCTCATCGCGATTGCCGGACACGAAGGCGCGGACCGTCTCCAGAGGTGAGCGGGACCCGAGTCCCGGCGGCTGCTCGATGGCGTAGCTGGTGTGGAGGAGCGCCTCCCCGACGGTGGCACCGCCGCTGCGCCGGGCGATGATGACGTAGAAGGCGGCGACGACCAGGAGCGCGACCAGCGCGTCCACCCACCCGGCCCGGAAGCCGACCCCGAGCAGCCGTCCCAGAGCCAGGAGGCCGGTGCTGACGCAGGCCACCACCCCGACGTCCACGGCCGCAGCGACCACGATCCGCGCCGCTCGAGGCAGGCGCACCAGGCCGGCACCGGCGGAGGCCGGGGTGCGCCGGACGGCGACGTAGCAGCCGACCCCCATGGCGACCAGGATGCCGCCCTGGACAGCCAGCCGCTGGATCTGGGTGAGGAAGTGCTCGATCGGGACCCCCGCCGCCATGCCCAGGGCGACGAACACCGCGACCCACAGCACGGTGGCCGTGATCATGCCGGTGAGGAAGGTGGAGCGTTTCACCCGCAGGGCGCCGGCAACCAGGGTCGTGTAGACGCGCAGCCCCGGGATCAGCCGGGACACCGCCACGCCCATCCAGCCGGCCGACCTCACCCGCAGCGTGACCCGCTCCAGAGCGCGTTGCTGATGGAGCCGCCGGGCGAGGTTCTCCAATCCGCGATTCCCGAGCGCCCGAGCCCAGTAGTAGCCGACCAGAGAGCCACCGGCGCAGGCGACCACCGCCACGGGGGCGAAGACCCACGGGTCGAGACCGCCCGCGCTGATCAGGAGACCGGCGGCGAGAAGGGTCAGCTCGCCGGGCGCGAAGGGGAGCGGGACGCCCGCCTCCTCGGCGAAGAGCAGCCCGGCCAGCAGGGCAAGGGCCACGGCCCCATGCAGGCCTTGAAGGAAGTTCACTCCAGTTCGCCACTCCGTCTGGCCCGCCTGCACCAGCGGGAGGCACAGCCTACCCGGCCGGGTGGCGAGCGCCATCGAGACGGCGTCCCCCGCCCGGTGCCAGAATCGATCTCGTGGCGAGTGGTCAGGAGCATCCGGCCCTGCTGGTGATCGACATGCAGGAGGCGGTCCTCGCCGGCTGCGCCGGCGTTCCCGGGATGATCGAGCGCATCAACGCCCTGATCGGGAGTGCCCGCCGCTCGGGCGCGCCGATCGTCTTCATCCAGCATCAGGATGCCGAGGGCCAAGAGCTGACCGCCGGCAGCCCGGGATGGCAGCTGGTCGCAGGCCTAGACCGGCGCGAGGGTGACCCGGTGGTGGCCAAGGAGTACCGGGACAGCTTCGCCGGCACCGAGCTCGGCACGGTCCTGGCCGGCACGGGAGTGCGCCGTTTGGTCCTGACCGGAGCCCAGTCGCAGTATTGCGTGCAGACGACGGCCCTCTCCGCCCTCCACCACGGCTACGACGTCAGCCTGGTTGGGGACGCCCACACCACGTCACCCGTCAGCCTGCCGGGCGGCGACCTCACGGCCGAGACGATCATCCAGTTCGTCAACAGCGGTTTCGGGACGCTCAGCCAGCCGGGTCGCTCCAACGAGGTCGTCGCCGCGACGGACGTCGCCCTCTAGCCCCCGCCAACCGCGGGCAACGTTCTCGCAGCCGCGGTAGCGGCTCGGCAGCCCGAGGTTACGAGGTCGTTCCATCCCCATGAACCCACCTTCCCATGGCGGGGCTCCGGTGGAACATCTCCCCTTAAATGGAGGAGTAGGTGATGCCAGGGACGCAGTTGCCCGGTCAGGCCAAGCCTGACGGGCACCCGCGGATCGGGATCCTCTCGCCGCTCGTGGCGGGCGGCTACACCAGCAGCCTCACCGCCGGGGTCGTGACCGCCGCCCGTGCCACGGGGACCCAGGTCATCGCCATCCAGACCTTGGACCTGGCCTTTGACGCCCTAGAGAAGAGATTGATGCGTCCCCGCCCCCCGGGAAGCGCCGGCGACCACCGCGGCTGGCCCCCGGGCAAGGAGGCCCTGGTGCCCCACTTCACGGTGCGTCCGTCCTGGGACCAGGTCTCCGGCTTCATCGTGGTGCTCAACGCGGTGGAACCCTGGTACCTCCAGGCCCTGCGGGACGCGGGCAAACCGGTAATCATGCTCAGTCATGAGGTCGAGGGCTTCCCCTGCCCCGTGGTTCGCGCCGACAACCGAACCGGGATCATCCAGGCCGTGGACCACCTCGTCGAGCACGGGCACCGCCGCATCGCCTTTGCCGGATTCCTGGTGCAGACCGACATCACAGAGCGGCTCGGCGCGTATCTGGAAGCGCTCGCCGCCCACGGGATCGAGGCCGACCATGATCTGGTCTTCGAGGCCACGGACAATCTGGAGGGTGGAGGGGAGGTGGCCGCCAGGGCCATGCTGGCGGCGGGCATGCCCTCGACAGCCGTGGTCGCCGCCACCGACTACAACGCACTCGGGATCATGAGGTCGCTCCGGGAGGCAGGACTGGTCCTGCCGCGTGACCAGGCCGTCGTCGGCTTCGATGACGTGCCGGCGGCATCTTCGGCCCAGCCCACCCTCTCCACGGTCCACCAGAGCTTCAAGGGGATCTCGCGGATGGCCGTCACCCTGCTCCTGGAGATGATCCATGGAGTCGACGTCCCCAACGGGTCGCACCTGGTGCCCACCGCGTTCGTGGCCCGCGAGTCCTGCGGCTGCACGGCGGCCGCCACGCTCACCGAGATCGGTGAGGGCGGCTCCGCGGAGGACGGACCGGCGCGAGACCGGCTGCTGCACCGGCTCGAGCGGCTCCTCATCAGGGGAGAGGCCACGACCGTCCAGGACGTGTCCGCCCTCGAGAGAGCGGTCGACGCGATCGAAAGAGGGCTTGACGTGGGGGCCGGAGCTCGAGAGCCAATGCTCGCAGACCTGGCGGAGGCTGCCGCGGCCCTCCACTCGGTGAACCCGCGGTGGACCGTGATCAACGCCGTGGTCGCCTGCCTCGAGCAGTACCAGCGGGACCTCGGCAGGAGGGTGGCCCGGGGGCAGAGCGCCGCCCGATTCCAGAGCGGCATCACGAAGATGGCGGTCGAGCTCTCCCGGTGCGTCACGCAGTCGGCTGCCGCCGCGAGGGCCGGCCTCACCGAGGCGATGACCCTGGATCACGAGCTGAGCGTGACCCTCCTGAGCGGCACCGCGGGAGATCCCAAGTCGCTCGATTGGCTCGCCGGCACCTCGGCCCGAGCCGGCTGTCTGGGGCTATGGACGGCGGAGGCCGGCGGGCACCTGGAGGGCGACGGCAGACCCCTGGACATCGTGGGGTCGTACCTCAGGGGAAGCGGGAAGCTGGTCCTTCCGGCGCAGTCGCGCATGGAGGACTTCCCTCCCGACGGCCTCCTCGACGGCATCGAGTGGCGGCCGGGTGAGCTAGTGGTCGTCTTCCCCACGAAGACGGCGACCCTCGACCTCGGGTTGCTCGCCGTGGTGACCCCCCTGAGGCCGCCTGCGGAATCCGAGAGGGACCGCCTCTTCGAGAACAACGCCCTCCTCAGCGTCTCACTCGAACGTCAGGTGATGATGGAGCGGCTCCGTCGCTCCAACGCCGACCTCGCGACCTTCAGCCACGCCATGGCCCACGACCTGCGCAACCCCCTGGCGACCATCGCGATGTGGAGTTCGGTGGCCCGCATGCGGGCGGGGCCCGGCGACGAAGCGGGGCCGGTGCTCCAGGTGGTCGACCAGATCAAGGATGTCGCCGACGATGCGATGGAGCTGGTCAGCGACCTCCTCCACTACGCCGAGCTGGACCGCGGCGACACCGCCCTGGAGCCGGTCGATCTCAACCTCGCCGCCGCCCGGGTGATCGCCACCATCGGGTCGAGCATCGCCCAGCAGGGCGCGCTCATCGAGGCCGGAAACCTCCCGACCGTCCCGGGACGGCCCGGCGAGCTCCAGCTGGTGCTCCAGAACCTGATCGGGAACGCCATCAAGTACCGGAGCGACCAACCTCCGCGGATCCGTCTCGACGCCATCCGCGACGGTGACGTCTGGAAGATCCGCTGTCGCGACAACGGTCAGGGCATCCCGGACAGCACCCGCGAGGAGGTCTTCGAGCCCTTCACGCGCGGCCAGACCTCGGTCCCGGGTAGCGGCCTGGGCCTGGCCACCTGCCGCCGCATCGTGGAGGGACACGGCGGCCGCATCTGGATAGCCTCCTCCGGCGACGTGGGGACGACGGTCGCCTTCACCCTCCCGGTGGGGTCGGAGAGCGAGCCCGGCGAGGCGGAGACGCCCCCGGCGCCGGCAGCCCAGTCCCACCCGGGAGACGGCACCCACCCGCGGCAGTCGC
>JBEKGP010000054.1:0-14786 GCA_050012735.1 Candidatus Dormibacteria bacterium
CATCCGACTCGATCAGCCGTCACCCAGCCCGACCACCAGACCTCACCTGCAGTCCGGCCTTGCTGATTCCGAATACCCTCGCCTTAGAGCGTCGCCCTGCTCCTCATCGGTGGATCCGGGCTAAGCCAGTCGGGGCATCCCGCGCCGTTGAGAGGTTCGCGGTGGGATTCGGTGGTGGCGTGGTGGGGCCTACACTCGATCGATGCCCGACCTTCAGCTCACCTCCGCCTTCGAGCCTGCCGGCGATCAGCCGCAGGCCATCGCCGGCCTGCTGGACAGCATCCGTCATGGCAATCGGGAGCAGACCCTACTCGGCGTGACCGGGTCAGGGAAGACCTTCACCGTCGCTCGAGTGGTCAATGAGCTGAACCGCCCGACCCTGGTCCTCTCTCCCAATAAGACCCTGGCCGCCCAGCTCTGGGCAGAGTTCCGCGAGTTCTTCCCCCAGAACGCGGTGGAGTTCTTCGTCTCCTACTACGACTACTACCAGCCCGAGGCCTACATCGCCCGCACCGACACCTACATCGAGAAGGACTCATCGCGCAACGAGGAGATCGACCGGCTTCGCAACAGCGCCACCCGGGCCCTGCTCACCCGGCGCGATGTGATCGTGGTGGCCTCCGTCTCCTGCATCTACGGCATCGGGTCTCCGGAGAACTACCTCGGCGAGTCGATCCGTCTGCGGGTGGGGGAGAGCTGGCGCCGCGACATCCTGCTGCGCAAGCTCTCCGACCTCCAGTACAGCCGCAATGACACCGACTTCGGCCGTTCCCGCTTTCGGGTGAGGGGGGACGTGCTGGACGTCCAGCCCGCATACGAGGAGGTGGCGGTGCGGATCGAGCTGTATGGCGACGAGATCGAGTCGATCCGTGAGTTCGATCCCCTGACCGGGGAGGTCGTGGCCCGGCGGGGCGAGGTCGTCATCTTCCCCGCGTCGCATTACGTCACGCCCGCCGAGCAGATGAAGGCCGCGATCCAGCGGATCGAGACCGAGCTGGAGGAGCGGGTGATGGCGTTGGAGGAGGGGGGCCGGTTGCTCGAGGCCCAGCGGCTGCGCCAGCGGACCGGCTTCGACGTGGAGATGATGCGGGAGACGGGCACCTGCGCCGGCATCGAGAACTACTCGCGGCACCTGACCGGCCGCGCCGAGGGCGAGGCGCCCTTCTGTCTGCTCGACTTCCTGCCCGAGGACTCCCTGATCGTCGTCGACGAGTCCCATGTCGCGGTGCCCCAGATCGACGGCATGTCCAAGGGCGACCGCGCTCGCAAGATCCCCCTGGTCGAGTACGGCTTCCGACTCCCGTCAGCGCTGGACAACCGCCCGCTGACCTTCGCCGAATGGGACCAGAAGGTCGGCCAGGTCATCTACGTCAGCGCCACCCCGGGGTTGTACGAGGAGCAGCATTCGAGCTGCACTGTCGAGCAGATCAACCGTCCCACCGGCCTGGTTGACCCGACCCTCGAGATCAAGCCGAGCGAGGGCCAGATCGACGACCTGCTGGCCCAGGTCCGCCGTCGCATCGAGCGCGGACACCGCTCCCTGATCACCACCCTCACCAAGAAGATGGCGGAGGACCTCACCGACTACTTGCGCGAGGCGGGGGTGAGGACTCGCTACCTTCACAGCGATATCGAGACCATGGAGCGGGTCGAGATCATCCGTGACCTCCGCCTCGGAGTCTTCGACGTCCTAGTGGGGGTCAACCTGCTCCGTGAGGGCCTCGATCTCCCCGAGGTCGCTTTCATCGGCATTCTCGACGCCGACAAGGAGGGCTACTTGCGGGGCTTCCGCTCCCTGATCCAGACCATCGGCCGGGCCTCGCGCAACCTGGACGGCCACGTCGTCATGTATGCGGACGGCGTCAGCGACGCGATGCGTCGGGCGATCGCCGAGACCGACCGCCGCCGCGCCATCCAGGTGGCCTTCAACGACGCTCACGGGATCACTCCGCAGACGATCGTCAAGGCCGTGTTCCAGATGGAGACCCACCGCGAGGAGCTCAGCACCGTCGCCGCCACATTCCAGGACCAGGCCGGGCTGCCGCCCGACGAGCTGCTCCGCCTCGCCAAGGACGTCGAGAAGGAGATGAAGCGGGCCGCCCGGGACCTGGAGTTCGAGCGCGCGGCCGAGCTTCGAGACCGGCTCACCGAGATCCGGCGCCGGCTGGAGGAGAGCGGTGGGGGTGACCCGGGCGTGGTGGGGGAGGGGATGGCGACGCCGGCCGGGGCGGGGTCGCCCCCCGGCGGCGAGCCGCCCCGCCCACGTGCGGGGGGTGATCGACTCGGTGCGCGGGGTGGTGGCCGGCGCGGCCGTCGCTGACGGCCAGAGGGGCGCGGGGCGGCGCCGCGCGACGGCGCTTCAAGGCGGCTGCGGCGCGCCACGGAGCGGGCGGCCGCGAATGCGATTGAAGCAACCGCACCGTGACACGGGCCGGTCTGTGAGCCGCGCGCCTCGTCACGATTCCGCCATTTGGCGGCGACGAGCGTGGCTAGACTGAGAAACATCTCGGTGACAAGGGCCAAAGGAGAAGGTGTGAAGATCTGGAGACGATCGGCGTCGATCGCCAGCGCGATGCACGTTCACCTGACCCCTCCCTTGACGTCGAGCCTGGTTTGGGACCTCGGTGACCAGTACTGCTCGGCGCGCGGCTGCACCCAGAAAACCGGACTGGCCTGCAGCTACATCGACCGCAAGGAGCGACCCTGTCCCACCGGCTGGTGCCCCGAGCATCGTTACCTCACCCAGGGGGCCGTCTTCTGTCCCACTCACGGGCGGCTCCTCGACGGCACGACCGACGAGTTCCACGAGAGCGTGCGGGTGGATCTCGGCAATGTCGTGCCGGTCGTGCTTTCCTGGATCGCCCAGGAGGTCGACGGCGAGATCTCGGCGGCCATGCTCCAGCTGGCTCTGGAATGGCGTCAGGCTCTGGTGCTCGACCCCGTGCACTTCGGTCTCGTGGGGGTGCACCGGGTGCGCACCTGGGAGAGGGCCTGGAAGATCTGTGAAAACCTGGGGCCGACCCTCCGGGTGGCGATCGTCATCGAGGAGTCCGAGCCCGGCATCGTCGAGGCGCGCATCAACGCACGGCCGGTGCTCCGGCTGCTCGTGCCCTGGCACGAGAGCCACGGGTTTGGCGACCGGCCGGCCACGGCCGAGGCCGCCGGCGCGGCGGTCCTCAACTTCCGGGAGCGGCTGCTCGCCGCGCTGATCCGCGGCATCGGCGAGTGGCGTCGGGACAACGTCGGCAACCTCGAGTCGGAAACGAGCCTCCGCGGTCTCGTCTGGCACACGCCCTCCGGCTCCCGGGGGTCGTCCCACCGCCGCTGAGCGGCGCTTCCGCTCGCGGGCGTCGTGCTGACGCACATCCGTTCGTTATACTGACGGGCGATGAACTCTGTCGCCCGCGCTCAGCCGGCTCGGGCGTTCGTTTGCCGGTCTTGCGGCTGGGCCAGCCCCAAGTGGCAGGGCCGCTGCGGCGGGTGCGAGGAGTGGAACACTCTGGCGGAGGCGACCGGTCGTCCCCGCGCCGGTGGAGGTACGCGCCCACCGCTTCGGGCGGTCCCGCTCGGCGAGGTCGGGACCGGCTCCGCAACCCGCCGCCCCACCGGGATGGGGGAGACGGACCGCGTGCTCGGGGGTGGATTGGTCGAGGGCTCACTGATCCTGCTCGGCGGTGATCCGGGCATTGGGAAGTCGACCCTGGCCCTCCAGCTCGGCCATGGCGTCGGCTCAGCGGACACCCCGGCCCTCTACTGTGCCGGCGAGGAGTCGCCCGGCCAGCTGGCTCTCCGAGCGGCGCGGCTGGGCTGCCTCGACGATCGCGTGGTGGTCGTCGGGGAGACGACGGTCGCCGGGTGCGTGGAGGCGATCACCACCCTGCGCCCACCCCTCGCCATCGTCGACTCGGTGCAGACCCTCCATGACCAGGACGTCCCTGGGCACCCCGGCAGCCCCTCCCAGGTTCGAGCGGCGGTGGCCCGGCTGATGGAGTGCGCAAAGGAGAGTGGCGTGCCCATCCTCCTGATCGGTCACGTCACCAAGGACGGCGCCATCGCCGGCCCCCGGACGCTGGAGCACATGGTCGACGTCGTCCTCTTCCTGGAGGGCGACCGCCACGGGGAAAACCGTCTCCTCCGCGGCCTCAAGAACCGCTTCGGCCCCGCTTCCGAGCTGGGCCTCTTCCGCCTCGCCGAGGGCGGGATGCTGGAGATCGGCAGCGCCGGGCGCGCCTTCCTCGACGAGCAGAGCCTGAGCATCCCGGGCAATGTCCTCACCGTGACCTCCGAGGGCTCCCGGGCTCTGGTGGTGGAGGTGCAGGCGCTGACCGTGCCGGTCGGCCACGCCATGACCCGGCGCACCGCCTGGGGGTTTGACCCGGCCCGGCTCAACCTGCTGGTCGCTGTCCTCCAGAGGCGGGCGCGGCTGCCCCTGGGCGAGCGCGACGTCTTCCTCAACTGCGCCGGTGGGGTGAGGCTGGTCGAGCCGGGCGTCGACCTGGCCGCGGCCCTCGCCGTTTGGGGTGCGGAGACCAACGCGGGATGGGATCCGGGCACCGTCGCCATCGGAGAGGTGGGGCTGGGCGGGGAGGTCCGCCGGGTACGCTGTCTCGAAGCGCGTCTCGCCGAGGCGGCGGCACTCGGTATTCGCCGCGCCGTGATCCCGGCTGGGCAGGAGGAGCAGGCTCCCCCCTCAATGGAGTGCCACCCGGTGAGCGACCTCCAGGGTGCCGCCCGGCTGCTGGTGACCCTGCCGGGGCGCCCGCGCCCGGCCCGCAGGATGCCAAGCTGGATGCTCGAGGCGCCTGAAACCGTCGCGTGACGAGGAGCGCCAATCGCGGGCGGCCGTCCCCGGCCTGTGTTTCAATCGGCCAATGATCGTTCCGCCGACCCCGGGGGTCCGACATGCCCGCACCCTGGCTCGTCTGGTCGGGGCCGTGGTGGGGATGGTCGTCGGGGTGCTGTACGGCGGGTACCTCGCCCAGCAGGCGTTTGGCCACACAGCTCTCGTCGATGCCGACGGCGCGGTGCTGGCGGTGCTCCTCGGCACCGGGGTTGCGGGGGCGGCCGCCCTGGCTCTGGCGGCGCCGCTGCTCACCGTCGAGCCCTTCCTCTGGCTGGAGAACATTCTCGACACGGCGCCGGCCGGCCAGCTGGTGGCGGCCGTCGCAGGGGGCACGACAGGCCTCGTGATCAGCGCTCTGGTCGCCGTCCTCCTCCTCCCCCTCCCCTGGGGGATCGGCTTCGTCATCTCCGGTTGCCTGGCGTGCTGTCTCGTCTACGTCGGCATCCGCACCGGCACCCGGCGGCGCGACGCCTTCGCCGAGGCGATGCACCGCTCTGCGACCCCGGCCCATGCCACCGACGATCCGGCCGCGCAAGACGGAGCCCCCATCGTCGTGGACACCTCCGTGCTCATCGACGGGCGGATCGGTGATGTCGCCGCCACCGGCTTCATCCAGGGCCGTCTGCTGGTGGCCGGTTTTGTCCTCGAGGAGCTGCAGAGGGTCGCCGACTCGGGCGACGCTCTGCGTCGCTCGCGCGGCCGCCGGGGGCTGGCGGTGGTGGAGGAGCTGAAGCGGCAGGTCCACGTCGCCTACGAGGTCGTGGACGAGGACTTCCCGGGCACACCGGAGGTCGACGCCAAGCTCGTCAAGCTGGCCAAGGCCCGCGGAGCCGCCCTGATGACCAACGATTTCAACCTGAACCGGCTGGCTTCCGTCCAGGGCGTCCGCGTGCTCAACCTCAACGACCTCGTCAACGCCCTCAAGCCGATCGCCAGCTCCGGCGAGGGGCTCGATCTCACCATCGTCAAGGAGGGGAAGGAGCTGCACCAGGGCGTCGGCTACCTGGAGGACGGCACCATGGTGGTCGTCGAAGGAGGTCGCGAACACCTCGATCGCCAGGTACACGTTACCGTCACCTCCGTGCTGCAGACCCCCGCCGGGCGGATGATCTTCGCGACCGTCGCCACCGAGGCACGGCCGGCGGGGGAAGGGCGGCCCCGGCCGACACCGCGCCCCACACGGGCGGGCAGCCGCTGAGCGTCGCGATCATCGTGCCGGCGGCGGGGCGCGGCGAGAGAGCCGGGACCGACAAGGTCTGGGCCGACGCCGGAGGACGCCCTCTCATCGTGCACGTCCTCGAGCGGATCGCCGCCGTGGGCGCGGTGGACGCTGTCATCGTGGTCTGTCCCGCGGCTCGTCACGCCGAGATCTTTGACGCCGCCCGCGCTCTCGGCCTCTCCGGGGTCCGGTGCGTGCCCGGTGGCGCGCGCCGCCGTGACTCGGTGGCAGCTGGGCTGGCCGAGGTCGGCGACGCCGAGATCGTGGTGGTCCATGACGCGGCGCGACCCCTGGTGTCCCCGGAGCTGATCGAGGCCGTCATCGCCGCCGCCCGCGTCCACGGAGCCGCCACCGCGGCCATCCCCTGCGTCGACACCATCAAGCGGGTGGAGGGGGGGATGGTCGTCGAGACCCTGCCCCGCGCCGCGCTGGTCGCGGTTCAGACCCCCCAGGCTTTCGCCGCCCCCGTGCTGCGCCGGGCTCACGACGTCCAGCCCGAGCTGGACGCGTCGGACGACTGCCTGCTGGTGGAGTGGCTGGGAGAGCCGGTGGCAGTCGTCCCGGGCGAGGTCGGCAACCGCAAGATCACCCACCCGGATGATCTCGTCTGGCTTCGCGGTGAGCTGCAGGGGAGTGGTAGTCGATGACTCTTCGGATCGGGCACGGGCTCGACGCCCACCGCCTGGAGCCGGGGCGGCCGCTGATGCTCGGCTGCGTGCCGGTGCCGTCGGATCTGGGGCTCGTCGGTCACTCCGACGGCGACGCGGCGGCCCACGCCCTCGCCGACGCCTGCCTCGGTGCGGCGGCCCTGGGAACCATGGGTGACCACTTCCCCTCCGGCGCAGAGCGCTGGCGCGGGGTTAGTGGCCGTGAGTTCCTGGGCCTGGTGGCCGCCAAGCTGGCGCAGGCGGGTGCCCGGGTGACGAGCGCGGAGGTGGCCCTGGTCTGTGCCCGGCCGCGCCTGGCACCGTTCTTCGCCGCCATGGGGGAGGCGATGTCCGCGGCGCTCTCCACCCCGCCCGGCACCGTCACCGTCACCGCGACGAGCGGCGATGGGCTCGGGGCTGCCGGTCGCGGTGAGGGCATACTGGCCTCCGCGGTCGTGCTTCTCGAGGTCGACTGACCGGTCGCCGGGGGCCTCTGGCGCCGGTATCGGCGCTCAGAGCCGCGATCGCTAGTCGGGGGGTTCCGTGGTGACGATCGCCGAGAAATGGACCCCGCCGTCGCCGACCAGCCACAGGCGCAGCATCTCGCCCTCCACTTCGGACACCACCCTGACCTGATCGCCGAGGTCCATCGGGTGGCGGTGTTCGCATTCGGCCGCCACGGGAAGGCGGCCGGGCAGGCGGCGGGCCAATTCGTCCTCCACGGCCTCCCAGTACGCCGCGTTGTTGACGTGGCCCATGACGTCCAGGTCGCTGGCGCGGGTCGCCCAGGGGCGGGCTGCGGCGGTGGCGGGTGGCCCCGGATGGGAGAGATGCCCCGACACGCGTCGTCCACCCCCATCCCCCCACACCTCGTAGAAGAGGTCCGGCAGGCGCGTCAGCCGCCCGCTCGCCTCATCCACCGCCGCCCACAGCACCGCCGCCTCCAGCCGGCCGCCCCTGCTGCCGCGCACCGACGTCCGGCGCTCCGCCCAGCGTGGGCCGGTGCCGCTGCAGAAGGTGAGGTACGAGACCCGCTCGAGGTAGCGCGGCCACCGCTCGATCGCGATGGCTGCCCGCCGCACCACCCAGGCGACCGGCTCCGCGATCATCCCCGAGTCCACGCTGTGGTCGGTCGCCACGTCCTGGAGGTGGCGGGCCAGGGCGTCGAGCCGCAGACGGCCGTGCTCGTCGGCGTCGCCCAGCCGGACCAGCCGGCTGGTCTCGAAGACCAGGGTCTGCACGCCCGGAGTAATGCTTGTGGCGCGGAGCACGCCTCCCTGATCGTCGACGCTCACGGGGGACAACCTAGCGGATCGGCGCGACCACCCGCTCGCACGGATATCCTTGATCGCCCGTGCCTCTTCGCCTCCACGACACCCTCACCCGCCGGCTCCAGACGGTCACGCCCCTGGAGCCGGGCCACGTGCGCCTCTACACCTGTGGCCCGACGGTCTGGAACCGTGCCCACATTGGGAACTTCCGCACCTTCCTCTTCGAGGACGTCCTGCGCCGATGGCTCGAGCGCAGCTTCCCGCGGGTCACCCACGTCATGAACCTGACCGACGTGGACGACCGGCTGATCAACAACGCCACCGAGCACCATCAGGGGCTGGCGGACGAGACCGCCCCCTGGATCGAGCGCTTCTTCGCCGACGTCGACACCCTGGGCATCCGCCGCGCCCACCACTACCCGCGGGCCACCCGGTACATCGAGCAGATGGTGAGCCTGATCGAGCGCCTGGAGGCTAAGGGGGTCACCTACAGGAGCGAGGGAGGCATCTACTTTCGCATCGCCGGCTTTCCGAGCTACGGGCGGCTCTCCGGCATGCCCGCCGCCGGGCTGGTGGCCGGGATGAGTGGGCGGGTGGATGACGACGACTACACCAAGGAGAACGCCCGCGACTTCGCCCTCTGGAAGACGGTCGGGCCGGACGACATCGGCTGGGACACCCGCCTGGGCCGGGGCCGCCCTGGCTGGCACATCGAGTGCTCCGCGATGAGCATGGCCCTGCTCGGCGAGAGCCTGGACATTCACTGCGGCGGGGTCGACAACATCTTCCCCCACCACGAGAACGAGATCGCCCAGTCCGAGGCGGCGACCGGGAAGCCGTTCGTTCGGATCTGGTCCCACGCTGAGCACCTGACCATCGGCAAGGAGAAGATGGCCAAGCGCTTCGGCAACTTCCGGACCGTTCCTGACCTGCTGGAGGCGGGCTATCGCCCCTCGACGATCCGCTACCTGCTCATCACCGGCGCCCATTACCGCCGCACCCTCGATTGGGACGAGGCGCCCCTCCGGGCCGCTGACGAGGCGGTGGGCCGGCTGACCGAGTTCCGTGACCGGGTGGCGGGCCTCGCGACCGGCAGCGGCGGCGAGGAGATCGGGACGCGGGCCAGGGCCGCCGCCGACGCCTTTGCCCAGGCCATGGACGACGACCTCAACGTGCCGAAGGCGGTGGGACATCTCTTCGGCGCTATCCGGGACCTCAACCGGTTGCTCGGTGCCGTCACCCCGTCGGCGGCGGTGAAGCAGCAGCTGATCGACCTCGTCGAGGAGGCGGATGCCGTCCTCGGGGTGCTGCCCCTCGTCGATCGGGAGCGGGTCGCGTCGGTTCTCGATCCCGAGGACGAGGAGCTGCTCGCCGGGAGGGTCGCGGCCCGTGCCGCTCGGGACTTCGCCGAATCCGACAGGCTTCGCGCGCACCTTCTCGAGCGCGGCATCATGGTCGAGGACACCGCTCAGGGACAGCGCTGGAAGCGCGCCTGAGAGTCGTTTCCGAGGCGGGATTTCTCAGGTGGACATTCTCTACGGGCGCAACCCGGTGCGCGAGGCACTTCGGGCAGGGCGCGCTGCCCGCAAGCTGGTCGTCGCCGAGGGGCTCGGAGACGAGCCCCGGCTCCGGGAGATCATGGAGCTCGCCGGCGAGAGGGGAATCCCCATCGAGATGGCGGCGCGCAGCCGGCTCGACGACATCACCCACACCGAGCATCACCAGGGGGTGGCCGGCTACTTCCACGGAAGGCCGCCGCAGCGGCTGGAGGACATCCTCGAGAGCTGCCGGCCACCGGCGCTTCTGCTGCTCCTGGATGGGATCCAGGACCCGCAGAATGTCGGCGCCCTGATCCGGAGCGCCGAGGCGGTTGGCGCCGACGCCGTGATCGTGCCGGCGCACCGGGCCGCCGGGCTGACCCCCGCCGCGGTCAAGGCATCGGCGGGCGCCAGCGAGCACCTCCCCTTCCTCAGCGTCCCCAACCTCGCCCAGGCTCTGGCCAAGATCGGGGAGGCCGGGATCTGGCGCGTCGGCCTGGCCGCCGAAGCCGATGTGCGCTACGACCTCGTCGACTATCGGGAGCCCACGGCGATCGTCATCGGCGGGGAGGGGGAGGGGTTGCGCCAGCTCACCCGCCGGAGCTGCGACCGCCTTGTCTCGCTGCCCATGGTGGGCCGGGTGGCCTCCCTCAACGCGGCGGCGGCGGGTGCCACCATCCTCTACGAGGCGTTCCGCCAGCGGGGCTTCGCGTCCCGATGAGCCGGGTGGTCGTCGACGGGTACAACATCCTGCACGCGTGGCCTGAGCTTGCCAGGGCGATGCGCACTGAGAGCCTGGAGGAGGCACGCCGGCGCCTGGTCACCCGGCTCGCCGAGTATCGGGCGACCACCGGCAACGGGGTCCTGGTCGTCTTCGACGCCCGCCACCGTTCGGCGCGGAGCATCGACCGGGAGATCGTCGAGGGCGTCGAGATCCGCTACGGCAACGCTCACGAGAGCGCCGACCACGTCATCGAGCGCCTCATGTACGAGGCCTCCCGGCGCGGGACGGTCCTCGAGATGATCCTCGCCACCGACGACCATCTCCAGCGCGACCTGGTCCGGGGGATGGGCGTGCCGACCATGGGCTCCCGAGCCCTCCAGGCCGAGGTGGAGCGGGCGGAGGGGGAGCGCTCCGGGGAGATCCGGCGGCGCGACGAGAAGGGAGCGGTCTCGGATCGTCTGGAGAGTCGCATCGACCCCGAGGTCCGCCGCCAGCTCGAGGCGATCCGGCGCGGAGACGCTGGCGGGCCGAACCCTCCTGCGCCCCGCGGCGGTCGACTACCCTAGATAATCGCCCGGGCGTCGCCGCCAGACAGCGCGCCTACCTGGCCGACGTAGCTCAACGGTGGAGCGGCGGTTTTGTAAACCGTAGGTTGGGAGTTCGAATCTCCCCGTCGGCTCCGGTTTTGAACTCAGGGAACCCCTCTGCACGCCATCCACGGTAGTCGGCGGTCTCCATCCGCATGGGGTGGGTCAGACAGAACCGACTCAGGTGATGGAGAGGGGTGCCTCGTCCGCGGACGCGGGGTGGGTGTAGCGCGGTCCCCGCAGCAGGGATGCGACGGCGGCGAAGGCCGCCAGCCCCGCGGCCACCGGAGGTCGCCACTTTTGAACCAAAAGGACCTTCGGCTCTAGCCTCGATCTTTCAGTAAGGGCCGCCAACAGCGGTTGATGACGGATCGGAGGCGATCACCGGCATGTATGGGGAGAGCCAGGCGTGCCGATGACGAGGATCGGCGTGGTCGGGTGCGTCCACGACGGGTTAACGGCGGTGCGGGCGGAGACCATAGCCACTGGTGGGGTCGCCGAAGAATTCGGCGTTGGTCTCGGTGCGGAACAGGTGTCAGGCGGCGGGGAGGGCGCGCAGTCGCTCGAACGCCGAGCCCAGCAGCCCCGCCCAGGGCCAGCAGCGCTGCAGACGCAGGTACAGCCGTCGCCCGCTCCGCGCGAGGCGGGCAGCGACGTGGAAGAGGCAGTAGCGGAGGCGCTTCGGTTCCCAATGGGCGGCCTCGCCGGTGAGGCAGAGGCGCTGTGTCCAGGCGACCAGGTCCTGGGCGACGAGCACCAGCTCGAGCCAGACCTCGTTGGCCGCGAAGTCGCGGAAGGGCAGGTTGCGCAGCCCCGACGCCTTGCCGCAGCGGATGCGGTCCTCGACCCGGGCGTGGGCGCGGTGACGCGCCTCCAGCGCCGCCAGATCGGTGTCCGCCTGGTCGGTGATGAACACCTGAAAGCGAAACCCGTCGTGGTCGGTGAAGGAGAGCTGAGCGCCGGGATGGGGCCGCTCCCGCCGGCAGATGGCCCGAGTGGCGGTGGGCCAGGCGCTGAGGTCGAGATCGTGCAGCTCGCAGACGGCGGCACCGTCACGGAGGTCGCCGTCCTGGGTGATCGCGGGCACCCAGGTGTCCGGGGAAACCGCAAGCACGGCCTCCCGAACCGGCTCGGTGAGGTCGAAGCCGACCGAGTAGAGCAGGCCGCGCTCCCGCAGGGCATCGAGGAAGTCGTGGGTGGCGCCGGCGGAGTCCGCACGGGCCAGCATCGGGGGATCGCTCTCAGCCCGCGGCGGGAGCTGCTCGAGCGCGGCGTCGAGGACCCGGATGTGATCGCCGGCATGGTTGGCGCCGGCATTGCCGGGACGGAGCAGCCCGGCGAGGATCTCGTCGGTCTCGCCGACGCTGCAGAGCAGCGGATGGAAGCCGAAGCCGCGCTTGTACGTCCCGGCGGCGCCCTGCTTGTCCGAGTGGGCGGTGACCAGGATGGCGTCGAAGTCGAGGGTGACGTGATCCGGACGGACGCCATGCTTCCAAGCGTGAGCCCGAGCCTGGGCCCGGGCCCGGCGAACCGGAGCGAGGTCGAGGTCGGTGGCGAGCGCATCGATCACACGCCAGGCGGTGGGGATCGAGGCCACTTCCCCGAAGAGGTCCGGCTGGTTGTGCAGGACGGTCAGGTCGGAGAGGCAGTCTCCGCCGTCGGCGATGCTGACGGCGAGATCACGCAGCACCTCCCCGGGGTCATGGGCGCGCCGACGCCGCTGCAGGCACGCGAACTCCCGAGAGAGCGCCGCGGTCAGCCCGACGCGGTCGGCCAGCTCAATCAGCAGATAGCTGCCGGCGTGAGAAACCACCCCATCGCCGTCCGCCGTCACCACCGGCCGTGCTCGCTTGGTACCCTTCATCTTGAAAGTGGCGCGCCCAGCCAAGGGCCGATCAACCAGCAGGTGGAAGTCCCGCACCGGCAAGCCGCCAGAGGAGCCGGGTAGTCAATCTCCGGCGTTCATTGAGAAGTGGGCGTCGAAGCGAGAAGAAGCAAACCCGCAGGCCGCAACATCACGTGAACGCTGCCGCGTCGAAAAGGTGACCCGTGAGGGTATGAGCGAGCCGAGCCTGGCACTTTTGGGCGAAGGCCGCAGTCCGGGATTTGGATTCTGGAGCATCCCGGAATCGCTCCGGCGTAGAGGCGACAGCATGCGGGGAAGGCTGATCGGTCAACTGGGGAGGCCCTCCCGCACCCGGCGGCGTGTCGATCGCCGCGGAAGCTCGTCCCGGTATAAGGCCATACCGAAGGCCGGGGCAGTGCGGAGGGAGTCGGAGCGGGTCATAGTACCGATGATCGTCGGGACAGCAGAACCCGGCGTAGGGAAGGACCCGCACTTCGGTGATGCGCATCCTGTGAGGGGCGGGTGAGGGCATGGCGAAGGCCAACCACCCCACCGACAAAGCCCGCGCACTCCAGCATGCGCTCTACGTGGCCGCAAAGCAGTCGCCCACACGGAGGTTCCATGCTCTCTACGACCGGATAGCTCAACCCCACACCCTGCGGGAGGCCTGGCAACGGGTCAAACGCAACAGGGGCGCCGCTGGCATCGACGGCGAGACCATCGAGGCGGTCGTCGCTCTCGGTGAGGAGCGGATGCTGGCGGAACTCCGCGATCTGCTGGTGGACGGTCGCTACCGTCCGCAGCCGGTACGGCGTGTCCACATACCCAAGCCAGGGAAACCGGCCGAGCGGCGTCCGCTCGGCATTCCCCGGGTGCGGGATCGCGTGGTGCAGACGGCGGTGCGACTGGTGCTCGAGCCGATCTTCGAGGCCAGCTTCCGCGACTGCTCCTACGGCTTTCGGCCGCGACGGAACGCCCATCAAGCGATGGAGCGGATCCGCACCGAGGTCAATGCCGGCAAGCGATGGATCGTCGAGATCGACTTCGCCGACTTCTTCGGCAGTCTCGATCATCAGCTTCTCTTGAGGCTGGTGGCGAGGCGGATCAGCGACAGAAGGGTGCTGCGGCTGGTGAGGCTGATGCTCAAGGCAGGGGCGATGGAGGATGGCCGTCGGGTCTCCTCTGCGACCGGGATCCCACAAGGGGGAACGATCTCGCCGTTGCTCAGCAATGTCTACGGCCATGTGCTCGACGCGTTGTGGGAGAAGGAAGCGGGGCATCTCGGCACTTTCGTCCGCTATGCGGACGATGGAGTGGTCCTGTGTCGGACGCAAGCCGATGCGGAGGCGGCTCTGGGGTGGCTCCAGCGACGGGCAGCCGGATTACACCTGACCCTGCACCCCGAGAAGACTCGGTTGGTGTACCTGGGCGATGGGCGCACTGGCTTCGACTTCCTGGGGTTTCATGTCCGCATGGTGATGTCGTGGCGGTGGCAGCGGCGCTACTGTCAGCGTTGGCCGTCGGCACGGGCCATGTCCTCGATCCGGCAACGGATTCGAGAGACCACGGCACCGCGGCACAAGCTGAAACGCCCGATGGCGGACATTGTGGAGGAGCTCAACCCGGTTCTGCGCGGCTGGGGCCAATACTTCCGGTATGGCAACTCCACCCACAAGTTCGCCCAAATCGATCGACACGTCCACGAACGGCTTGCCCTCTTCGACAGCAAGAAGCGGGGACGGTCTGGACGGCGCTGGGGCTCGCAACACGACCATGACTGGTATCTCAGACTTGGCGTGCATCAGCTCGGTGGGGGAATCCGTTATGGCGCACCTGCGACAGCGACTACGTGAACACCGTCGGAAAGCCGTGTGCGGGAGAATCGCATGCACGGTTTGATGAGGGGCGGCTGGGGCGGCCGACGCCAAACCAGTCGTCTACTCTACCCCCCCTTTTCGGGATCATCGAGCGTCGACAACCCGAGTATCCCTTGATGCTTCTATGGTTTGTCAAGCTGCCCGGGCGAGTTCGGTCTTGGCGACCAGGGCGCGGAAGACCTCGCGTGCGACGTAGCGCTTGAGGCAGCGGATGATCTCTTTCTTGGAGAGGCC